>JANRKT010000050.1:0-4810 GCA_033763355.1 Chitinophagaceae bacterium | reverse complement strand
TGAAGTTACCGGCTCTGCGGGATAAATACCATCTGGTGAAAGAGGCATTGATCCGTTACCTGTTTCCGTGAACCATAACAGGCTTTGCAAGCCCATTTAAATCATACACAATTTTTCCGCCTTTAATGGTCATTTCACATTCCAGTCGTTTATTACCTTCTATTTTATAGCCCGTATGATCAAAAAAACCGAATTGACCTTCTCTTAAATTTAAAATCGCTACATCAGCAACTGACCCCACGGAAAGATTTCCCAATTCTTCCCGGTTGATTTCTTTTGCAGGATTTAAAGTGGTTGCTTTTATCACGTTGTTCAGGTTCATGCCCATGGCAAGGAAATGAGACATCACATTTAATAAATTCTTCATCGCCCCATTCATGCTTCCCGAATGCAGATCGGTGCTGATGGAGTTGGGATAAAAATTATTTTTTATTGCAGGTATAGCTTGTGAAAAAGAAAAACTAACGGCACCATAACCTACATCGAAGACAATTCCTTTTTTCTGCGCTTCAACAACAAATGGTTTTGGCTTTTGTGTTAGCGAGTCAATAATGTATTCACGGGTATTTAACTTTGCAAAGCAATGCGTAAAAATATCACCGGGACGAAGATGTTTGAAAAATAATTCTTCAATGGAAAGAGGCGGTGTGCTTCCTCCAAAATCTATCATCACAGGAATGGCTGCTATCTTTCCCGCTTCAACAGCCCTGTCTGTCGGGGCCCAATCAGCGCCCTGGTAATGCGCCAGTTTGATACCAACAATAATATTTTTGTAAACCATTGCCGTGTCAGCGGTAAGCTTTGCATTCATATCATCCGGGTTCTGTTCGTATTTGCCGCCTCTCATACCCTCTCCCACAATATTCAGAAAGGCAAGCACCCTTGTTTGCGATCTGTCAATAATATTTTTTTTAAACTCATGAAAACTTCGCCAGCCTGAACTGCCCGCATCCACAACTGTTGTAACACCTGAGCGGAAAGTAAACGCATCCGGAACAACGCCACCCGGCCCGTTCATGTATGATTGATTGAGATTTGTTCCGGCAAAATTGTGTGTATGAATATCAATAAGGCCCGGTGTTACATACAAACCTTTTGCATCAACAACCTGGATTGCTTCCTTTGCATCAATAGTTTTTGCAACCCTGACAATTTTCCGGTCATGGATGGCAATATCCATCACTGCATTAATGTTATTTTTCGGATCAATTACATGTCCCCCTTTGATCACAATACTGTATGATTGCGGCCACAGCAAAGCAGAATTGAATAAAAAGGGAAAAAGAAACAGAATTATTTTTCCCATAGCATTTGTTTTAAAACCTCTTATTTGTTTTATTGGCTGATTTAGCATCAACAGGCAGACTTATCTTCCATATATTCCCTCCATGGCCCCCATATTCGATAATGTAAATAATGTTATCAACCATTATTGCATCAACAGGTTCCCTGAAACCTTCAATCAGCCGTTTTGTTTTTGTCACAAAATTACCTGTTACCTCATCATACACCATATCGAGATGCAACAGATCGGCTCCTTCGTTTGTAAAAGGTTTCATCAATGACGATCTTTCTCCCAATGTATAACGGAGCACAAACCCATCGCCTTTAAAATCTTTGGATAAGATTTTTTTGGCATCGAAAACCAATCCAAGCGGGCAACTGTGTGCTGTAAATGTACTAATGGCAATCCCTGTCTGGTCACCATCCTGAATTTTTCCCGAATGTCCTCTGTACTCATTTGCATCGGGGCCTGAATTTTGTACACCCGGAGAAAACTTAATACCCGCTGGCCTTGGCGGAAACTCAGGATCAGAATAGTAATAGTTTGTTCTCCATGAATGAGATGATTTGCTGATAAACGGGTCGCTGTCTGCATCGGCTTTCCAGTCTTCGTACTGTTGTGGATTTTCCAAACCACCCATTATCCATGGAAATCCATAGTGATGATCCTTCCTTATCCAGAACATGTCTTCGGGATAATCATAATCTGCCGAATTAGAAACAGCGAAAAGATTACCATCTGTATCAAAGTTAAGATCGTAAGCATTGCGGATACCTTGTGCATACAGATAACCATCAGCTTTTAGTTTTGCTTCATCATCCGGCAGCAACAGATCTTTTGCATCTACAGGAAACCTGAAAATTTTTGCCGTGAGTGCATTGTCTCTTGCCTTTGGATAAAGGCCGCCATTATCCTGCACTTCCCCATGATCGGTTCTTGCTCCGCTGTTCACATAAATGTATTTCTTATCGGGGCTAATCACCAACGCATTCCAGCCATGATCATAGATTGTTTTATTAGCGCCGTATTCTACCGTATTAAATACAACGGTCATTGGTTGTTGTTTTGCAGAGTCAAGATCAATGCGAACCATTCTTCCTTTGATACTTTTTTTATCAGCAGAATAAACATTGCCGCATAAAAAAACAGAATTGTTTAAAAAAGCCCCTCCCTGCAACACTTCAATGCCATGATCCTGTACTGAAAATACCAGTTGGGAAACCGGTATGCTATCATTTTTTATCCGAAATACATTTCCATTAAATGTGGTGTACCAAAGATCGCCTTTTGCCGGATGTTGTAAAATCCTCACAGCCTCCGGTTCAACAGCCATAAAATGTTCTGCTTTAATACCAGGATGCAATGCAATGGGCAGTTTTAGGACGGGTTTATCAGGAATATCCCTGATATAGGAAACGAGTTGCCAGCGCTGTTCTTCTGATAAAATTTTTTCAAACGCAGGCATATCTTTCCGGCCGGTAGTTAGTTTCCAATATAAATCGCCGCTGCTTTGCTTTTTTATTTTTTCATCATGAAAGTTAGCCGGCTTCACACCAAGAGGCCCTCTTGCGGCGCCATCACCAAACCCGGTCTCACCATGACAGGATGAACAATACAAATTATACAATTGCTTTCCTTTTTGTAATGCCGCTGTATTTTTTTCAAATGGATTTGTCCGTTCATGAGCATCATCGGGGGCTTTCCATGCTGCATCTGACTTTGTTGAAGATTTACAGGAAATAATTGATGAAAAAGAAAAGACAAAACAACTGATCAATGAAATTGCAAACAGCCTTGTATTATTCATGATCATTGCAATGCATTTAATCAGCCTGCTGCAAGAGAAAGTTCTTCTTTCAGTCTACTGGCAACAATTTTTTCCTGGCCGGGTTTCATTACCCAAACAGTGACGGAAATTTTATTATCCTGCACACCCCCTACTTCAATGGAGGGATCGCCTTTGCGCAATTTTTCCTGCAGGTCTTTTCCTGATAATTTCAATTTATTAATATCCCATGAAATTTCTAAGGTTGGCGTTGTATTTCCCAATGGGGGAACGATCACTTGTGTAGTAATGCCATTGACCGGCTTCACTGCATCTTCAATATGAGCGATGCCTTTTTCCCACAGTTTCCATTCTTTTTCATGGTCATATGACATATATCTTTCCAACGCCACATACATCCCGAGTATCTCTTCTTTATTCACCTTCATGCCGCGGCCAATAGTAAACCCCCGTGGCGGCATGTGCAAACGGGCTGCATCAATAATATGTTTTTTGCCCATCAGCAAACCGGCGCTTTGCGGGCCACGAATGGCTTTGCCTCCTGATATCACGACAAAATCAAAACCCATGTCATTGAATTTCCAAAGATTGGATACAGGCGGTACATCAGCAGCTATATCTATGCAGGTGGGGATATTGTATTTCTTTCCCAAAGCAATCCATTCTTCATGTTTGATCTTTCCTTTATCAGCCAGGATATTGATAAAACTCAGCAATGCAGTCTTTTCACTGATTGCTTTTTCAACATCCGCTGTCGTTTCAACCAATACAACCTTGCAACCCGTGTTGAGAAATGCATGATTGTAAACAATATCATGTCCTTTCTGGCAGATCACTTCCGATTTCATTCCCGACCCTTCAAGATGAGGAAGCTGTTCCACTTTTTTCAAATCCATACCGGCCAGCACACCAGCAAGACCTAACGTCAATGCAGAAAATGCCCCCGATGTTACTACTGCTGATTCCGAATGAACCATTGCTGCAATCCGTTCACCAACCTTATCCTGCAATTCATCAAGCAAACAAAAATCTTTGGAAGCACCTCGAATGGTATCCAAAACATAATCATGCATCAAAGAGCCTGTCATATAGGTTAGCGTTCCGGCTGCATTAATGAAAGTTCTTACACCCAGTTCTTTGAAAAGGTCTCTTTTTTTAGCATCGGGTGGCGATGCGTTGACTGATTCAAAAGGCGCTATTGCTCCTGCAACTCCACCAGCCAACGGAAGAAGTGATAAACTTTTTACAACATCCCTTCTTTTCATAAGCAGTTTACTTTTTTTAAATGATAATGTTAATTTGAAGATTGCATGACGCAATCATTTATAAGTACGCAATGCAATCCATTTCTACCAGCGAATCACCAGGCACACCTCCTTTAGCTACTGCTATTGTTGAACGCACCGGTGGATTTTTTCCAAACCGGCCCCTGTAAACTTCGTTCATGGCTTTGTAATCGGCAATGTCATTAAGATATACAGTAACTTTCAAAACCTTTTCCATTGAGGAGCCTGCTTTAATTAGTTCCTTCTCCAGTTCTTTAAGAACAATTTCTGTATGTGCTTTGATCTCGAATGGCGCCACATGAGCTCCTTTACCAGCAATAAATACAAGCCCGCCATATTTTACAGAACCTGAAAAAAGCGGCACTTCCTGGTCGGTCTCCACATTAAATACTTCTTTTTCGGGAGCGGAAGTGGTATTGGTATTAGCTTTTGCAGCTGCTCCAATCCCTGTTA
>JANRKT010000049.1:0-3106 GCA_033763355.1 Chitinophagaceae bacterium | reverse complement strand
CTGGAAGAAAAAGGAGTGGAAATAAAATACGCCATACATCCTGTTGCCGGCCGCATGCCCGGCCACATGAATGTATTGCTGGCGGAAGCGGATGTGAGTTATGATAAATTAAAAGAAATGGAGGAGGCCAATGAGGAGTTTACTGCAACTGATGTGGTGCTGGTATTGGGCGCCAATGACGTGGTAAACCCGGCTGCCAAAACAGATCCTGCTTCGCCGATTTACGGTATGCCGATATTGGATGTTGAGCTGGCCAAAAATGTTATTGTGAACAAACGCAGCATGAAGCCCGGTTATGCCGGCATTGAAAACGATTTGTTCTTCCGTAAAAAAACTTCGATGCTGTTTGGCGATGCAAAGAAAGTATTGCTTGACCTGATCGGGGAGATAAAGAATTTGTAAGGCAGCCCCTCAATCCCCCAGGGGGGCTTGTGCGGGGATTGCTGCAGTAGTGGCGTACCTGCCACCTTCTTCTAATTCTTGAAATCTGTATGAATAGCTTATACAAAAACAAAGAACAAATTTTATCTGAAGGGTTTACAATTATTGATGATGTATTTTCATCAGAAGAAACTGATAGCCTCGTATTATTACTGAATCACCTTGACACATCAAACCCCAATTTCCGCAAAACAAATGACCTTTTCGCCATCAGGCAATTTTTAAAAGAAGTTCCGGCAATACGGCAATTGATTTTAAATGAAAAGCTTTGTACGATTATAAAACAGTTTATTGGGCAAGATTACTTTATTGTAAAGTCAGTTTATTTTGATAAACCTGAACAATCTAACTGGTTTGTAGCATATCACCAGGACTTGACTATTGCAGTAGATAAAAAAAATGAAATCGAGGGCTTCGTCAACTGGACTGTCAAACAAAATCATTTTGCCGTACAGCCCCCTTTGCATATGTTGCAAAATAACTTTACTATCCGCATTCATGTTGATGATACGGATGAAAACAACGGCGCTTTAAAAGTTATTCCGGGATCACATCTTAAGGGAATTTACAGACCGGAAAAAAAGATTGGCAAAGCGAAAATGAAAATATTTGCAGAGTAAAAAAAGGTGGAATTATGATTATGCAGCCATTACTTTTGCATGCTTCAGGCAGAACAACAAATAAAAGGAAATGACGTGTGATTCATCTTGAATTCAGCAATAGTATGTTACCGGGCGGTTTAAAATGGACAGAATTTTCAGAGGTATTTCCAGAATATAAAAATTCAGTAAAAAATAATTATGTCGAATAGAGCCGCTCAAATCGGGCAAAAAACAAAAAAGTATATGAGAAAATTTTTGCTGTTTATTCATTTCTGCTTTCTTCCCGCTGTTTTCTTACATGCCCAAAAATTAATGGGCTTTACCAATGCGGATGCAGCAAAGCAATTGGATTGGGAAAAGCAGTTTGATGCACAACTGAGCGCTGCAAAACAGGATGAATGGATGAAGTTCATGTCGTCACGGCCGCACCATGTGGGCAGCCCGCATGATAAAGCCAATGCAGAATACATGGCTAACTTATTTAAGCAATGGGGTTATCAAACGGAAATTGCAGAATACCATGTGCTGTTTCCTACACCCAAAACAAGGGTGCTTGAACTGTTGGGTGCAAAACCTTTTAAAGCAAAGCTGGAAGAACCCGCCCTTGCTGCAGATAAAACCAGCGGTCAGAAAACGGAACAATTGCCAACTTATAACGCTTATTCTGCAGATGGCGATGTAACTGCCGAACTTGTTTTTGTGAACCGGGGCATACCTGCCGACTATGAAGAACTGGAAAAAATGGGGGTGAGCGTAAAAGGTAAAATTGTTATTGCAAAATATGGTGGTTCATGGCGTGGCATTAAACCTAAAGTGGCAGCGGAGCATGGCGCTGTGGGCTGCATTATTTACAGTGATCCCGAAGATGACGGCTATGCACAGGGTGATGTTTATCCGGATGGGCCGTTCCGCCCAAAGTTTGGCGCCCAACGCGGTTCAGTAATGGATATGCCGGTTTATCCCGGCGACCCTTTAACACCGGGTATAGGCGCCACCAAAGATGCCAAACGCATTGACAGGAAAGATGCTATTACAATAATGAAAATTCCGGTGCTGCCCATTTCTTATGAGGATGCATTGCCATTGCTGCAATCTTTAGGCGGCCCGGTAGCCCCTGCATCATGGAGGGGCGCATTGCCCATTACATATCATACAGGCCCTGGTAAAGAAAAAGTGCATTTGAAATTGGAGTTCAACTGGGATATAAAACCATTATACAATGTTATTGCAAAAATGCCGGGCAGTGAATTTCCGGATGAATGGATTTTGCGTGGCAACCACCATGACGGCTGGGTAAACGGCGCTGCCGATCCATTAAGCGGAATGGTTGCTGAAATGGATGAAGCAAGGGCCATCGGCGAACTCGTTAAAAAAGGATTTCGCCCAAAGAGGACTTTGGTGTATTGTGCATGGGATGGTGAGGAACCTGCATTGCTGGGCTCTACCGAATGGGTGGAGCACAACCAGGAGGAACTGAAACAAAAAGCAGTGGCTTATATTAATTCTGATGGAAACAGCCGTGGTTTTATCGGCGCAGGTGGTTCGCATACCCTGGAAACTTTCTTTAATGAAATTGCAGATGATGTAATTGACCCGCAAACCGGGGTAACCATTAAGGAAAGAGGGTATGCAAGAATGCTGGTTGATGCCGATAAAAATTCCCGCAGCAAAATGCTGGGAAATAAAAATATCCCCTTAACTGCTTTGGGTGCCGGGAGTGATTGGTCGGGCTTTCTTCAATATCTCGGTATAGCATCTATGAACCTGGGCTTTGGAGGGGAGGGCAGCGGAGGTGAATACCATTCCATTTATGATTCGTATGATCATTTCACCCGCTTTAAAGATCCGGGCTATCAGTATGGCTTAGCGCTTTCAAAAACGGCAGGCCGTGTTACACTTCGCTTAGCCAATGCAGGTACTTTGCCTGTTGACTTCAGCAGTTTTTACAAAACCATAAACCAGTATGTAACCGAATTAAAAACTTTGCTTGAAAACATGCGGGCTGAAACGGAAACGGAAAACCGGATGATAAAAGAAAAATTGTTTGACCTTGCAAAAGACCC
>JANRKT010000048.1:0-2841 GCA_033763355.1 Chitinophagaceae bacterium | reverse complement strand
AAATGGCTTAAAAAAGTGTTTTACACTACCCATACACGCCATAAAAAGCCAGGCAATGCCAAAAAACCTA
Organism: Chitinophagaceae bacterium; assembly: GCA_033763355.1. Classification (GTDB taxonomy): domain Bacteria; phylum Bacteroidota; class Bacteroidia; order Chitinophagales; family Chitinophagaceae; genus JANRKT01. Next base: position 2,771 of record JANRKT010000048.1, on the reverse strand, counting down.
TCGGTATATAAAACATATAGCCCTCAAACCAGGGCTATATGTTTTATGAGCGAGCCTTTTTAGTCAGCCCCAGTTGTTTAAGGCACAACGAAAAACAAAGAGGATTGCGTTTGATTTTTGGATCAAACATAATTTTTATCCGCAAATCCCGCAGTGAACAAAATGAGTATTTTTACGATAGGGCATTTTCCCTGATTATCCAATATTTGCGCTAAAATTGCGTTAGTAATATCATCATACAACCCTGTAATAACAGTTTAAAAAATGCTTAATCCAATGAAACGCGAAGAACCCGGGGAAATGATTAAAGTTGCCATTGCTGATGATCATGTACTCTTCAGAGCAGGTGTAAAAACAGCACTTTCCATGAAGAAGGACATTAAAATGATTGCAGAAGCAGATAATGGCATGCAGCTCCTCAACCTGCTCAAACACATCCAGCCAGACGTTGTACTGCTCGACATCCAGATGCCCATTATGGATGGTATTACCACCCTTCCGGAGATTAAAAAACTGTACCCGGAAATAAAGGTAGTGATGCTTACCATGCACAACGATCATTCCATGATCTCCAAATTAATGGAACTTGGCGCCAATGCATATCTTACCAAAAATTCCGATTCGGAAGTGATTTACGAGGCGGTAAAAACGGTATATGAGCAGGAATACTTTTTTAATGCGCTTACCAATAAAGCATTGATTGACGGGTTAAGGGTAAAAAGACAGGTAGAATCAAATTTGCCTATAGACGCCAAACTGACTGAAAAGGAAATTACCATATTAAAGCTGATGTGCGATGAGAAAAGCACAAAAGAAATTGCAGATATGGTTGACCTGAGCCCCCGCACTGTAGAAGCCATCCGTGATAAACTGAAGTCAAAAACAGGGGCCAAATCAATGGCCGGCCTGGTGATGTACGCTGTTAAAAGCGGACTGATTGAAAGCAGGTAAACCCCGCTCCTTGAGGGTAGTTTAGAAAAAACATTAATTAAATTTTCTTTTGAAATCTATAAGCCACCAACCTTTTACAGGTGAGTGGTTTTTTCATTTAATTTAGTACCCGTGCAGGGGTTTTTCATTTACAATGGTAAATTTTATAATGATGACGAAACAGTTATCGGCCCGGATAACCGTTCTTTCCGCTACGGTGACGGGTTGTTTGAAACCATGCGGCTTTCAAATGGAAGAATACCCCTTGCCGCATACCATTTTGAACGGTTGTTTGCTGGGCTGCAATTACTCCGGTTTGATATCCCCAAACATTTTACGACATCTTTCCTTGCGGAACAAATACAAAAGCTTTGTATAAAAAACAAGGCTGAAAAAGCAGCAAGGGTCAGGCTGAATGTATTCCGTGGCAACGGCGGTTTATTTGATCCGGACAATCTCCGTCCCAATTACATTATTCAATGCATGCCATTGGATGAAGATAAACTGCAATGGAATGAAAATGGTTTGCTGGTTGATGTGTTTGCTGATGGAAGAAAAACCTGTGACCGTTTCTCCAGCCTGAAAAGCAATAATTATTTATTGTATGCCATGGCGGCATTGCATGCAAAAAAAAACCAATTAAATGACTGTCTTGTTTTAAATATTCGTGACCGCGTTGCAGATTCAACCATTGCCAATGTTTTTCTTGTAAAAGAAAATCATATTTATACTCCCCCCTTAAGTGAAGGCTGTGTGGCCGGGGTGATGAGAAGATATTTGATAGAAAAGTTACAAGTTTCAGGAGAGGCAGGTTACAAATTTGAGGAGAGACAGGTTACAGTAAGAGAGTTAGAAAAAGCCGATGAGGTCTTTCTTACAAATGCGTTTTATGGTATAAAATGGGTGAAAGAATTTGCCGGGAAACGTTACGGCAATACTGTTTCCCGGTTATTGTATAACGAAATAGTAAAAAAACTTTTTTAAGGTTCAACTTTCCCGTAAGGATACTGTTATAGATATCCTGTTTAAACTTACAGCATGTTCCCCTCAGTTAATATATTCTGGTTCCGCAGGGACCTGAGACTGCACGACAATGCGGCGCTTTACCATGCACTCAAAGAAGGCAGGCCTGTCGTTCCTGTTTTTATTTTTGACAGGAGTATCCTTGATAAACTGGAAGATAAAGACGACAGGAGGGTTGAGTTTATCCACAAAGCCTTACATGACTTGCAGGAGCAATTGGCCGGGATGGGCAGTACATTGGAAGTGTATTACGGTTTTCCACCGGAAGTGTATAAAAAGCTTTTATCAAAATACAGCTTTGAGAAAGTTTTTACCAACCACGATTACGAACCTTATGCACAAGAAAGGGATGCTGCTATAGGAAACCTTCTAAGCGAAGCCGGAGCTTCGCTGTACAGCTTTAAAGACCAGGTGATTTTTGAGAAAGATGAAATTTTAAAAGACGACGGAAAACCTTATACTGTATTTACTCCCTACAGCCGCAGGTGGAAATCTGTATTGAATGATTTTTACCTGAAAAGTTATCCAACTGAAAAATATTTCAGCCATTTTTATAAGCAGACTGTAAAAACCCTTCCTTCATTGGAGGAGATGGGGTTTAAAAAAACCGGTTTGCCTTTCCCTTCAAAAGTTTTTGAGAAAGACATCATCAGTCATTACAAAGAGAGAAGGGATTATCCTGCAATAAAAGGAACATCCCGGCTGAGTGTTCACCTTCGTTTTGGAACCATCAGCATAAGGGAACTGGCAAAAGTTGCGGTATCACTTAATGAAAGCTTTTTAAATGAACTGATCTGGAGGGATTTTTACCATATGAT
>JANRKT010000047.1:0-12728 GCA_033763355.1 Chitinophagaceae bacterium | reverse complement strand
GTTGGGAGGAAGATAAACTGAAATTTTTCGGTTTGGGTCTTCGCCGCCGGTATTCTGCAAATAAGATGAGTTGATAAAACGGGTAACTATTTTTCCTGAGTTGCTTTGTGCACTTGTATAAAGGCTAACAAGGAAAACAATGGAAAGCAATCCGCAATTTTTCATAACAGTTATAGTTGAATTTCTGAATTAGTTTATAAAGCCAGCTTCACTGCTGTTATCATCGCCTGTTACGCTCTGTTCGGGGTTCTGTATGCGCTACTGCCTCGTCAGACCTCATCCTCTTATCCTTCTTCGACGGAGAAGGACGGTGCTGCAAATCTTTAATCAACTATACAACCATCGCATCAGCTTCATTTCTTTAATCATCACATAGCAATAATTCTATTATTTAAAAGGAATGCTTAAATAAGCGAGGGCTGTGCATCAGCAAGCCCCCTTTAGGGGGTTTGGGGGTTCCTTACCAGCTCAAACAAATCTTTATCCAGTTGCGGTTTTACCACGCATTTGTTATCTAAGTGCATAGTAGATGTATTAGTTGAATTATAAGCAGGCCAGTTGGGTAAACCCTTATGATTAGGATTACCATTTTTGGCAAAATTGATCCAGGCTCCGCTTACTTTATCGGCTAATGCATAAGCTTCTTTCGTACCGCCGGTCATTTCTTCGCATCGGTGAATATTGTTAAATGCAAAAGGCAGTTCCATGCAATGAAGTGCCTTGTATTTTCCATCAAGTACCGGCGATTGCCAGGTAAAGAGGTACATATAAACTGGAGCACCTCCACTTAATGAAGATTTTTCGTTTGCCTGGTGAACAGCTCCGGGACGAAATATTACATCTACATCTATCAGGTCAGATGGTTTGGTATCGTCAGGATAGGCTTTTTTAACTGCTGCAAGATATGCGTCGGCTTTGTCCTTTTGTTGATTTTTGATATAATCCATTATCTTTTCAAGCGGTGCATTACTCATGCCCGAAAACAATGAAGGCATGAATTCATTTTTCACAGTACCAATCATCAACGGGACATTCTTAGACAATTCAAATGCTTCTTTTGAAAAAAGTTGATAAGGCAGGTCTTCTCCATCTGCACTGGGCCCCCAGCTTAATCCAAAACCGGGAATAGGTTTACCTTCTGCTTTCATTTTATCAGCTATCACCTTCAGCGCTTTTTTACCGGCATCACTTATTTGTGCAAAAGGTATTTTTTGCAAACTATCGGCCTGGTCAGCTTGCAAATTGAGTGCTTTTAATACTTCTGCAGTGATGGCTTGTGTAGTTGTCTTTTCCAGCATATTCATTCTGAAAGAGCCACTTTGATTGATTGCCTTATGAAATAATCCTTTTGCAGATGGCATCGCCATCAATGTATTGACTTTTGCACCGCCACCGGATTGACCGAATATGGTAACATTGCCCGGGTCACCGCCAAAATTTGAAATATTGTCTTTTACCCATTCCAATGCAATTTTCATGTCCAATACACTTGAGTTAGCAGAGTGTTTGTATTTTTCACCATAAGCTGATAGGTCAAGAAAGCCAAGAATATTCAAACGATGATTAATAGAAACAACAACAACATCTCCTTTTTTTGCCAGGCTTTCACCATCATACGAGGGAAGCTCCTGTGAAGAGCCTGCTGTAAAACCACCTCCGTGAATCCAGAATAGAACAGGTCTTTTCTTTCCGTCGTTGATGCCCGGTGTCCATACGTTTAATACAAGACAGTTTTCACTTGTATATCCCCAATCATGATGAAATACAAATTCACTTTCATCCTGAACAGAAGTAGGAGGATCCATTAAAGGGGCAACAGGTCCATACGTCAATGAACTGCGGGTGCCTTGCCATACTTTTGGTTTCTGAGGTGCTTCGAAGCGTTTTGCTTCAGCATACGGAATGCCTTTATAAGTAAAGATGCTATTGTGAATATAGCCACGTACTTTACCGCTATTGGTATTGGTGACGGCAATATTTTCTCCCGTTTGCAATTGTGAAAAGGCAGAGATGCAGATTACAATAGCTGCCAACAGGCAAGTCGTTATTTTTTTCATGACGCAATTTGTTGGTTATTTAAGAAAGATGATAAAGGTAAAGGGAGAAACCAAGCAGATACGTTTTCTGCGATGAAAAAAGATTTTTCGGATGTGCCGGCGGCTTATAATGCGACAAAACTATAATTCAGCTTTTTGTCCTGTAATTCTTCGGCGATACCCCCACATATTTGCTGAAGAACCTCGAAAAGTATGCAGGGTCGTCAAAATTCAGCCGGTATGCGATTTCTGAAATGCTGTAATCTGTATGCGTAAGAAATTTTTCAGCCTCCAGTATGAGGAAATCATGAATGATTTGTAATGCTGACTTGCATACTGTAGCCCGGCAAATACGGTTCAGGTGAACGCTGGTAATATTTAATTCACTGGCATATTGTTTCACTGATTTCATGGGTGTATAGGATTGCTTTACACTTTTTTGAAAATGGGCGAAGTAACGGGTATCACGGTTATCTGTTGTTACTAATTTTTCTGCCCTTTTTTTAAGCAACCGGTAAATTAAACTCAGTATAAGGCTGAAATAACTTTGTATTACCAGTTTTTTCTCCGGCAGGCTCTCTTTTATTTCGTGGTTAAGGTTATCAATAATTTGCCCGATAATTTTAAATGAACTGTTATTATCGGATTCAGTTAAAAACTGTGTGCTGCTTAATTCCAGCAAAGCCTGCGTGGAGTTTTTAAAAAGTATTTCGAGGAAAGAGGTTGAGAGGGTGAGTACCTTGCCTGCTAATCCTTTATGCCCCTTCATACCATGCAAAGTGTTTTCAGGGATGGTAACAATGGCAGGCCCCTTTACTATGCGTTTTGTGTTCTCAATAATAAAATCCAGCCTGCCCTGTTCAACAAAAAAAACCTGGAAAAGTGAAGTGTGTATGTGTTCTTTAATAATACGGTCTTTTATCTCCGGCCTGAACTCCATGGTCTGGCAGTGCATAAAGTCGGGCCGCAAAAAATCTTCTTCGCCATACAGGCCGTAGCGGAGTGGTTTCTTTCTTACAGTTGCCATAAAAAAAAATTTACTGGCCAGGTGTTTCCCTTTAATTCTGTAAAATATTTGGAAGTGTAGAATTATTTAAAGGTCTGTGCCGCATTGAATTTCCACAAAATGTTCCATTTGTCCAAGAAAAATTTCATTTATCCAATTTGTAAAAAATCATTGTAACCTAATTTAGTTCTTTAAATAGCCATATTGCTTATTGATGATAAAATGAATAGCAGGGGAGTGATGTGTTTATCATCCGGGGATATAAGCGGACCGAGCAATTGAATAGGGTGATGAGTTTTACCGTAAACCCGGATTAATCAATAAGTAATTTTCGCAAAGAGATTTATAACCTGCGGGTTCAAATAGTTATTTATTTTTTAACCAACTCTAACTGCGTTGTCGTATGAAACAAAAACTCCTGCCCAGCAAGGCAAGAATCTTGCCTGTGTTGTTAATTTTCCTTCTTTTCACTACTTCGGCATTGGCACAAAAAAATGTAACCGGTAAGGTTACCAATGCTTCAGACAATTTGCCGGTATCAGGCGCAACGGTTGCTGTAAGAGGCACCAAGGTTGCCACCACAACAGGTACAGACGGGGCCTTCTCCATTTCAGTACCTGCCGGAAGAAACACACTTGTTATTTCATTTATTGGCTTTGAAGAAACAGTGGTGGATGTAAGCAACAGCACCACAGTAACTGTAGTGATGCGGGAAAGGACCGGGGGCCTCAGCGAAGTGGTCGTAACCGGTTATTCTTCCCAGCGTAAAAAAGACATTATAGGAGCAGTATCGGTAGTTGATATTGCTGATTTGAAATCAACCCCTGCAGCTAACCTCGGCGCCCAGTTACAGGGCCGGGCTACTGGTGTTACAGTAAGCGGAACAGGCGCTCCCGGTTCACCGGCTGTTGTACGTATCCGCGGTTTTCAATCAGGCGGTAACAACGAACCCCTTTATGTTATAGATGGGGTTCCTACTTCTGATCCATCAAACCTGAACCCGCAGGATGTGGCATCTATGCAAATATTGAAAGACGGTACTTCATCAGCCATCTATGGTACACGGGCTGCTAATGGTGTGGTAATTGTTACTACCAAACAGGGCCGTGCAGGAAGGGCTGATGTTTCTTATGAAGGTTATGTGGGCGTACAGTCAGTAACCGATAATATGGTACCTAAAATGCTCGATAACCAGGAGTATATTGAATACCTGAAAAGGAGCGGAGCAGGAAGCCATCCTGTATTTGGGGCGCCGGCAAGTTTCAGTGTGCCTGATTATATTATTGTAAGCAGTGCGTTTAAAGGCGGCGTAGCAGCCAATGATCCAAGGGCTAACCCGGATTTATATTCACTCAGCCCCCTTTACCAGATATTAAAAACAAGCCCGCAGGGCACAAACTGGTTTGATGAAATTTTGCAAAAAGGGCTTATGCAAAGCCACCAGATAACAGCAACGGGCGGCAGCGAAAAAGGAACTTACGCTTTGGGCTTAAATTATTTTAACCAGGAAGGTACAATTGTCAAGACAAATTTCAAACGTTACCTGGTCCGTTTCAACACATCCTTTAAGCCAACCTCATGGTTACGGATAGGCGAAAACGCACAGCTAAGCTACCAGACAAGGCTTGGCGGCGAGCAAAGGGGTGAAGGCGGCGCCTGGTCTTGGGCTTACCGTATGGTGCCTTATGTTCCGGTGTATGACATCAAAGGAGGGTTTGGCGGAAACGGCGTAGGCCAGTCGGGTAACGGTTCTAATCCTATTGCCAACCTTACGAGGGACCAGGACGATCAAAACCTCACCACCCGTTTATTTGGTAATGTATTCGCCGAAATACAACCAGTAAAGTGGATAACACTGAGGACTTCTTTCGGTGCGGATGTGTTTGATAATTTTGTAAAAGATATCTCACGGAAAACATACGAAAGAGCCGAGAACCAGGGAAGCACCCAATTAACCGAATGGACAAGCCGGGGAATTGACTGGACATGGACCAATACCCTTACACTTCAAAAAACAATTGCAGGAGACCATGATATAAAGCTGCTTTTGGGAACAGAAGCTATAAGGAGGTACTTTAAACAAACAAATGCTTTCGGTCAAAACTTTGACCTTGACAATGCAGACTTCATATCATTAAGTAATGCCGGAACAGCAGCAGGGGACAGGAATGTAAGCCAGCCGGCTGAAAATACGGTAACCATCTTTTCACAATTTGGCCGCCTTGATTATGCATTTAAAAACAGGTACCTGCTCAATGCTACTGTAAGAAGGGACGAAGCTTCTGTGTTTGGCGCAGCAAACCGCGCCGGTTATTTCCCCTCTGTAGGTTTTGGGTGGAGGGTATCTGAAGAAGATTTCATGAAATCTGTGAGTTGGATAAGCGACCTTAAATTGAGAGGCGGTTACGGACAGGTGGGAAGCATTTCCAACAATGGCCCCTTCAATCCTTTCTCTACTTTCAGAACAGGACCTGGTTTTGGTAATTATGACTTAAATGGAACCAATACCTCAGCATTTCTTGGTTACAGGCAGGGCACATTGGGTAACGATTCAACAAAATGGGAAACCACAGTTTCCAAAAATATCGGGTTTGACCTGACTTTGTACAATGGCAGGTGGGCCTTTGATTTCAACGTTTTTCAGAATGATACAAAGGACCTCTTAATACCGCGTAACAGGATAAATACTGAACCCATAGTAACCCAGCCCAATGAAAATATCGGAACCATGCGGAACACGGGTTTTGAATTTTCCGTAACCAACAGGGGCAGGATCACATCGGATCTTTCATACGATGTTCAGGTTAACTTCTCACGTTATAAAAATGAACTGATAAAACTCAATGCAGCAGGAAACCCGAATTACTACGGATTAGACAGGTTTTCCAATGCTGTTATAATTAACAAAGGGTTACCCATTTCCACTTTCTGGGGCTACCAGATTACCGGGTTTTACAATACCCAGGATGAAGTGGATAAAGGCGCCAAACTGGCCGGTCAGCCTGCAAAAATCGGTACCTGGAAATACCTTGACCGAAATGGCGATGGAAACATCAATTCTTCCGATGCAGGTGTTATCGGGAACCCCCACCCGAAATTCCAGATGGGCTTTAATGTGGGGCTTAACTACAAGCAATTTGATTTTAACGCCTTCTTTTTCTGGAATTATGGCAATGATATATTCAATTATACCAAATGGTACACAGACATGAGGGGTTTTGTTGGTGGTGTAAGCGACAGGGTTCTCTACGATTCATGGACAACGAGCAACACCAATGCCAAACTTCCATTGCTTCAGGCTGGATTTGTTGTTCCCGGAAACTTTGTTGCTGGTGAATCAAACTCCTATTATATTGAAAAGGGCTCTTATTTCAGGGCGAGGAACCTGCAATTGGGCTATACCATACCCAACAGCATAATGAATAAGCTAAAGCTGCAAAAAGCAAGGATTTATGTTCAGGCCCAAAACCTGTTTACGATTACTGATTATACCGGGGCAGACCCTGATTTGAACGTTCAGCGGGCACAACGTAATGCAGGAATCGCGGGGGATTATATTTTAGGTGTTGACCAGAGCGGTTTCCCCAATCCCAAGCAGTTTTTATTTGGATTAAACGTAACCTTTTGATTTTTTAAAAACTACACTATTATGAAGCTTAGAAATATAATTTACCTGGCAGTACTCGCATTTGCAGTAACAGGTATTGCAGCATGCAAGAAATTTTTGAACCCGCCTTTAAAAGGGGTTTATGATTTAAGCCAGCTCTCAAATAAGAAAGGGGTGAATGGTTTGCTGGTTAATGCTTATGCCACACTGGATGGCCGTGAAGGCGCCATATCAGAAGGGGCCAGTAACTGGGAATGGGGCAGCATGGCCGGGGGAGACGCATACAAAGGCACCGAGTTTTCTGACCGTGTGGACGATAACCCCATCATGCGTTTTGAATTAACCCCTGCCAACCCGCTTGTAAACGGCAAATGGGATGGAACTTATGATGGAATCGGCCAGGCCAACACTGTATTAAAAGTATTGGCACAGGTTACGGACATGACCGATGCAGAAAAAAAGCAGGTGGAAGCAGAGGCAAAGTTCATTAGGGGACACCATCATTTTGAAGCAAAGAAAATGTGGAACAAGGTACCTTATGTTGATGAAAACTATACGGACCATAAGGGGGGGTCAAATACTGCGGATATCTGGTCGAAAATTGAAGCTGATTTAAAATTTGCATATGATAACCTGAATGAAGTTAAGCCTTACCGAGGACAGGTAAATAAGTGGGCAGCCGGGGCCTTTCTTGCCAAAGCATATATGTTTCAGAAGAAATTTGCCGAAGCTAAAGCATTGTTTACAACCATCATTGCCAGCGGCAAAAACTCACAGGGTGTTAAATATGCACTCACGGATAATTATCATGACAATTTCAGGGTAAACAAAGAGAATAATTCAGAAACCATATTTGCAGTCCAGGCTTCTTATGGCGATGGTTCTACCACCAATGCCAACTATGATAACATCCTGAATTATCCCCATGGCGGTGGCAGCAAACCCGGTGGTTGCTGCGGATTTTTCCAACCTTCGCAGGCTTTGGTTAATTCATACAAAACAGACGCAGCAGGGTTGCCCTTACCGGATACATACAATAGCTCCAATGTAACAAGTGATGAAGCTTTTCTTTCAAACGATCCCGCTTTTGTAATATTCAGCGGCAATCTTGACCCAAGGCTGGACTGGACAGTAGGCAGAAGGGGCGTTCCCTATTTTGACTGGGGCAATCATCCTGGCAGGGACTGGATACGTGATGTTACTTATGGCGGCCCGTACAGCCCCAAGAAAAATACTTACTACAAAGCTGATGAAGGATCAACCGGTGGTAAAGTAGGCTGGGGTTTCAGCGCCAACGCCTTAAACTATACCGTCATGCGTTTTGCAGATGTGTTGCTGATGGCGGCTGAAGCAGAGATTGAAGCGGGAAGTCTGGAAACAGCCAGGACATATATTAACCAGGTAAGGGAACGTGCAGCAAGGTACGCTCCTTCCAATACTGCTCCTTATTTTCAAGCTGCTTCTGCCGCTACTTATGCAACATATAATGTAGGCCTTTACACTGCAGCATTTGCAAGCAAGGCAGATGCTCTTAAAGCCGTACGCTTTGAAAGAAAGTTAGAATTTGGTATGGAAGGCCACCGCTTCTTCGACCTGGTACGCTGGGGCGTTGCGGCAACTGAATTAAATGCATACCTGACAGTAGAAGCAGTAAGGCGCCCGTCAACTTTGGCAGGCTCTGTATTTACAGCAGGCAAGCATGAATATTATCCTATTCCAACTGCGGTAACCACAAATATCCCGGGTATAACTCAAAACCCCGGTTACTGATTTTTTTGTTTTATACGCAGAATAGAGGGTGCAAGTAAAAGAACCATCGTTATGATGGTTCTTTCTTTTGGGGGTAATTTTCCTGGTGAAATGATTAATACCATTTAGACTTTAAAACTGCCCCCTCTATGAAGTCATGGCGACGAAGGAACCATCTGCTCATATTACCACAATTCAGGGCAGATCCCTCTTTGCATTGGGATAACAGTAGAGTTTTAATGTCTAAATGGTATAATTTACATTCAACAGGTTAAGCCAGGCATTATTGTAATGCATGGGGAGTTTTATTATTACATCTTCTTTTAAAGGGTTGATGATGGTTTTTCAGAAAAAATTTTAATGAATTCAGGCTGCTCTGGTTACAGGTATTCAGCGAATCAACAGTTTATGAAAAGAATTTTGTTCTTCGGGATTTTAATAGCTGCACTTTACAGTTGTAAAGACAGAACACTTTTTGAAAAAATTGATTCAGAATATTCAGGGATTCATTTCAACAACCAATTAGTTGGTAACGATACATTGAATATTCTGGATATTGAAAATTTTTATAACGGGGGTGGAGTGGGTATTGCTGATTTTAATAGCGATGGCTTACAGGATATTTATTTTACCGGGAATACAGTTTCAAACAAACTTTATCTCAATAAAGGGGATTTTAAGTTTCAGGATATTACCATGGAAGCAGGCGTTGGTGGTGAGGGAAAATGGTGCCGCGGCGTAAGCATTGTTGATATAAATAACGATGGACTGCAGGATATATATATAAGCGCCACGATATGGCCCGATTCAGCAAGGAGGGAAAACCTTTTGTATATTAATAAGGGTAATAAAAACGGGGGAATTCCGGTATTTGTAAATATGGCAGGGGAATATGGGTTGAATGATCAGTCGCATTCAACCATGGGCGCTTTTTTTGATTATGATAATGATGGGGACCTGGACCTCTATCTTTTAATAAACGAGATAAGAAGCAATGAATTCCCTATGGAATTCAGGCCGGTTTTTAAGAACAGGGAACATCCCAATACCGATAAGCTTTTCCGAAACGACTGGAATGATAGTTTGGGGCATCCTTTTTTTACCGATGTATCGGGACAGGCAGGTATTACGATTGAAGGATACGGACACGGGGTAACCATCTGCGATATCAATAGGGACGGCTGGAAAGATATTTATGTTACCAATGATTTTATGCCGGGGAACCTTCTTTACATTAACAATACAAACGGAACCTTCTCAAACAGGGAACAGGAATATTTTAAACATACTTCCTCCAATGCCATGGGGCAGGATGTAATTGACGTGAACAATGACGGACTTGCCGATGTGGTGGAACTTGATATGAGCCCTGAAGATAACTTCAGAAAGAAAACCATGCTGAACCCCATTGCTTATCATAAATTTCAGTTCAGCGACTTGTACGGTTTGCAATACCAGTATGTAAGAAACACGCTGCAAATCAACCAGGGGCCCATTGTGCTCAGCAATGATACAATAGGTCATCCTGTTTTCAGCGAAGCGGCGTACTTATCCGGCATTGCTGAAACAGACTGGAGCTGGACGCCGCTTGTTGCGGACTTTGATAACGACAGTTACCGGGACATTATCGTTACCAATGGCTTTCCTAAAGATGTTACGGATAATGATTTTATTGCCTTCCGGAATAAAGCCGTATCACTGGTTTCAAAAAAGGATTTGCTTAACCAGATACCCGAGGTTAAAATTGCCAACTATGCGTTTAAGAATAATGGAAGTTTAAATTTCGTAAATGCAACAAATCAATGGGGCTTAAGTGATGTTTCATTTTCAAACGGCGCTGCCTGGGCCGATCTGGACAATGATGGCGATCTTGACTGGGTGGTGAACAATATTAATGATGAGGCATTCTTGTATAAAAATAATCTCGATAAAGCGGAAAATCATTTCATCCAGGTTAAACTAAAAGGAGATTCATTAAACAAAGATGGTCTTGGAACTTTTGCTGAACTGCATTATGATAACAACAAGATGCAGGTATATGAAACTTCACCCTACAGGGGTTATTTATCATCAGTGCAAAATATGGTGCATTTCGGGATAGGAAACACCGCTGCGGCGGATAGCCTCATTATTATCTGGCCGGAAGGTAAAAGGCAGGTGATAAAAAATATAAAGACAGATCAGACTATTACAGTTGATATTAAGGATGCAGAAACAAGTAGCGCTGTTGAAAATAAAATTCTGGCAACCAATTCGATTTTTCGTGAGATAACACAGTCAGTGGGTATTGATTATATACACAGGGATAGTGATTTTGTAGACTTCAACATACAAAGGCTTTTGCCTCATAAATTTTCTGAGTATGGGCCTGCCCTCGCCATATCAGATATTGATGGAGACGGGCTTGATGATATTGTTGCCGGTGGCTCTTTTTTCCATCCCGCCCGGTTTTTCTTTCAACAGCAGGGAGGCAAATTTCTGCAAAAGGCAGTTTTGCCGGGTGAATCATCCCCCGGGCAACCTTACAAACTAAGGGAGGATATTGGCATTTTATTATTTGATGCAGACAACGATGGTGATAGTGATCTCTACATTGCCAGCGGCGGTTTTGAAGCGGCTCCCGGAAGCAATTTTTACCGTGACAGGTTTTACGTAAATGATGGTAAAGGGAATTTTTTAATTGACACTACAGCCATTCCTCCTAATCTAATCAGTAAATCCTGTGTAAGGGCCGCTGATTTTGACAAGGACGGGGATCTCGACTTACTGGTTGCTGGGCGGGTAATGCCTTGGAATTATCCCATTCCTGTTTCAAGCGTCATTTACAGGAATGAACTGGAAAATGGTCATTTAAAATTCATTGATGTTACAAGCCATGTTGCACCTGATTTAATCAATGCAGGCATGGTGTGTGATGCTTTGTTCACTGACTTTGATAATGACAACTGGCCTGATATTATTTTAGCAGTAGAATGGCAGCCTCTCAAATTTCTGAAAAACAAACAGGGTGTTTTTGAAGATGTGACTGCAGCATCGGAACTTGAGAAGCAAACCGGGTGGTGGAATTCTCTTGCAGCGGGTGATTTTGATAATGATGGTGATATGGATTATATCGCCGGCAACCTGGGAACTAATTCTTTTTACAAGGCATCAGAAGAGTATCCTGCTTTTATTACGGCTAATGATTTCGATAACAACGGCAGTTATGACCCATTAATATCACTTTACTTTCCTGTGTCTGCTGAAAACCCTGTGCGAAAAGAGTTCACAGCGCATCTGAGGGATGATGTTATTGCTCAATTGCCGCCGGCCCGCAAACAATTTCCGGATTACAAATCCTTTGCAGAGGCCACTTTTGACGAACTAATTGCAAATTTTAACAAGAATAATATTTTACGCATGCAGGCGGTAAATTTTAAGTCGTCGTTGATACGCAATGACGGAAATGGGAGGTTCACAATGCTCCCGCTGCCGGTTCAGGCCCAGATTTCAATGATCAATGGGATGGTTACAGAAGATTTCGACGGAGATGGTAACCTTGATGTGGTAATTAATGGTAATGATTACGGTACGGAAATTTCCACCGGGCGGTACGATGCTTTAAACGGTTTATTTTTGAAGGGTGATGGCAAGGGTAATTTTACACCATTAAGCATATTAGAAAGCGGTGTTTATATACCGGGAAATGGCAAGGCTATTGTTATGCTTCAAAACGCAGGAAAAAAGTGTTTGCTGGCAGCCAGCCAGAATAAAGGGCCATTAAAAGTCCTGGAACTGAAAAAAGATTTCCCTGTTATACAGATGCGGGCTGATGATGTAAAAGCAGTGATCAGGTATAAAAATGGAGCTCAGCAGAAAAGGGAATTCCCCTATGGTGCCTCTTTCCTGTCTCAATCAGGCAGATTTATACTGGTAACCAGAAATATGGTGAGTGCTGAGATAACAGATGGTACAGGGAAAAAAAGAACGATTAATTTTTAATTATGGGTTGAACAGCATGATCCCTAAAAGTAAACTATACATTATTCACTTAGCCCTGCAAGTGCTTTAAATGCAAATTAATATTAACAAAACTTATTTTATTATTAATTTATTCATAAGTAAAACTAAGCTGTATGAAAAAAATTGTTGTTCTCTTTGTACCACTCATCTTTTCTTTTATTGTTATGGCGCAAAGTAAGGTTAATCAGGCAAAAACCATTAATGGCATAGCAGAGGGCACACTTGAAAAAAGCGGTATTGTATCATTTAAAGGCATTCCTTTTGCCGCCCCGCCTGTTGGTGATTTAAGATGGAAAGAGCCGCAACCGGTAAAAAACTGGGAGGGTGT
>JANRKT010000046.1:0-1713 GCA_033763355.1 Chitinophagaceae bacterium | reverse complement strand
TGTTATCAGCCAATTTTCTGAAACTGGAAGAAGAATGTAAAATGCTGAACGAAAGTGAGGCTGACTGGTTTCATCTTGATGTGATGGATGGCCGTTTTGTTCCCAATATCAGTTTTGGGTTGCCCGTGATAGAACACATCCGCAAAACCACTGCAAAAATTTGTGATGTGCACCTGATGATTGAAGAACCCGGGAAATATGCTGCTGATTTTAAAAAAGCCGGGGCTGATATTTTAACCGTTCACATTGAAGCATGCCCCCACCTGCACAGGAACATTCAGCAAATAAAAAGCCTGGGCATGAAAGCCGGTGTGGCCCTTAACCCGCATACCCCTGTTCAAATGTTGCAGGATGTATTGCAGGATATTGACCTGGTTTGTGTAATGGCTGTAAATCCCGGTTTTGGCGGGCAGCATTTTATACCACATACATTGAATAAAATTGAACTGCTCCGTAAACTTACAACCGACCTGCAATTGAAACCCCTTATTGAGATTGACGGTGGCGTAACACTTGAAAACGCCAAATCCATTATTGAAGCAGGGGCACATGTACTGGTTGCGGGCAATGCTGTTTTTAAATCTGATGACCCAAAAGAAACCATCACCAGGCTGAAATATATTGCTTAAAGATTTTTCATGTCAAAAGACCTCTTCTCCGGTCAATCGGCTGATTATGCCCGCTACAGGCCATCTTATCCCATAGAACTCATTGAATATATTACAGCATTTGTAAAAGAAAAAAATAAAGTATGGGATTGTGCTACCGGGAACGGACAGGCGGCCGTTTTACTGGCCCCTCATTTTAAACAGGTGTGTGCATCTGACCTGAGTGCAAAACAAATTCAGCAGGCAACAGCACATCCCAAAGTGGTTTATACAGTTTGCCAGGCTGAACAAACGCCTTATGATGATAACAGTTTTGATTTGATAACTGTTGCCCAGGCCTACCATTGGCTGAACTTTGATGCATTTGCAAAAGAAGCTGAAAGGGTAAGCAAACCCGGCGGAACAATTGCAGTGTGGTGCTATGGTTTGTTTTTTACAGAAGATGACAATATGAACCGGCTGATAAAAGATTTTTATACCGGTACTGTTGGCCCTTATTGGGATAAGGAAAGAAAGTATATTGACGAAGAACTGAAAACCGTTCCCTTTCCATACAAAGAAGCTGAAGTAAAAAAGAGTTTTTCTATTACGGTTAACTGGGATATTAATGATGTATGCGGATACATCAGTTCATGGAGCAGTGTGCAGCATTTTATAAAAGAAAGAGGGTTTAACCCCCTTGATGAGCTTTGCAGCCAGTTACATGCTTACGATAAAGATAACAGCAGGAAGGACTTTCAATTCCCCGTTTATTTAAGAATAGGAAAGATTGAGAAATAAAGTATGGCAGGCTATTGTGTTTTTCTCACCTCTTCTTCAGTTTCACCCTCAGCAAATACATATCAGCAGTAATGTACAATTCGGTTTCATCGGCATTAAAAGCGCAGTTGGATGTGGCCTGACCTGTTTTGATCTTTCCCAAAACCTTCCCGGATGAATTGAACACCCATACCCCTCCGGGGCCTGTGCCAAAAACATTTCCCTGTTTATCCACTTTCATTCCGTCGGGTACGCCCTTTTCTTTCTTGCTGGCTTCAGTACAATCATAAAATATACGGCCGTTTTTTATTCCGCCTTTTGCATCCACATCATATACCATCCATAT
>JANRKT010000045.1:0-2304 GCA_033763355.1 Chitinophagaceae bacterium | reverse complement strand
CATCACCAGTGCATAGGCAATTACTTTATCATCATCTTTTACAATAACGGACGGGGAAAGCCCGTGCATTTGTTTCAGTACGTCAAAACTGTGGTGCACCGTTACAAAGCCCTGGCCCTGCAATTCATCTTCAGTAATATTGGCAGGGAGGTTTTCCTGCTGAAGCTGCAGGATTTGTTTTAATTCATCATCTGTGGTTACTGTTGCGGGATATATCATGCAGCGAAATTAAGCAATGGGGATTTTTTGCCATATTGCTTTTTTTGTGAGGAGTGGATAATTTGTCAGCAGTCAATTTTTAAGAGAAAATTTATTGCCTGTACCGGTTATACAGTAATGCGATGAGCATGCCGGCGGCGGGCCCCACTATCAATATATGAAAAGCCATATCCGGGAGAATGATATTTTTTGGAAAAGCGCTGAACAGTGAGGCGTTGATGAAATTCCATGTTCCGCTCACTGAAGCATTCATCAGCATCCCGCCGGTAATTGCATTGCTGAAGCTAAGCTTTATTGGCCTTGTAAAGGTCAGCAGGTAAAACAATGCACTCACCCATACCAGTTCTGTAGCCACCTGCCAGGCAGGGTTGCTTTCAGCTATTTTATTTGCTGAAGCCCCGAAAGCCGCCAGGTTTTTATCGAAGAAATTTCCCATAACAGGCACATGGAAAACGCCATTCAGTATTATACAAACTACAGTAGTAACCGGGATTGTGATAAGGGCTGGTTTTAATTTCATGCCAAAAATTTTATGCAGGTTGATGACAAAATGAATACGGAGAATGTTGTGAAGCGGATTTCAAAAATCTTGTACTCTTTTATTTAAGTATTTCAAGCTCTGCGAAAATGTAAGAGGATAATTAAACTGTTTTTTTCATTTTATCCTTTTACAAATTTTTTATAGGTAAGAGCCAGTCCGGACAGTGCAATAATATAACCAAAATAAGCCGGTGCCAGATGCAGGGTATCCATATATCCGATATGGAAATGTATCCCTATTGCTGAAAGAAACCCGATATTTAATGCGATAAATAATGTTTCCCACATGCTCCTGGTTTCTTCAGCCCTCCTTACAGTAAAAAATACAATCAATCCAATCGTTGCAATGCCTCCGCCAAAGCAGGCACGGTCATGGGCAATGAGGGGAACTAATTTTGTGTTGATTCCCTCAAGGCTGCTGCAACTTTTTATTTGCATGTATTCTAAATCCTGTGGTACAAAAACATCTGTCATTCCCACGAACATGATAGTTAAGCCTCCCGATAAAAGACCCAATCCCGTTATTTGCAACAGAAGTATTCCAAACTGATAATGGGTTTTATAACCTGCTTGATTTACATTTATGATAATATCTTTTATGGCAAGCCCTCCGGGGAAAAGTTTTCGTGAGCGAATCATGCCAAATATATAAAAGGGTAAAAGTAAAAGTGTAGCAATGCCATGCCATTTGTCTAAATAACCATAGCCAAGATAGGAGAGAAAGCTCCCAAAACCTGTAATACCAGATAACAATAAAAGCCACCATGCCCAGGTTTTCCCGTTTTTTAAGGGGAACTCAGCCAGCCACATGTAGATACATCCTACAGCAATAATAGACCCGCCGAAAGCAACACGGTCATGAAACATGAACTTGTTAATTCTGCCTGAGAAATACGAAGATAAGGAAGCGGCATCCATGCCAAGAAAGCTTATATCATGTGGTAAAAAATGCCCTGTAAAGGATTGTACAATAACAAAAAGGCCCGAAAAAATCAATACAAGCCCGGTGAATATGATCAAAAACCTGCCATCACCCAAAAGCGGTTGTGTAATGCTTCTCTGTTTATTAACTGACATTTTGGTAAAATAAATTTGGCTGATTATGCCGAAAAAATATTTTTTAAACTGAAAATCATATCAGCTCCCCCACATGCTTCTTTATATTCTCTGCAATTTTTTCGGTGGGCAAATCATTGGCATCGCCGCCGAAAGGGTCTTCAACTTCTTCGCCAATTAATTCAAGGCTGGCCAGTACATAAAATATAAATGCCACAACGGGGATAACATAATAACCGAGGCTGAATACAAAACCAAAGGGCAGCGTCATTACATAAAAGAAAATGAATTTTTTTATAAACAGGCTGTAGGAATATGGGATGGGCGTATTCTTGATGCGTTCGCAGGCCCCGCAGATATCAGTAAATGAAAGCAGTTCGGGATTGAGTATAATAAACTGGTCGCCCTTTATCTTTCCCTCTTCATACAGGCGGTTCACCTTTTGTATTATTAAAGAAGCCACGTGGTTTGGCGCATGTTTATCGTCGT
>JANRKT010000044.1:0-3280 GCA_033763355.1 Chitinophagaceae bacterium | reverse complement strand
CAGCCTGACAGAAAAAACAGACAGCGGCTGGTTGCGCAAAGATTATTTTCTCGGCACCATGCAACTGCAGATGCAGGCATTGTATGAAGACAGCGATTGTAAAATTCGTAATGGTTCCGGTTATTATTTCCATGCCAACGGAAACCTTCAGGCCACCGGCACAGTTAAGCACAATAAACAAGAGGGCCTTCACCTGCGCTACCATTACAACGGCATGATAGCCGATTCTGCCCTATATCACAATGGTGCACTTTCTGGCAGCAGGATATTGTGGCACAGCAACGGGTACATGTCAGATTCCATACAGCATGTAAACGACAGCACGGAAGTTCATGTGTCATGGTTCGATAACGGAAACGTTTCCTCTGCGGGTTACGAGCTAAATGGCGAAAGGTATGGCAAATGGCAGTTCTTTCACCGCAATGGAAAAATAGCTGCTGAAGAAACTTATGATATTGGAAAAGCGCTTCTGAAAAAATTTTATAATGAAGACGGCACCTCTCATACAGATACATTAAGGGCAAACCGGGGTGCAGCATTTAAGAACGGAGGGCTAAACGGCTGGAGAAGCTACCTCAGCAAAAATGTCTACTGGCCCGATGGTTACCGTTTTAATAATGGCAATATGGCGGTAGTGGTGGTGGAGCTTACCATTAATGAAGAAGGCAAACCCGAAGATGTTTTTGTAGCAGTTCCCTTTCACAAGGAGTTTGATAAAATAGCATTAAGGGCTGTGAGCGGCAGCCCCGCCTGGAACCCCGCAATGGCAAACAACAGGAAAGTAAAACAAAGGCTCAGGCAGCCGGTAACTTTTCAGGAAAAGGAAGAGTAGATAATCTACACATTTTTTGCGGCGAATAAGGCTGTTATTCTACGCACCCTGAAATATTCTACGCAAATTATGCGTCGAAAAGGGTCTTTATTCGACGCAACCGCCGTCGGTTTATGGCCCGGAGAATTCCATTTAACAGAGGATCATTGATCTTTTCTTATAAACCGGTCAGTCTTTAGTCCGGCAATATCTTCACCATAATATTTTTAAAATACACTTTGCTTTTGGGGTCATGTCCCTGCAGGGCAAATGTGCCGCTGGTTAATACACGGCCTTCATTGCCGGCCCCCCGTTTTACATTATCAGGTTCTGTATAATCCACAACTGTTTTGTCATTCAGTTTTACAATCACTCTTTTACCTTCTGCTTTAATGTATTCGGTGTACCATTCATTGTCTTTTACATGCACTTCTCTTACATCCTGTATGCCATAGAGGCTGCCTGTGCGGCGCCAGTCGCTCTGGCTGTTGTTTACCTGCACTTCATATCCTTTTTTGGGCCAGCCTTTTTGCTGGTAGGCGGTATGAAAATATATTCCCGAATTGGAGCCCGGTGTTGTCATCACTTCTGCTTTGAATTCAAAATTTTTAAAATTATGTTGCGCCACCGGCCCGTCATAAAATAAATGTGCTACATCACCATGCGCCACAATGGCGCCGTTCTCAATAGTAAAAGTGGCTGCATTGTCGCCCACTTTCCAGTTGGTGAGTGTTTTGCCGTCAAATAAAGAGATCCATTCATTCTGCAAAGGGCCGCTGGCAGCTGAGCAAAAGAGCAAACAAAAGCTTACGGCGCAGCAGTAAATAAAATTTTTCATGATGTCATTATTAAAATGGGTATTGAAAAATGAAGCTACAGTTTTTTATACAACAAATCCTGGTCAAAAGATGGTCATCCGCTGATAAGATTGACAACAAGCTTTATCATGATCTCTTTATCATCCGGGTTGCTCTGCGCCACGAGCAAGGCCAGCGCCACGAGGGCATTATCATTTATTTTCAGTTCACCTGATTTTTTAAACCGGTGCTTATTCTTTTCCAGAAACCAAACAAATACAAAAGCGCCTATACGCTTATTACCATCTGTGAACGGATGATTTTTAATAACAAAATACAACAGATGTGCCGCTTGTTCTTCTATAGTCTTGTACAGGTATTCGCCGCCGAAACGCTGAACAACTGAGTTCAATACACTTTCAAAGCCATGGTCTCTTTCCCTGCCAAACAGTTCAGATGCTTCTTTCTTTTTTATTAATTGTTTCTTCAGTTCTGCAATAGCTTTTACCGCTTCCCCGTGTTCAATCTCATAAGTAATGTTTTCACTCAGCTTTGCATCCGGAAGGTTGTTGCTGTCAAACTGGTTTAATAAAATAAAACTATGGGTATAGCTGGTAATGATTTCCAATAACCCTTTTGCTTCCGCTGTACTCAGCTGTTCTGTGCCGCCGGACTGCTGAATAAGCTTCACCGCCTGCTGCAGTTGCTCCATGTTTTGCTGAACCTGTTGCAGTCTTTTTTCATTAAGGGTATAGCCTTTTACGAGGTGGTCTTTTAATCTTTGTGTAGCCCATTGGCGGAACTGTGTGCCTCTCTTTGATTTTACCCGGTAACCCACGGAGATGATAACATCGAGGTTGTAGTTTTGAGTTTTGTAAGCTTTTCCGTCTCTCGCAGTTGTCAAGGAATCCTTGACAACTGATTTCCTGTCTAATTCTTTCTCTTTAAAGCAGTTATTAATATGTAAACTAATATTCTGCTTCGTTTGTCCAAATAATTCTGCCATTTGTTGCTGGGTAAGCCATACAGTATCCTCCTCAAATTTTACTTTGATTTGCGTTTGCTTATCCTTTGTCTGGTATATTTCTATCTGGTTCATGGTTTAAAATTAGCCAACTGCAGCCAAAATCCTCAGTTGGTTCCGTTTTGGAACTTATCAAAATGATAAAGAGTAATATTTAATGGCAAAAGAAGCAAGGCGGAAGAAAGGGTTTAGATTGCCTGTAATAACTCCGGTTGAGCTTTGCTTGCGACGCTCCTTTCAGGGTTCGGTAATGCTACACAACTTTAATTAAAATATTTCACAGCTACATCACCAACCCATTTCCCCATGTGAACCGGAACAGCATTTCCGATTAACTTATAGGAGCTTCTTTTGTTTTCAAAAAAGAAATCATCCGGAAAACCTTGCAATCTTGCATATTCCCTTATAGAAAATGGGCGTAAACCATATTTGGAATTTCGATCTCTCACCAATCTTGTGCTCAAATCTTTTGAATAATGAGCAACGCAAGTTGGTGCAATAGCTTCTCTTTGTTCCGGGTCAACAACAATTGGCAAGTCTCTATATTTTCCTTTAATTCTTCTTATCACATAATCCGGTATTTCAACATCGGGCTCTTTTTCAAGAATATCTTTTAATCTTGGCTTATTCGATATCTGAGATGGTGCC
>JANRKT010000043.1:0-9573 GCA_033763355.1 Chitinophagaceae bacterium | reverse complement strand
TTTATAGTCTGTTTCA
Source organism: Chitinophagaceae bacterium (assembly GCA_033763355.1). Classification (GTDB taxonomy): domain Bacteria; phylum Bacteroidota; class Bacteroidia; order Chitinophagales; family Chitinophagaceae; genus JANRKT01. The sequence goes on along the minus strand of JANRKT010000043.1, from coordinate 9,557 downwards.
CTTCTTTTAGTAACTGAAACGCCTGGCTTGAAATTTTCTTATCCACATCCAGCACCACATAGCCGATATCGTCATTGGTTTTAAGGTATTGCGCCAGGATATTGATATTGTGCTTTGACAGTTGTGTATTGATCTCTGATAAAACACCGGGCACATTTTTATGTACATGCAGTATGCGGTGTGTACCTTCCTGTGCAGGAAGGCTCAATGGCGGAACAGTGTGTGAACCGATGGTGATACCCATTTCAAGAAACAGGAACAGTTTATTGCTTACATCCTCACCAATGTTTTCCTGCGCCTCTTCTGTAGAACCGCCGATATGGGGTGTAAGCAATACATTTGGCAGATCCTGCAATGGGGTCTGGAAGCGGTCTCCGTTTTTTTCAGGTTCCCAGGGAAATACATCAATGGCAGCGCCGCTGATCTGTTTATCAAGTATGCACCTGCGCAAAGCCTCCAGGTCAATCACCTCTCCCCTTGCATAGTTGATAATGATGGAGCCTTTCTTAAAATATTTGAGGGTGTTTTTATTGATCAGGTTCTTCGTTTGTGCAGTTTCAGGCACATGCAGCGTAACAATATCAGCCTCTTCCAGCACTTCCTTCAGCGATTTTTTTGCTGTGGCATTTCCCAACGGCAGCCTGGTTACTATATCATAAAAAATCACTTTCATGCCAAGGGCCTCTGCCAGTATGCTTACCTGTGTGCCGATATTGCCATACCCGATAATGCCAAGTGTTTTGCCCCTCAGCTCATAACTGCCCTTTGCTTCCTTCATCCAGATGCCTTCATGTGCTGCTTTATTTTTATCAGGTATCCGCCTGATGAGCATGATGGAAGCGGCAATTACCAGTTCCGCTACTGAGCGGGTATTGCTGTAAGGCGCATTAAAAACCACCACACCGTGCCGGGTAGCCGCTTTCAGGTCAACCTGGTTTACGCCAATGCAAAAACAGCCAATGGCCTGCAGCTTCCGGGCATGTTCCAATACCGTTTTTGTAACCTGAGTTTTTGAACGTATCCCCAGGAGATGTACGTCCTTTATCTCTTCTATCAGTTGCTCTTCGCTCAATGCCCCGGTAAGCTTTTTTACATTAACATAGCCTGTCTCACGGAAATGCCTGACTGCCGCATCGCTTATATTCTCCAAAAACAGGATATGTATTTTTTCCTTGGGATAACTCGTAAGTTTCTTTTCCGCCATAGTAATATTTCGTATTATTGCTGCGAAAATAATAACTATTATTAAACATCGTTTTAATTGCGATGTCCTTACCGAGAAACTACTACAAGCTTACCCTGCTTGTATTCTTACTACTAGGCTGTTACGCCACCACAGAAAAGAAGAAAATCATCCGTGCCACAGATGATTCACTTGCTTATTACCCCCCCACGCCCCCAAAAGTTTCAAAACAGGAGTTCCGCCGCTGCTATAGGGAGGCAAAGGATTTTTACGAAAATGTACTGGAGCGGTCACGTTTTAACGGCGCTATGCTGGTTGCCAAAAACGGTGAAATCGTGTATGAGAAATATGCGGGCTTTCAGCACATGGGCCAAAAAGATTCCATTACAGTCAATACCCCCTTTCACCTTGCTTCGGTTTCCAAAACCTTTACCGGTATGGCAACCCTTAAACTTTGGGAAGAAGGCAAACTGCAACTGCAGGACGAGGTGTCAAAATACTTAACCGGTTTCCCTTTTACAGGTGTTACCATTAAAACCCTGCTCAACCACCGCAGCGGCCTGCCCAATTATGTTTATTTTATGGAACAACTTGGGTGGGACAGGAAGAAAACCATCAGCAACCAGGATGTGCTGCAGTTTATGATTGACCATAAACAGCAACTGAATGAGGGGAAACCCGACAGGCATTTCTCTTACTGCAATACCAATTATGCGTTGCTGGCATTGATTATTGAAAAAGTAAGCGGCAAAACTTATGCAGATTATCTTAAAGAAACATTTTTTACCCCGCTGAAAATGGAAAACACATTTGTGTTCAGTATGGATAAAGCAGACAGTGTAATGCCCTCATATAACTGGAAGAACCGGAAAGAAGCGTTTACATTTCTGGATGCAGTGTATGGTGATAAAAATATTTACAGTACGCCACGTGACCTGCTGAAATGGGATGCCGCACTCTCCTATTCCAATTTGTTTAAAACCTCAACCCTTGATTCTGCATACTCTGGTTACAGTTTTGAAAGGCCGGGCATAAAGAATTACGGCCTGGGCTGGCGCATGTATATTTATCCCAACAATAAAAAAATCATTTACCACAACGGCTGGTGGCATGGCAACAACACTGTTTTCACCAGGCTTGTTCAGGATTCGGCCACCATCATTATTCTCGGTAACCGCTACAACCGCCGCATTTACGATGCCAAAAAACTCTATGCTTCCTTTGGCAAATATGATGGCACAGATGACAGCGATGAATAAATAAAACTGATTGCAGCTTTGCTTACTTTTATGCTGTAATTTTTTTCATGAAGATTTTTACTGCTGAACAGATAAGGGAATGGGACCAATACACCATTCACCACGAGTCTGTGGATTCACTCCTGCTGATGGAACGGGCCGCTGCACGTTGCACCGAATGGTTATTGAAAAACTGCAACAACGCAAATCAATTCATGATTTTTTGCGGAAAAGGCAATAATGGCGGCGATGGCCTGGCCATTGCAAGGATACTGTTTCTGCAAAACCGGGTTATAGAAGTTTTTGTTGTTGAAAGCTATACCAAAGCATCTTCCGATTTTTCCGCCAATTTTCAGCGGTTGCAAAAACTGAATGTAGCCGTTAAAGCAATATGGAACAGGGAAGATATTCCTGTGATACCACCAAATGCTGTTATTGTTGATGCGCTCTATGGTTCGGGCCTGAACAGGCCGCCGGAGGGAATAACAGCTGAGCTTATCAATACCATTAACCTGTCAGGCTGCACAACAGTGGCAGTGGATATACCCAGCGGGTTGTTTACAGATAAAAGTTCAAAAGAATGTGATGTGGTGCAGGCTGATTTTACCCTGAGTTTTCAGTCTTATAAACTGGCTTTTCTTTTACCTGAAAATGAAAAATACACTGGTGAGGCGATTATACTTGATATTGGTTTACATGCAGAATACGTGAAACAAACCAATGCCCGCTTCGAATTAACAGAACAACCAATGATCAGGTCACTGCTGCTGCCGCGGAAAAAATTTGCCCACAAGGGAAGTTTTGGCCATGCTGCTTTATTAACCGGCAGTTATGGGATGATGGGTGCAGCCACACTTGCTGCTGAAGCGTGTTTGCGCAGCGGGGCCGGAAAAGTTTCAGTTCATATCCCTGCATGTGGGGTGGATGTATTGCAGGTTGCAGTTCCTGAAGCGATATGCGAAGCAGGTAAGGCTGCATCTCACCTTAGCAAATTACCAAACCTGGATACTTATGATGCGGTTGGCATTGGCCCGGGTATCGGCATGCATAAAGAGACCATTGATTTGCTTGAGCAGTTTCTCCTGTCATACAAAAAACCTGTAGTGGCGGATGCAGACGCTTTAAATATCATTGCAAAACAAAAAGAGTGGCTTACCAATATTCCGCCTTCATCTGTCCTTACACCACACCACAAAGAATTTGAAAGGTTGTTCGGGCTTTCTGAAAATGATTTTGAAAGGATTGAGCTGGCTATGCAAAAGGCGAAGCAGCATAACATTTACATCATACTGAAAGGCCGCTACAGTTTTATCGCTTCGCCTGATGGGAAGGGTTATTTCAATTCAACCGGTAACACAGGTATGGCCACGGCTGGTTCGGGAGATGTGCTCACGGGTATGATCACCGGATTGCTTGCACAGGGATACAACCCCCTGCATGCCGCACTCATTGCTGTTTACTGGCATGGCCTTGCCGGTGATTTGGCAGCAAAGGAAAAATCAGAACCGGCGATGATTGCGGGAGATATAGTTGCGATGATGGGGAGGGGATATATAAAATTGTCTGAATAAAAAATCAATAAGGCAAATTAAGCAGCGCCTTTTTTACTTCATCAAATCTTTCCCATGGTATCTGGTGCCCTGCCCCGTATAAAGTATCTGAGTAAATACTTTTTGCATTGGTCATAACTTTTTTACCGAAAGCAATATTTTCAATCGGCACCCAGGTGTCTTTGTCGCCGTGTATAAAAACGACATGCGTTTTTATTTTATCCAATACAACTGATAATGCTTTGAGGTCGTTCTTAAGAAACAAAATTTCTGTATTAGAAGGGCGAAAAGACCCCGGCAGTAAATAACACAAAGGTTTTCCACCCATCAATTTTCTCCATTTTTCTTCTTGTTCCTGGTCAGGATCTATTGAGCCGGATAAAAGGACGACACAATGAAAAAATGAAGGGTTATCCACCGCCAGTTTTAATGCAAGTGGTGCACCCAATGAATGTCCTGCAAGGTAAACAGGTTTGCCATTGTATAATTCTTTGAATAAGGGCGTAATCATTCCGGCCTGCCGTTTCAAATCTGCAGCTTCCCAGAAGTTGCTGTAGCCAAATCCCGGTCTGTCAATACCAACCATCCTGTACTTCTTTCTCATGTCTTTATCCAGCATGTATTTAAAGTAGTGGCTCCAGCTTCCGGGTGAACCATGGAGAAAATAAAGTGTAGGCAACGTGTCATTTCCGCTTACAGCAAAGTGGATTTTATTTGAACCTGTGCCAATATCGCTGATGCGTAAATCAGTGTGGGTTTTCTTAAACACAAGCATGGCGGTTTTATCGCTCATCCGGTACCGGAAGAAAAGTTGTGCAAGTATAAACCAGAGGATAATGACGAGCAGGAAATAAGACCCTGTTCTTTTCAGTTTTTTCTTCATTCAGGATTAAAAATAATACAAACAAAATTTCTGTGAACTTTTCAAACACGGTTTAATCTGACCAATAAACCCGTACCTTAAAGAAAAATAAGCCATGCAAATCCCCTCCCATTACAACCGACTGATGCCTTATATAATTATTCCCCGTGCTTATGCATTTGTTGATTTTATGAAGCAGGTTTTTGGTGCAACGGAGCAGGCTATTGTGCCCCGCAGCGAGGGCGTTATCATGCACGGCGAACTGCGCATTGGCGATGCTGTAGTAATGTTTGCAGATGCAACTGAACAGTTTGCTCCCAGGCCTGCAGGTATTTTTATTTATGTTGAAAATACAGGCGAAACTTACAGGAAAGCTTTGGCCCTTGGGGTAACTTCAACCATGGAACCCATGCAACAACCTTATGGTTACACCTGTGGCTTTACAGATCCGTTCGGAAACGACTGGTGGCCCGTTCAGGCAGGAAGTGAATTGAAATCTTAGCAATAGTTTACCGGAGGGAACCTGCCTGTGTTTAAAAAGTTGCCACGCTCTGCAAAGCGAATCTTTTCATGCCTGTTCCGGCTGTCATTTCTCTTACTTAAATAAAAAAATGCCCGCAGCGAAGAATATGTTTCATTTTGCTTCACAAGAGAAACATAAGTTCTGTACCTTTACGAAAACTGAAAATTTATGACCCTTTTTGTTGCAGGCCTTCCGTACGACCTTGATGATGCGGAATTAATGGAAATATTCGAAAAATTCGGAACCGTAACTTCCGCTAAAGTGGCCATGGACAGGGAAACCGGAAAGAGCAAGGGGTTTGGATTTGTGGAGATGCCCAACAGCGAAGAAGGTAAAGATGCTATTGAAAGCCTCAAGGATATTTCTCTAGGTAAAAAACCCCTTATTGTAAAAGAGGCAGAAGACCGCCAGGGCGGCGGTGGTTCAGGTGGTGGCGGTGGTTTCCGCGGAGGCGGCAACAGGGGCGGCGGCGGCGGTGGCGGATTTAATAAATACGGCAACAACAGGGACCGTAAACGCTATTGAAGCCATAAAAACTTTCATACCCATTTTCAAAATACTCTACAAATTGCCGACTTTGCAATTCGATTAAAGAACCTCTAAAGTTGTATTACATTCCCCGTTAAAGCGATTGGTGTGACATTAAAGTTAACACTGCTGTGTAAAACTTCCCGGCTGTTAAATCAGGAATGCTGTACCTTTTGTAATTATTTAACCAAAACCAATCAACATGAACGCAAAAGTTTTGATTGCCGCAGTGGCCGGCACAGTTGTTTCATTTTTACTGGGGTGGTTAGTTTTTGGGATGTTGCTTGCAGATTTTTACAAAGAAAACATGGGCAGTGCAACGGGGGTTATGAAGGAGCCACCTCTCATGTGGGCCATAGCCCTCAGCAGTTTTTTCTGGTCGCTTACCTATGCTTTGATCTTTCATAAATGGGCCGGTATTAAAACGCTGGCTGCAGGCGCCACAGCCGGGGCGTGGCTCACTTTGCTGATTGCCGCCAGTTTTGATTTTAATCTCTTCGGAACAACCAACATCATCGGCAACCTGAAGGCGGTAGCAGTTGATCTGGTTGTCAATACGGCTATTGGCGCAATTATCGGCGCAGTTATCGGCCTTGTATTGGGCATGGGCAAAAAAGAAGGATAGCTTATTAACTTCTTTACCAAAACTGCCGGGGGATTTTTCTGCCGGCAGTTTTTTATTTTGCTATTGATAATTCAATACCTTTCAGAAAGCTCTTCAATTAATAATAATGCTGTTGAAAATATGCTGCACTTTTTTTTCTGGGGATTATTTGCCATCATACTGCTTGCAGGCGCCGGTATGCAATGGAGCGAAAAACTGATCACAGTATCCCAACCCGCATACAAAAAGAATTTTATGATCAGGCTGCAGTTTGCAAAAACAAGGGAACTGCTGAAAGACATGATCGCTTCAGTAACAGGAAGGGGAAGGGATGCACTGGGTTTTAACCTGGGGCTTGATTATGCATTCATGATCGGCCTTTATGGATTCATTGCATTATTCAGTTACAGGGTCACAGAAAATCATCCGCAGGAAATATTGCAATCAGCCGGGGCAACAGTAAGTTTCATGATGCTGATACCATGGATAACAGATATTTTCGAAAACTACTGCCTTGCCCGCTGGAGTTTCAATGATAACTGGAAAGGGCCGTTTGTTCTATATTACTTCGCCGTGAGGTGTAAATGGCTGGTGGCAGCAGTGGCAGGAGCTTTCTGCTTAACCGTGTTTGTTTATAACCTGGTTAAACTTGGAAAAGGATTTAATTTGTAATGATGGTTTTGCACAACCCGGCTTTTCAGTAACCTGCCCTTACCTTTATTCTGGTCTCGTCAAGCAATTCATTCAGTTTGCTTCTCGTATATAATTTCCCTTTCAGGATCACTGCATTGATTTTTTGTGTTGCGCTGATGTTTTGCAGGGGGTTTTCATCCAGTATAATCAGGTCGGCCATTTTACCACGGGCAATGTTGCCGTAAAGCTTTTCTTTTCCAAAAAATTTTGGCCCGTTAACAATAGCGGATTGCAATGCCTCCAAAGGCGTTAAGCCATATTTTACCAGCAGCTCCAGTTCGGTATGCAAACCGAAGCCGGGGTATACAAAACAATTAAGATACCCTGCATCTGTACCGGCTATAATGGTTACACCCGCCTGCTTCAGTAACGGAAGCAAAGAAGCTGATTTTTCAAATACGCGGTGCCTGAGCTCAATGGCTTCTGGAGAATCCTCCGCAGCCCGTTGTACCCTCCAGTTGTAAGTATTGCGCAAACCTTTACCTATATAGTCAAGGTATTTATCATCGCGATGATCGTTACGGTCAAGATAAGCCGTAATAAAACTGATAGAAAGAGTGGGCACCACTGCAGTGCCATGGGCTGCAAGCCTGCGGTAAACAGATCTGGCAACTGTTTCATCAAAGCTTTCAAGTATCAGCGGCATGGCATCCCTGTTAGTCAGCCGGCCCGAAGCAATTTCAGCAGCTATTTTCTTTTCCTTTGCAGAAGCTGCTTTCAGTAAATAACCCATGTGCTCAATGGAGCTTAATCCTGCAGCAGAGGCTTCCAAAACAGTTAACGAATAAGGAACGTGGCCTGAAATTTTAAATCCCCTTTTACGGGCTTCCCGTATGCTGCTGAGGTAAATATCGGGGCGGATGGTATTATCTGTTATTTTAATGAAGTCGGCCTTTATTTTGTGCAACGAATCCAGCGCCCTGTTTAATTCTTCAACAGTTGCTATTTCAAGATCACCCTGCCATACAGACCGGTATCCTTCCAGTTTGGGGCCGGAGGTAAAGATGGACGGGCCGGCCAGTTCGCCGCTTTCAATTTCATCTCGCCATTGTAATACTGAGGGGCTAATGTCTGCAGCAGCATCCCGAACAGTAGTAATACCATGCGCAATGTATAAGGGCAACAAATTTTTGTTCTCTTCTATTAGTGTATCGCCGCCGCCAAAATGCACGTGCATATCCCAAAGACCCGGAATAACATACTTTTCTTTTGCATCTACCGTAACTGTTGCGGCATAGACGGCAGTTTTGCTTTTATCAATAACCTGCCATATTTGTTTGCCTTTAATGAGAATTGTTTTGCCCTTTATGATCCTGCCGCTTTGTACATCAATTATGTAACTGCCCGTAATAGCAAGATCAGCTTTTATTATTTGGGCGTATGTGCCGGGCAGCATAATACCGGAAAAAATAAATAAAAGAAGCTTTCGCATAGCTGCAAAGTAAACCTTTTTCCCAGCGGGCAAAAAACATGGTATCTGTCTTATCCCGTACATGCACGTACCCCAAACACAGTTCTGCAAAATCAGATATGGGTAAAAGCTGCATCAGGTTTAAAAACCCTGAGCATATACCTCAGCAACTGATCAGGCAACTGATAAAAAAAGTAAAACTAAAAGACCGGATAGAAATTTATGAAGAGAGTGTAAAAGACAGCAGGCGGCGGTCATAACCCGAAGCCTGATTAGCCTTTAAACAGCATTAAGAGAACTTCTAATCTTCAATTACATCGGCTTCCCCGTTATCAAGGTCTTCCAGTACGCTGAGGATCTCGTCCACCACCTGCACAATTTTAAAGTCTTCGGAAGTTTTTATATGCACCAGGTAAACTGTTCCTTCATCAGCATTTACTTCTGTTACTGTTTTAACTGAATAGCCGGGGTATTTTTTCTGAAAAATTTTTTTAATGTTCTGTGGCATTCTTTCAGCTTCATAATAGCTTGCCGAATATATAAACCTGCCCCTGTTATCATAAAATACATTGTAAGGGACAGCATTGCTTATAAATTTGGCGACATATCCTTTCTCAATTTTCAGCCAGCAGTCATCTGTTACAAAAGGAAATTTATTTTTAAAATGCCTTGCAGCAGAAAGTTTGATCTCATTTAACCTCAGGTAAGGCCCGTCGCCGGGTACCTTTTTCGCAATTACTATTCCTGAATCGGCATTTTTTTCTTCGTTCATTAAAGAATAACTGTGCAGTGGAAAAGCTGTATAACATAATGCGCACAGCAATATTTTTACCAGTACCGCTGATATCATGTTCATGGTTTCCGTTTTTTTGAAATGAGATAAAGGGTAAGCCGCTGCGAAGAAATATGCCGGTTAAAAAGATAAAGCCAATTGATTAAAGACAGCCGTTAAAAACGAAAACGTG
>JANRKT010000042.1:0-2346 GCA_033763355.1 Chitinophagaceae bacterium | reverse complement strand
TGCTTCCCTGGGCGCTGCAATTGATCATTACAATAACCAGGAGAATGGAGAAACTAATTTTCACAGTCAGTGTTTTAATTGAAAATACAAGATAAAGAAAGCGCCGTTGACATGAAATTGGGAATAAAGATTATTTTTATTTTCCTGAGTGTTTTATGTTTTCATTTGCTGATTTTTGCACTCAATCAAAAAATTCAAACCCATCAATATGCAACGTCGTACTTTTTTGCAACAGGCTTCGCTGGCTGGTGCGTCTGTTCTTTCCGTCCGTGCCGCATCTGCTGCTGTAAAAGATCCTGCTTTTGCTGATAAGCCTTTCAACCTGAATTATGCCTTTCACGACGGTATGTTTGCCGCACATGCCGGTAAGGATTTTATTGAGCAGATAAAATTTGCTTACGACAAAGGTTTCCGTTCTATTGAGGATAATGGCATGATGGGCCGTACTGTTGAAGAGCAAAAGAAAATAGGAGATACCCTCGCCTCTCTTGGTATGCAAATGGGTGTATTTGTTATTACATCCGATTCATGGCACTGGAAAACCACACTTACTACCGGCAAGCAGGAATGGAAAGATAAAATGATAAAAGATTGCAGGGAAGCGGTGGAAGTAGCCAAACGATGTAATGCAAAATGGATGACGGTGGTGCCGGGTAATTTTGAACGCAGCCTGCCCTTTGATATTCAAACCGCCAATGTGATTGATGCATTGAGAAGGGGCTGTGAAATACTTGAACCACAAGGATTGGTAATGGTGCTGGAACCGCTCAGCGACAACCCCGATCTTTTTTTAAGGCACTCTGCACAAACTTATATGATCTGCAAAGCAGTTAAAAGCCCTTCCTGCAAAATATTGTTCGATATGTACCACATGCAGCGCAACGAGGGCAACATCATTAATAATATCAACCTCTGCTGGGATGAAATACCCTATTTTCAGATTGGAGATAACCCTGGCAGAAAAGAACCCACTACCGGAGAGATGAATTACAAAAATATTTTTAAGCATATTTACGATAAAGGTTTCCGCGGCATACTTGGAATGGAACACGGCAACGCCAAACCTGGTAAAGAAGGGGAGCTGGCATTGATAAAAGCATACAGGGAATCAGACGGTTTTTTAAGCTGAACTTATTATCCTGTCAAACGTTAAAGTAAAGTTGAATTAACAATTATGGCAAAATACCCGACATGTTGCCTGTAATGATAGATTAACTTTACAGCGCTATGAAAAAAACATTGCTGTTTACTGTAACCTTATGGATGCTTTCCTTACCTGTAATGGCGCAGGATGTTACCGCACTGGTAAATAAAGTAAAAGCAAAGCTTGACCTGGTAAAAGATTATAAGGCAGTAGGCCGGTTAAAAACAGATGTTGCTTTTCTTAAAATACCCGTTTCAAAAGTAAATGTGTTTTATAAAAACCCCGACCGCTTTAAAATCAAAAAAGACGGCGGCATTTCTCTTCTTCCCAAAGGCGGTGTAAGCATAAACCTCGGTTCTTTAATTACCTCCGGCCAGTTTGTAGCCGTACCCGCAGGAGAAGCTACCATCGGGTCATCCCAATATACCATTGTAAAGCTGCTGCCTTTAAATGAAAATGGTGATGTTGTTTTAACCACCATGTACATTGATGATAAAAACCTGCTGATAAAAAAAGCCACCACCACTACAAAAGAAAACGGTACTTACGAAATGGAAATGACCTATGGCAAATATGCCAGCTTTGGCCTGCCCGATAAAGTGGTCTTTTCATTTAATACCAAAGATTACAAATTACCCAAGGGGGTAACATTTGAGTATGACAGCGGTGAAAAGCCACGCAGCTTTGAAGACAAAGCAAAAAACAAAAAAGGAAAAGTAGAGATCATCTACAATTCTTACAGCATTAACCAGGGGATACCCGATTCCGTATTTGAATGAATCAGCATAGTATTAAATGACAGAAGCCCCGTTATCAGCGGGGCTATATTTTTTTCAGGATTCCAGTGAAAATTCCTGATGATTGTTGACGATTGATTCAGCCTGGTTTTTCAGCACATCTTAAGGTATCCGTACTACCCGCTGATGTGTGTGTCACTTGACGATGTAAAGATGCTGTTGATTCAGCGCATTTAAAACTCTATTCGACAAGCGGCAGGGTTTTGCCGTTTTTTGGGATTTTCAGGCCGGTAAATGAATTCGGTTGATCCCTGCATTTCGTAGTTGCTGCACTTATTACTGGCTGGTATCCTCTTCAATCCTCTCATCCTCAACGTTTGCCACCACGGCTGCTGAAAGTTTGCGTAACGGGTTTCGGTGGCTTTCCTCATAACCCATTCGTTTACTGAGTATATCAAGGGCTAC
>JANRKT010000041.1:0-9391 GCA_033763355.1 Chitinophagaceae bacterium | reverse complement strand
GTGAGAAAATTGCATTTAAAAATAAAGGCAATAAGTTGGATAAGAAGTATAATACATCAATTTTAAAATATGATTTCGCCAATCTCTTGTATCTTACAAGAAATAATAGTTCATAATGAAATTAAACATCTGGCCTGTTTTCATCTGCGGCATTTTCCTGTCATGCAATAATTCAGGTAACAGCAGTGTATCAAAACCTGCCCCTTTGCCTTTAACCGGGACATGGAAACTTATTACAGGCACTCTTATTGAAAAGGGTGATACCACTGTTACTGATTACACAAAGAATGTATCTTTTATAAAAATCATCAATGATTCACATTTTACATTTTTGCATCACGACCTGAATGGCGGAAAAGATTCGTTTGCGGTTTTCAGTGCGGGGGGAGGAAGCTATACGCTATCAGGCAACACCTATACTGAGCATCTTGAATATTGCACTGCAAGAAACTGGGAGGGCCATGATTTTACATTTACTGTTGCCATTAATGCCGACACACTGATACAGAGCGGGGTTGAAAAAATTGAAAAAGAAGGAATAGACAGGATGAATATTGAAAAGTATGTGAGGGTTAAGAAATGATTTAAGCTTTTACCTGTTAAGCGACAACAACCTTCCGCTTTATTATCATATCCACAATAGCAATCACCATTCCAATCAACCCGCCCATGTAACTGAAATTGTGTATTGATCCCACAACGATAAAATTGTTTTTGTCAACAAGGTCGGCCGGGAACCACCAGTCAACCTGCCGGTTAATCAGATAAAACCTGCCGTAAATAAAACCTATGAACCCTGCTGATAATGCTATGCAGCATGTGAGAAGTATTGCTCTTAAAATTGCTTTGCGCATCTTCAGGTAATCAGGGTATATCAATGCAACTGAACCAAGTACCAACCCAATAACGGCACCCGTCCACCACGCAGCAAGAAACCCAATAACTGCAACCGTTTGCCTGTGGCCGCCAAACCATTCAGGCTGTAAGCCAAACTGGCTGTATTTGAATTTTGTAAAGTACTCCGGAGAAATAGTGTACGTGCACTGGTCATGGATGATACCATAGAAGCCTGCAGAAATCGTGGAAATGAAAAGGGCAGATGTAAAGACAGCAAATTTTTTCATTCTTAAACCCGGCTACTTGTATGTACTCTGTTTGCCCAGCACTTATTTTCTTTCAGCTTTTACGTGTGCAGGTGTAACTGCAGGATATTTATTGCCCCAGTTGTTGCGTACATAGTTTAATACATCAGCAATCTGCTCGTCGGATAGATAATTCTGCCCCGGCATTGCGGAATCATATTTTTTACCGTTTACGTTAATCTCCCCTGTCTGGCCATTGAGTATAATGCCGATTATTTTCTTTGCATCTTTCAGGTATGTAGTTTTAGCAAGAGGCGGAAAAGCGCCTTCGAGGCCTTCGCCTTTTTCCATGTGGCAGCTCTGGCAATTGAGTGTATATACTTCTTTTCCTCTTTTCATGCTTTCAGCAAGGTTGTCGCTTTGTGCAATAGCATACAATGCCGCAAACGAAACAAAAAATACGGTGAGTAAAATCCTTTTTATCATTGCAGGGTTTTTTTAATGAACAAAATAATATTCTGGCATTGAAGCTATTTAAAGTGTTGGTGGGGACCTGTCAACCGGACAGGCAGGCACCAACGCTGGCAGTCAGGTAACAAAAATAGAAAAGCTTCTTCAATCTCTTAACACTTTAATGAAACGAAGCCTGTGAGAAATATGAAAGTTGAGTTAAAAGAATTTTTTTCACACATCTACCCGCTTCATTTTTGGAACGAGGAAGCGCATGAGCAGCCATGCAATAATATAAGCGGACCCGCAGATAAAAAACATAATATAATAACCTGTTTGTATATTTCCAAGCGCTTTGTAATGATCGAAAAGCAAGCCAGCCAATTTGGCTATTATAATACCACCCAGGCCACCGGCCATACCTCCTATACCGGTAACAGAAGCCACAGTTTTTTTAGGAAACATGTCAGATACTGTTGTAAAAATATTGGCGCTCCAAGCCTGGTGTGCAGATGCAGCAAGCGCCACCATTAAAACAGCGAGCCACATGTTAAAACTTCCGAGGTATTGCGCAAACACCACAGGCACCACGCAAAAGGCATAAATGAGCATGGATGTCCTTCTTGCCCGAAATACAGCCCATCCTTTTTTGATAAGGTAAAGCGGAAGCCAGCCGCCGATGATACTTCCAAATGAAGCGATTGTATATACAAGCGCCACTGGCAAAGCAGAAGCAGTTCCTTCTATCTTATATTCAGCTTTTAAAAATGCAGGGAGCCAGAATAAATAAAACCACCATACCGGGTCCGTTAAAAATTTTCCAACAACAAATGCCCATGTCTGCTTATACCCCAGTAAGCGGGACCATGAAACCTTTGCTTCATTGCCTGTATTAACTGCGCTGTTATTTGTTTCGTCTGCATCACTGTGTATGTATTCATACTCCGGTTTGCCTAAGCGTTTTTGTTTGGCAGGAATTTCATAGAGCCAGAACCAGAACAGTAACCATATAAAACCCACCGCACCTGTTAAAATAAAAGCCCACTGCCATCCCAGTTTTTCTGCAATAAGCGGTACCGAAAGCGGGGCAATTATGGCGCCTACATTGGTGCCTGAATTGAAAATTCCTGTTGCAAGCGCCCTTTCCTTTTTAGGGAACCATTCTGCAATGGTTTTAATTGCGGCAGGAAAATTACCGGCTTCACTGATGCCAAGCGCTGCTCTGGCTATTACAAATCCAAAAGTGCTTTTTACAAGGGCATGGCCCAGTGCTGCGAAGCTCCATAATATGAGTGAAAGGGCATACCCTATTTTGGTTCCCAGTTTATCAATAAGCCTTCCGGCAAACAGCATACCGATGGCATAAGACAACTGGAAAGCAATTACAATGTTTGAGTAATCAGACTCGGACCAGTTGAATTCCTTTTCCAGGTTATTCTTTAATAAGCTGATAACCGCCCTGTCGAGATAATTTATTGTAGTGGCAAAAAATACCAGCGCACATATTGTCCAGCGATATTTTCCTATGGCTTGCTGCATGTTGGTGCCCTGTTGGGGATTTAAGAATTTGTAATAGAACTTTATTCACAGAACCAGCGCCACGATTATTTGCTGATTGCATTTATTGTACTTATAACATCTTTGGTAAGAAGGGTAATTTTATCATAATGCTTACCCTGCATGTTTTCTTTGCTGATGAGCTTACTGCCCATACCAACAGCGCACACCCCGTTGTCAAACCATGCTTTAATATTTTCTTTTGTGGTATCCACCCCGCCGGTTGGCATAAACAACAAACCGGGAAACAATTCCCTGATTGCAGTTATATACGATGGCCCCACTACACTTCCCGGAAATATTTTTACCAGCTTCGCCCCGTTTGATTCTGCAATAAATATTTCAGTAGATGTTAAACAGCCGGGTACCCACAATAAGCCTGCTTTGTGAACCAGCTTTGCCACATCAGGGTTTACCACCGGACAAACAATGAAATCAGCGCCTGCTGCAATAAACATTTCTGCATCTGCTGCTGTTTTAATGGTCCCGATGCCCAGTTGCATCTCTCTCATGGCAGAGCCTGTCATTTTGCGGAGGGCAATAAAATTATCCAGGGCATTTTCTCCCCGGTTGGTAAATTCAACTGCCCTTATTCCCCCATCATACAATGCTTTTAATACCCCTTCGCATACCTCTGCATCATCATGGTAATACAGGGGCACCAGTTTTTGTTCAAGCACCAGTTGCAGGGCTTGCTGTTCTTTGCTCATGCTGCTGTATAAAATTTTTTATCTGGTCTGCTGTTTTATCTGTTGCATCCCCTTTTACAAATAATTTCTGGTATGCCGCTGCAGTTGCAAAATCAACAATTGCCTGCGGCGTGTAATGATGGTATAACCCGTATATTAATCCAGCCATAAAGCAATCACCGCTTCCAGATTTATCAATTGCACCCCGCATCGGGTATTCTACTGAAATCACCATTTCAGGCCCGTGCTGCAATACAGCAAAATAATAATCCTCCAGCCTGAAGGTATATGCGATAGTGGTAACACCGGGATAATCTAGATGTATTTGTTTCATGCTTTTTCCTGCAGCCCCGAGCAATTCATCTTTTGTTTTGCCTGCGCTTTCTTTAACAGCAGCAGGTATCCCCAAAAGGCTGTCTGTTGACCAGATGTTGCTCATTACTACTTTGCAATATTTCATCAGTTGCGGCATTACTTCAGGCGGTTGTTTGCCATACTGCCACAATTTTGAACGGTAGTTCAGGTCAACAGATATGGTGATGCCCTTTTGTTCACATGCCTGCAATGCCTCTTCACAAAGCGATACGGTGTCCTGTGAAAGTGCAGGGCATATTGCACTGAAATGAAACCAGTTTACATCTTTCAGCACATCATCCCAGTTTATCATACCCGGTTTAAGTTCAGCAAAAGAAGAATTTGCCCTGTCATAAATTACTCCTGCATTTTTTAAATCGGCGCCCTGCGGCAAATAATAGGCGCCAATGCGATTGCCTGAATAATGTGTAGATGTGGTATCAATATTTTTTGCAGAAACAAAACCGGTAATTTCTTTACTCAGGTAATTATCCGGTAATGCTGTAAAATACTTTACGGGGATATTCCATAATGCCAGGGCCTGCGCCACATTTAGCTCTGCACCCCCGGTAAATACCGGCATTGAATGGGATTTGATCCATTCGCCTTTTAACGCCGGTGAAAAACGGAGCAGTAATTCTCCAAAACATAAAACAACCCCTTTGCTGCTTCCTCCGGAAGAGGAAAGGCTGCCGGCTGCAAAGTTCACCTCATCTTTTGTTCTGTTTATCATCTTTGGCTTGCCATGTTTTGGAAGGCATTAACGGAAGGTCACCAGCCGAAATAATTTTTGGCATTGAGGTAACAAATATCCTGAATCACTTTTCCTGTCCAGCTTATGTCATTGGGCAATTCGCCGTTTTCCATTTCTTCTCCAAATAGATTACAGAGTATCCTCCTGAAATACTCATGCCGCGGAAAAGAAAGAAAACTTCTTGAGTCCGTAAGCATGCCAACAAAACGGCTCAGCAACCCCATATTCGATAAAGCGTTTATCTGCTTTATCATACCGTCTTTCTGGTCGAGGAACCACCAGGCGGAACCAAACTGTATTTTACCCGGAAAGGAACCATCATTAAAGTTGCCGGCCATGGTTGCGATGAGTTCATTATCTGCCGGGTTAAGGTTATAAATGATGGTTTTGGCAAGCTGGTTATTCCTGTCAAGACGGTCTAAGAATTTTGCAAGTGTTTTAGCCTGAGAAAAATCACCAATTGAATCCCATCCTGTGTCAGGGCCAAGCTGCTTCATCATCCTCGAATTGTTGTTTCGCAAAGAGCCGATATGGTATTGCTGCACCCAGCCTTTTTCATCATCCCACAAGGCAAACTGCACCAGCATGGCTGATTTGAATTTGAGGTTTTCTTCCACAGAAAGATTTTTACCGCTCCTTGCTTTATCAAATATGCTGATGATCTCCGCTTCCGTATAATCTTCTGCATACAATTGCTCCAGTCCATGATCAGAAACAGAGCAGCCCATTGCAGCAAAAAAATCATGGCGCTTTTTTAATGCATTGAGGTAATCACTGAAATTGTTTATTGAAACATCTGCAGCAGTTTCAAGTTTAGAAAGGTAATTATTGAAAACAGCAGCGTCTTCCGCATTCATAGCTTTATCGGGCCTGAAAGCCGGCAATACTTTTATTTCAAAACCCTCTTCTTTTATTTTCTGGTGATGGCCGAGGTCGTCAATGGGGTCGTCAGTAGTGCACACCACTTTTATATTCATTTTGCGCAGCAGGTTACGAACTGAATATGCTTTGGTTTGCAGTTTTGCTGTACACTCCTCGTAAACTTTTACTGCGGTTGAAGGCGACAATATATCCTGCATGCCGAAATAACGCTGTAATTCAAGGTGTGTCCAGTGATACAACGGGTTCCGTAAAGTATAGGGAACGGTTTCAGCCCATTTCAAAAATTTTTCAAAATCGCTTTTGTTACCGGTTATGTATTCTTCCGGTATGCCATTGGCCCGCATGGCCCGCCACTTATAATGATCGCCATATAACCACGCCTGAGTTACATTTTCAAAATTGATGTCATTCGCTATCTGGTCAGGCGGAAGGTGGTTGTGATAATCAATAACAGGCATGGGTGCTCCAAACTCGTGGTAGAGTTGTTGTGCTGTTTTGTTATTCAGCAAAAAGTTATCATCAAGAAAAGTTTTTTTGACGGTAGCTTCTTCCTTTTCCTGCCCGGACGAAGCAGTAATATCTTTTAATCCAACTGCTGTCTTCATGATTGTTGATTTTTTATGAAGATGTGAACCTCTCACCATCAATCGTATTCTTAATGGAGAGGAACGCACTTTGTACAACTCCCAACCTTTTAAGCTGCGCCGGCAATAATGAATGTACCCTACTACAATGATACACCCCTCTTCCACGGAATAAAATCATCCTGGTTGAGCTGAACTGCTTTCGGTATCACTTCGCCGCTGGCTGCCCTGATGCAGTATTCCAGTATCTCTTCACCCATCTGCTCAATTGTTTTCTCTCCTTCTATAACCGGGCCGCAATCTATATCAATAATATCCTTCATTCTTTTTGCCAGCCTCGAATTAGTGGCCAGTTTAATGGTGGGGCAAACAGGGTTACCGGTGGGCGTACCTAAACCTGTAGTAAACAAAATAAGTGTTGCACCGCTTGCGGCTTTGCCCGTTGTGGCTTCCACATCATTACCCGGGGTGCACACAAGGTTCAATCCTGGTTTTACAGCAGGTTCAGTATAATCCAGTACATCGGAAACAGGGGCTGTGCCTCCCTTTTTGGCAGCGCCGGCACTCTTTATGGCATCAGTAATTAAACCATCTTTAATATTGCCGGGAGAAGGGTTCATGTGAAAACCGGACCCGGCTTTGTGCGCCTCATTGTCGTAACTCTTCATGAGGTGAATGAATTTTTCGGCGGCCTCCTTATTGATGCAGCGGTCAACCATTTCCTGTTCAACACCGCACAATTCAGGAAATTCGGCCAGCAAAATCTTGCCGCCGAGCGCCACAATTAAATCAGCACAATAACCTACGGCAGGGTTTGCCGAAATACCGCTAAAACCATCGCTTCCACCGCATTTTACGCCAACAGTGAGTTTATCAAGTGAAGCAGGTTTTCTTTGCAGTTTATTGATCTCTGTTAACCCGGTAAATGTTTTACGTATTGCTTCTGAAATCAATTGCTCTTCACTTTGCGACTGCTGTTGTTCAAAAACATAAAGGGGTTTATCAAAACCGGGATTGCGCTGCTTAATTTCATTTATAAATTCGGGGATCTGCAGGTGCTGGCATCCCAAACTCAATATGGTAACTCCCCCAACATTAGGATGGTCAGCATAAGCTGCAAGCAGCTTGCTTAACACTGCTGAATCCTGCCTTGTGCCACCGCAACCGCCCTGGTGGTTGAGAAATTTAATGCCGTCAACATTGGGCAGCAACCTTAGCCCCGGTCCTTCTCCTGCTGAAAGCGGGGAAAATGATATGCTGTTCATGTCTTCCCCTTTTTTATATGCTTCAACCAGGTGCCTGGTATATGTTTTGTATTTTTCTGTAACTGCATAACCCAGTTCATTGTGCAATGCTTCACGTATCACATCCATGTTACGGTTTTCACAAAAAACAGTCGGGATAAACAACCAGTAATTGGCGGTGCCCACCCTTCCGTCGATGCGGTGGTAACCATTAAAAGTTTTATTCCTGAAGTTTGAAACATCGGGTGGTTGCCATTGGTAATTTATGGCCCTGTAGCCATAATCACGTGCTGCGTGGTTTACATTTTGCGTTGTCATTAAACCGCCGCGTACAATTGAATGCAGCGTTTTTCCAACCAGTACGCCATACATGATCACTTCGTCGCCTGCCTGCATATTCTCCATGAAGAATTTATGCTTGGCGGGAATGGCATCTTTTAATTCGTAAGAAGTTCCGTTGTAACTGATTATTTCTCCTTTGGAGAGATCAGACAATGCCACCAGTACATTATCTTTCTGATGAATTTTCAAAACCCTTTGCTTCATGTTATATTACTGCTTTTTGAGAGAGGCGCCGCTGCAGTGTATGCACAACACCTTCTTCTGATATCATATTCATTTTCCCGGCCACACTTTCAGTAAAACCCGGAATTGCAGAAAGGTCCTCACCCCATAAAGATATATCAGATAAAACCTCTGCCGCCAGTGCAGCCGGTTTAAATGTACTCCATTTTTCATAAAAGTAACCTGCATAATCATCCTGCAGCAGGTAAGTTTTTCCTGCCTGCTCCCCATAGTACCTGTCCTGTTGTTTTTGTAATGGCCGCATAAACGACAGGTATGCAGCAAAGCCTAAAGCTATGTTTTCAGGAACGGCATTAAACAGCTCCCCATACTTCAATATTACCGGTACATTACGCATCTTCATTTTAGAAGTGTATTGCATAGAAATGCTCAGCCATTGATGATTGATGTAAGGGTTGCGGAAACGGTCAAGCACTTTTTTGCCGAATTCTTCAGCCGTTTCTTTTTTTACGTGCCATGGAATTGCAGGTGCAATTTCATTCAGCATCAGGTCTGCAATATACCTGCACATATTATCATCTTCCATGGCCTGCCTTACTGTTTCAAAACCTGCGAGATGGGCAAGCCCGCAGCTCAAAGTATGTGTTCCGTTCAGCATCCTGAGCTTGAGTTCACGAAACAGGGTAATATCTTTTTCAATCACCACACCATTATCGGCGGCTGCAAAAGAAAGGATAGTCTTTATCTCATCATCGCCTTCAATGGCCCAAAGGCTGTAAGCTTCTGCCATAATGAGCAATTCATCTGTGTACCCAAGTTCTTTTTCAATTTTGTCTTTTACAGTTGTATCGGGTTTGCCTGGCACTATCCTGTCCACAAGCGAATTGCAAAAACGGTTGGCGGTTTCAAGCCATTGAATAAACCCGTCTTCAAGCCCGTTGAGATGGGCAAGCTCCATCACGATGGATTCGAGTTTTCTTCCGTTATCAGTAATAAGTTCAGTCGGGATGATTACCATACCGCTTTGTCTGCTTCCTGCAAAGGCATTGTATCTTTCATAAAGAAAGGAAAGCAGCTTGCCGGGAAAAGACAACGGCGGATGGCGGCGGATATCATCATTTACCAGTTGAATGCCTGTTTCAGTGGTATTGGAAATAATAACCTGCATATGGGGGTTGTGGGCACATTGCAGAATTTCACCCCATTCGGTTTTTGCAGACAAGACACGGCTTACTGCACCATTGATAATGTTTTCTTCAACTTTCCGGCC
>JANRKT010000040.1:0-20399 GCA_033763355.1 Chitinophagaceae bacterium | reverse complement strand
ATGCGAAAATTGCTTGCCGATAAAAAAAAGGGAGAATACCAGCCCGCAACTATAAGTTTCAAACTGCCTGACAGCTCAGAGGTAAAAGAATCAATACAGATCAAGACAAGGGGAAACTTCAGAAGGGATTACTGCTACATCCCCCCGCTTAAACTTGATTTTAAAAACCACCCTTCACCTAAACTTAAAAAACTTCACCAGTTAAAACTTGTTACTCCATGCAGGGCGGGCTCAGACTATGAACAATATGTGCTTAAGGAATACCTTATTTACAAAATGTTTAACCTGTTTACTGAAATGAGTTTCAGGGTGAGGCTGATCAATATTAATTTCGTGGACAGCAAAGGCAAGAAAAAGCCGTTTGAAAGTTATGGTTTTTTGGTGGAAGATGTTGACGATATGGCAAAGCGGAACGGATGCAAAGAGGCTGATATAGTGAATTTGCACACAGAAAGCACTGACAGGGACTATATGACTTTAACTGCTGTCTTTCAATACATGATCGGTAACACCGACTGGGCCGTGCCCGTGCCGCACAATATCAAGCTCGTGACGCCTAAAAAAGCAGATAATGCAAAGCCTTTTGCAGTGCCTTACGATTTTGACTATAGCGGTATTGTAAATGCAAATTATGCCGTGCCATCACCTGACCTTGGTATCCTTTCTGTAAGGGACCGGTTGTACAGGGGTTTCCCGAGAACCATTAGTGAATTAAAAAAAGTATCAGCACTATTTATTGACAACAAAGAAAAAATTTATTCGCTCATAAATGACTGCAAATCGCTCACACATAGAAATAAAAAAGACATGACAGATTACCTTGATGAATTTTACAGGACTTTAAGCAGGGATGCTGATATTAAGACAGTTTTTATTGACGGTGCAAGGCGCAGCTAAGCGGATAAAGGGTCATGGGGTTCCATGATGTGAAATGAATAAGGCCCCAGTACAAGGTATTCATGGTCTTTTCCAACAGTAAATACTTTATCATGCCAGTGATCATACAGCTGAGAAGGGTTCGTTCCCTTTTCCCGGAAGGTGTACCATGTTAAGTAAGCATCTTTATCGCTGAAATTAAATACACAAAAAAGTTTTTGCTCGCCGAACCACCTCATGTACCCAGCCACGTGAATATTGTGCGGCGTAAGCCAGCTGAGGTTGTTGTAGTCTGCAATGACGGGTAGCTTTTTACGTGTTTCTATCAGCCTGCTGGTAGCGGAAAAAACCATGTGTTCAATGGTTCCCTGTTTGTCGGCCCTTTTATTTTTTTTCCAGTCAATAACAGGCCGGTGCATCCAGCGGTTATCATAGCTTTTTCCTGGATCTTTTTCGTATGAGTAATCATTGGTATAACCGGCTTCATCACCATAGAAGATCATGGGTACTCCGCCAATAAAAAAACTATGGGCCTGCATCATTACGATTTTTTTTATTGACAGTTCTATTGCGGCTTCATCATTCTTTGCTATTGCTTTTTCAAGACCACATAAAGAAGCCAGTGAGCCGCTGATGCGGGCATCCTGTGTTTTGGGGTTTACAGAAAACAAAGCTCCTCTTGCTGGTGAACCTGTGTGAATGCCCGAATAATAATTTTTCAGGAAACGCCGGTGTTCATATGGGTCAAAGCCTGCCTGCCTGATCATGTAATCTTCATAGCCCAGGCCAATATCATCATGGCAGCGGGTATAAGTTATCCAGGTTGTGCCGTAAGGTTTCTTAAGCAATTCATGTTGGGCTGCAAGCATTATCCGTGTATCCCCTGTTGCAAGCGCATCCCATTGCAGGGCCATATGAGTGGCATTGTATGCAAAATCGCATTCCTGTGAAGCATAATATCCTGTTCCGAAATACTTCATGATTTCAGACGGTGCAACTATGGCTTCGCCAAGCAATGCCATGCCGGGTGCAGCAACCTGAACGCATTGCTTTATGAGCCGGAGGATCGTATGTGCTTCCGGCAGGTTCTGGCTTGTGGTGCCGGGTTGTTTCCAGATGAAGGCGGGGGCGTCAATGCGTAAAATATCAACTCCGAGGTTGGCATAAAATAAAATATTATCCATCATTTCAACCAGCACAGAAGGATTGGTATAATTCAGGTCCCACTGGTAATTGTGAAATACCGTCATTACCCATTTTTTACATTCCTCCACATAAGTAAAATTGCCGGGAGCGCTTTCAGGAAATATTTCAGGCATGGTGCGGTCATACTGGTCAGGTAAATTCCTGTCATCAAAAAAATAAAAATAATCCTGGTATTTTTTTTCACCCTGCTTTGCATGCTGCGCCCATTCATGCCTGTGAGAAGTATGGTTGAGCACAATATCCAGCATCAGGTACATGTTCTTTTTCCTCATTTTTTCCTGCAGGTGCATAAGGTCTTCAAGCGTACCAAACCTGGCATCAACTTTCCTGAAATCCGAAACAGCATATCCGCCGTCGCTTTCACCTTCAGGGCTTTCAAATACAGGCATCAGGTGCAGTAAGTTTACCCCAAGTTTCTCAAAATAAGACAGCTTTTCGCCAAGGCCTTTCAGGTCGTTGCTGAAACGGTCAACATAAAGGCTCATGCCGGTAATTTCATTGCTGAGGAACCAGTGGTTCTTCAGGGCTTTATCTTCATCTCTTTTCTTTAATGCAAGAGGCCTTGCCTTATGTGCATTGATGAGGGTTTGTATCAATTGCTGAAAAATTTCATTCCCGGCAGGGTGGGATGAATACAGTTGCATGTATAATTCACGCAATACGGAAAGGTTGGCGATAAACCGTGTATAAAACAAATTGTCTTTGCCGCAAACGTCAATCCTGGTTTCCTTTAATACTTCATTCAGCTGCTGGTGAATGTTGTAGCTGTACATAGTGCTTTTATTTGTGTCACTTTTTATTTAAATATATCGTTGCTCAGGTGTTTAAAGGCTTCCATGGCGCCCATGTATTCGCATGTTCTGGCCCCGGCTTTATTGGCATTGAGTATTATTTCCTTCCATCTGGTAACGGACAACTGCTGAATCTGTTTTAACGAATATGCATTAAGCTGGTAAAGTACAGCACCAACAAAAGCATCACCTGCTCCGGTGGTGTCCACCGGTTTTACGGGAATGCTGGGAATGATGGCTGTTTCACCGTTTATGCCCAGCATGGTGCCTTCTTTTCCTAATGTAATTGCAAAGACTGCTGTTGTTTTTTGTAATAAAATTTCAACTGCATCGGTTAGTGCAGCCCTTCCGGTGATCAGCATGGCTTCTTCATCGCTTACTTTAAAGAAGTGGCAACTGTTTAAGAAATTCCATGACTGGTCAATGAATGTTTGTGTATCATTTCTGAAAAGTAGATGACGATAGTTGGGGTCAAAGCTGATGAATACTTCATTTTGCAGGCATTGCTGAAGCATGCCCTGGTATGCAGCCTGCAAGGGGCCGGTAAGAAAACCTGTTGCAGAACCAAAATGTACAATCGAAAAATCTTTCAGGTCAACAGGCGCTGTATCTTTTACGCTTAACTGCCCGTCAGCTCCACGGTTAAAATAAAAATCCCTTTCACCGTTTTCCATAAGCGATACAAAAGCAAATGTGGTGAAATGATCGGGATCCTGCAGTACCCATTTGGTGCTTACATTAAACTCCTGCATCACATCAATCAGGTGTTTGCCAAAGGGGTCGGTCCCTACTTTGGCCAGCAGCTCTGCATTGCCCCCCAAAGCTGCAATAGCCGCAGCTACATTGGTAGGAGCGCCACCCGCTTTTTTTAAAAAATGATTACCATCTGATAAAGACCTGCCTTTATCAGTACAGATCATATCTATTAATGCTTCACCGATGCAAAGGATCTTTCCCATAGTTATAACTCATAAATTACAGCTTCGAATGGCTTCAGCGAACCATCAGCTGAAGCAATTGAATAATTATTAATTAAAACTTTCGCCTTACCCACGTCAATACCTGTATTTGCTTTTGCAGTTTTATTCTTAAAATTCAGCAACACCAAAAATTTCTTTCCGCTTAGTTCCCTTGTATAAGCAAATACATCGGGGTTCTCTTTATCCAGCAATGTAAACTTTCCATAGATCAGCGCTTCGTTATCCTTGCGCAACCTGGTCATTTTCCTGAAATAATTGAGGCAACTGTTGGGATCATTTTCCTGCACTACGGCATTAATGGTTTTATAATTTCCGTTTACCGGCAACCAGGGTTTGCCACTGCTGAATCCACCGTTTGCTGTTGTATCCCATTGCATGGGGGTACGGCCATTATCCCTGCTGGAGATTTTCATTCCTTCCAAAAAGCGCTTTAAATCTCCTCCCTTTGCTTTTACCTGTTCATAATTGGTGAGCAGTTCCACATCATTGTATTGTTCTACTTTATCAAATTTGATATTGCTCATGCCTATTTCATCGCCGTAATAATAATAAGGAGTGGCCCTCATGCTTAAAATAAAAGTAGTAAGCAGTTTGGAAGAATAATCCCTGAACTCAGGTGCATCATTTCCCCAGCGGGTGAGCATTCTTGGCTGATCATGATTGGCAAGGTACATTGTGCCCCATCCTTTGTCAATAAAAGCACTGTCCCATTTGGCATAAATGCTTTTCCATTTTACAAAATCATACCCGTTCGGGTCAGGCATTTTATATTCCCCGGGCAGATAGCCAAAGTCAATGGCTTCGAAATTGTAAGCCATATTGAGTTCCTTTCTGTCTTCATCCACAAACTTCTTTACCCTTGGTATATCGCCCATCGCTTCTGCAACAGTAGCCAAATCGTATTTACTCAATACTTCGCGGTTCATCTCCTGTATGTAATCATGCAAATGCGGTCCGCTGGCATAATACAATGTCCAGTTGCCATTGTATTCTTCAGGCAGCGGCGGCCAGGTAGTGTCTTTTGAAATAAAGGCCAGCGCATCCATGCGGAACCCATCCACACCTTTATCGCACCAATATCGCATCATTTTATAAACATCCTGCCTCAGTTGGGGATTTTCCCAATTGAGATCAGGCTGAAAATCCCCGAAGTAATGCAGGTAATAGGAATTTGTTGGTTTATTGAATTCCCAGCCATACCCTTTTTCATCAAAAATGCTGAAGCGGTATGGAGGTTCACCTTTTTCTGCCGGCCACCAATGGAAGTAATTATAATATGGACTGCTTCTTGATTTGCTTGCTTCTTTAAACCATTTATGCTCATTGCTGCAATGATTGAGCACCATATCGAGCATCACTTTTATGCCCCGGTCTTTAAACCCTTTCATCAGTGAATCAAAATCCTGCATTGTGCCGAATTGCTTCATGATGTTCTGGTAATCGCTGATGTCGTAGCCATTGTCTTTATTCGGGGATTCAAAAATGGGATTGAGCCAGACAGCATCAATACCGAGGCTTTTGATGTAATCCAGTTTTAAAATGATTCCTTTCAGATCGCCGATGCCATCGCCATCGCTGTCCTTAAAACTTCTGGGATAGATTTGATAAACGACTGCTTCTTTCCACCATTTTTTTCCGGTGGTTATTTCATTCTTGCTTTCAGCAGTTGTTGTTTTCTCTTTGCAGGAAAAGCCAAGCGCAACAATAAAAAGAATGGCGTGTATTTTATTTAAACGGATCATACCAAAAATATTTAGTGGCCGGGAGGTGGCGCCGGCAATTGAATGTCGCCAACAGGTTTTGTGGTTTTTAACAAAGTTGTGAAGAACGCAGCAATCAAAAGCAATATACCTGCAAATAGAATTGCATTTCCCGGGTTATTATTTAAAAAATGTTTCAGCACATACCCAAATGTGATGGTTTGAAGAAACATGGGAATTACAATCATCATATTGATAATGCCCATATAAACTCCGTAACGTTCTTTCGGAATCTGGTTTACTACCATCAGGTAAGGGATGCCCATCATGCTGGCCCAGCCAATACCAAACCCGGTAATGGCGAAAAATAAAAATGTCTTGTTTTGAATGTGAGGAAAGATTATAAATCCTATACCTGCCAGGGCCAGGCATGCGAAGTGAACCCATTTGGGACTATACTTTTTTGCGAACCCTACTAAGGCAAAAGCGCTGAGAAACGTAACTACATTGTACCAGCCATTTACAAGTCCTGCAAGACTTACCGCTTTTTCATACATCTCTTTATTTTCGGGAGTGGCATTATATACTGATAATCCAATGCTCTTGGAACTGTTTTGCCAGTAACAAAAAAGTGCATACCACTGAAAGAGGTAAACCAATGCCAGTTGCCACATCACTTTTGGCATATCAGAAATGGCTTCTACAATCTCAATATTCTGTGCAAAAATGATCTTTAGTGATTTATGTTCTTTGGTGTAACTGATTACATTCCGGATGATGCGTCCGCCTGAAAGAATCGATGGAATCAGCAGAATAGCTAAAACCAGGTAAGCTATCACCGTTGTGATGATTGACAGAAAGAATTGAATAAAAGGATGCGGCATTCCTTCATTTCTTTTTTTAATAATTGCCAGTTCTTCCCCTGTCGGCGGAATTTCCGGAGTGGTTTTCATACTCCAAAGCACAGACCCTATTGAACAAATGGCGCCGATAATGAAAGAAGCAAAAACCCAGTTGGGAATTTTACCGGTATAGCCTAAAATGATAGCTGGAAAAATAAACAGTGAAACATTGGCCAATGTTTGCCCAAATCCTGTAAAGAAACTCTGCGCCTGGAATCCGGTAGGCTGTTGCGTTGCATCTAATTTATCAGCTATAAATGCCCGGTAAGGTTCCATTGCCGTATTGTTGCCTACATCCAGGATCCATAATAACCCGACCGCCATCCACAACTCCGAACTGTAAGGAAATAAAAACAGTGCAATGCTGCATAAAACAGCGCCGATAAAGAAGTAAGGTTTTCTTCTTCCAAAACGGGGATGCCAGGTTTTATCGCTCAATGCACCAATGATGGGTTGTATGATCAAACCGGTTAATGGGCCGGCAAGATTAAGTATTGGTATTTCTTCAGGCTTTGCTCCGAGGAAATCATAGATGGGGTTTACAGCGCTTTGCTGTAAACCGAAACTGTACTGAATGCCAAAGAAACCGACATTCATGTTGATGATCTGCCAGAAACTCAGCCGGGGTTTGGGGAGGGTCATAAGCAATCGTTTGAACACCTAATTTAAATGCGTTTTCTCAAAGGGCAGGCAAAAAAAAATGCCTTTTAACTGCAAACGTTTGCAGGCAGGCTTTTACCGTAAATTTTGAACTGATAACTCATAAGCTGCTACAGATAAAAATATTATCTGATAACCATATCTGCTACAGTTTTCTTTTCTAAAATTCTCAGGTTGGCATCTCTTACCATTATCATCATGTCGTGAAGGCCGCAATGTTTTTCATCACAGTTTTTACAGCGTTCATAAAAGTATAAGCTCACGCAGGGCAGCATGGCAATGGGGCCGTCCATCATGCGTATAATCCTTGCAAGCGGAACCTTTGCCGGGGGAATTTTAAAAAAATAACCTCCGCCTTTTCCTTTTTTGCTGTCCAGTATCCCTTCTTTCTTCAACTCCAGTAAAATGTTTTCAAGAAATTTAAGCGGTATCTTTTTCTTCCTTGCAATTTCTGCAATAAGAACGGGGCCCTGGTCTTTGTTTTCGGCCAGGTAAATCAGGGCCTGAAAAGCGTATTGTGTTTTTTTATTGAGCATTCAATGCAATTGTTTTTTAAAACAGTTTTTAAAATGCAGATACGGATGAAACAGAGCGGGTGTTTTATGTGATGTTTCGTCAAAGGCCCAGTACGTCTTTCATGGCGAAAATACCTTTTTTGTTTTTAAGGAACTCTGCTGCAAGTACCGCCCCCAGTGCAAAGCCCTTTCGGCTGTGCGCTGTGTGAATAATCTCAATGTCATCAATTGCAGAGGCATATTTTACTTTGTGTGTTCCCGGCGCCGGGTCAACCCTTTCGCTGATGATTTCCAATTCTCCCGGATTATCGCTGATGTGGTTCACCCATCTTTTTTTGCGGGTATTTTTTTCCATGACTTGTTCTGCAAGGGTTATAGAAGTCCCGCTCGGTGCATCTTTTTTCTGCGTATGGTGTATCTCAAGCATGCTGATTTCATAATCCTCATGCTGCGCCATCAGTCCGGCAAGCCTTTTATTTACTTCAAAAAAAATGTTTACCCCAACGCTGAAATTGCTTGCATAAAGAAAGGCGCTGTGTTGCTGAAGAAATTGTTTTTTTATCTCCTCCATTTTATCTAACCAGCCGGTAGAACCGCAAACTGTCGGCGTTGCAGCTTCTGCAAGCTTAAGCAAATTGCTGTATGCGCTATGAGGGCCTGTAAACTCAATGGCGGCATCTGCTTTAGAGAGATTGGCGGCATTTAAATCAGCCAGGTTATCAAGATCAATCTTTAAAACAATTTGATGCGCTCTTGCCAATGCAATTTCCTCAATGGCCTTTCCCATTTTGCCGTAACCAACCAATGCAATATTCATCTTTCCAGCTGTGAATTTTTTGAAGTTTCGGTTCTGAACTTAACAGGTTACTGCAGTTGCGGGCCGCAGTATAATTTTATTTCTGTTCAGCTCCGTGATTGTTCAGCGTGAAGTTATAGTTTTTGAATGATTCTTTCCGATTGTAAATACAAAACTCAGTCCGCCGCTATGGCCAATCGGGGAATAGTGTGGCTTTATCTTTAAGCTAAGGTCTTCGCTGATGTCGAATTCTTTTAAATGCCCGTCCACTGTTGCGTCCACCACGTTCAACCCCCAGACAAGCAGGAAAGCGAGAATGGAATAATCCATATTTTGCCTGAAGTCGTTGCGGTAAATCCTGATGGATTCAAGCGAAAGCGGTTTTAGTTGTTCATCAATTTTATCAAGACCGGAAGAATCTGTAAGCGGAGGGGGCAGGGAAGCATTGTATTTTGCTGTATAGGCAAACTTCGTTTTTTTATACCAGTTCAGGTTGTAAACAAATGTGCCCACAGGTATGGCAAGCCCTCCATACACAAGGGGCAGCTTCCAGTATTTTTTATTGTATGCCTGTCCCCATCCCGGAATTATAGCCGAACGCAAGGCTGCTTTACCTGCTTCACTTCTTTTTTTCTTTTTTGTTGTATCGGTAATTTTTAAATCAGCAGTTTCAATTTTTAGTTTCCTGTTTTCAGCGGTATTTTTTTTTATAACTGCAGAATCAACCTGGCTTTTTGCATCAGGAGCGGCCAGCAGGTATACCGCAAGAAAAAAAGCGGGAAAAAAATAAGCAGGCTTAAGCATAGTCATTAGGCCGTTACCTTCATTTTATCGAGTATGCTGTTGAGTTCTTCGATGGAGTAATACTCAATAAGGATATGGCCCTGTCCTTTTTTATTGTGACTCAGTTTTACTTTGGTACTGAAATGTGATGCTAAATTATCTTCAATTTTTCTGAAAGGCGCTTCAGTGCCGGTATTTACAGGTTTTTTAACACCGTTTTTCCCTGTATAAATGCGCCTCACCAGTTCTTCGGTTTGCCTTACTGACAGCCTCCTGTCAATAATTTCATGAAAAATGTAAAGCTGTTTGTCAATCGTGTCCACATTCACCAGTGCACGGGCATGTCCCATGCTGATGTTGCCGTTGCGTACCGCTACAATAATGCTTGGAGGTAATTTTAAAAGACGGATGTAATTGGTAACGGTACTTCTTTCCTTGCCCATTCTTTCCGCCACCTGTTCCTGTGTAAGGTTACATTCTTCCATCAGCCTTTTATAACTCAGCCCGATTTCAATGGCATTAAGGTCCTGCCGTTGCAGGTTTTCAAGCAAAGCCAGTTCAAGCAAATCCTGGTCATTGGCCTGGCGTACATAAACCGGTATATCTTTTAACCCTGCAATTTTTGCTGCACGCAGCCTTCTTTCGCCTGCTATTAACCGGTAGCGGTTGGGTATTATCCTTGATACCGTAAGAGGTTGTATGATGTCGTGCAGTTTAATTGAATTAGCAAGCTCATTCAGCGCCTGTTCGTCAAAATCCTGGCGTGGTTGTTTGGGATTGATTTCAATTTGTTCCAGTGGTACACGGGTAATACCTGTGGTTTTCTCCACTACTTCTGTTTTTAATTCGCCTGCATTGGTCTTTAAATCGGCATCTATGCTTTGAAGCAATGAACGTATGCCTTTGCCGAGGGCGTCCTTATTTTGTTTTGGAGTTGTCATCAGGAACAGTTCGTAAATTATTAATTATTGGTTTTTAGCGGGTGGCTGATGTTTACCATTGCAAGCTTAAAGGCTTTTTGATATACAATCATGTCTTTATAATCACCCATACGCTGAATTTACATTAAAATATGAAAATAATGACTGCTGCACATCAACACAAACTAAAGGCTAAGAAATACCGGCTACTGGCTTCTCACTACAACTCCAGTATCCGTTCTTCCTGTTTAATTTTAGTCATGTTGTTTTTCTGAAGGATCTCTTTCGCAAGGTTAAGGTAGTTGATGGCGCCTTTGCTTTCTGCGTCGTACAGGATGGCAGGTTTGCCAACACTTGGCGCTTCGCTCAGGCGGGTATTGCGGTGTATGATGGTATCAAAAACAATTTCTTCAAAATGGCGCCTCACTTCGCTTACCACCTGGTTGCATAGGCGGAGCCTGCCGTCGTACATTGTCATCAGGATGCCTTCTATTACAAGTGCGGGGTTTAAACGGCTTTGCACAATTTTAATGGTGTTCAGCAGCTTGCCCAATCCTTCCAATGCAAAAAATTCTGCCTGAACGGGCACAGCCACACTGTCTGAAGCTACCAGGGCATTTACGGTAATCAACCCGAGTGAAGGGGAGCAATCAATGATGACAAAATCATAATTGCCCTTTACCTGGTCAATTAAATTCTTTAAAACCGTTTCCCTGTTGGGGTAATTGATCATTTCTATTTCTGCTCCCACAAGGTCAATATGTGAGGGAATGATGTCGAGGTGGGGGATATCGGTTTTTAATATCACATCCTTTGCCTGCACCTCATTTACCATACAATCGTATAAACTTTGCTGTATGTTGTGCAGGTCAAAGCCAACACCAGTGGTGCTGTTGGCCTGTGGGTCCGCATCTACCAGCAATGTTTTGTATTCCAGCACAGCCAGGCTGGCTGCCAGGTTAATTGCCGTTGTGGTTTTCCCAACTCCTCCTTTCTGGTTCGCTATGCCAATGATACGGGCCATAAAATTTCAGATTTTAGATTTCAAATTTTCTTTAAACGTTTATGGTTTCCCCTATGGCAGGAAGTTTCAGTTCAAGCCCGTTTCTTGCAAAGTGTTCAGATGCTTTTGCATGGTCAATTTTAATATACTCGAAGCTATCATAATGCACGCCGATAATGGTTTTGCAATTGAGCATGTGCCCCGCCCTTGCCGCATCTTCATATCCCATTGTAAAGTTATCGCCAATGGGCAACACTGAAAAATGAAGTACTGCAAAGGAAGGAATGAGCTGCATATCCAGCGTTAATGCCGTATCGCCGCTGTAATAAAAATTGCCTTCTTTAGCTGATATAACAAAGCCCATCGGGTTGCCGCCATAGCTGCCGTCAGGCAAACCGGATGAATGCTGGGCAGCCACACATTTAACTGTTCCAAAATCAAATTTCCACTTTCCGCCGGTATTCATGGGGTGGGTATTCTCTACGTCCTGCTTGTTTAGCCATTCATGAATTTCCCAACTGCAAACCACTTTGGCCCCGGTTCTTTTGGCAATGCTTATACAATCGGCAATATGGTCTGCATGGCCGTGTGAGAGAAGGATATAATCAGCCGGTACTTTGTTTGCATCAATGCTTTTTGCCAGTTCATTATAGGTAATGAACGGATCAAAAAGGAGCTGTTTCCCGCCAACTTCAACCGAAAAACAGGAATGACCGTAATAAGTAAAATTCATCGCTTATTTTTAACTGCCCGCACCTCACTAACTGCATCTGCCAGGTTGACAAAAATACTGTTTCGGCACTATTTTCGGGAACAATATATCCACATACAGTGTTACAGAAGAAGGAACCCGTTTAATGTACACCATCATTTCAGGAACCAACCGCAAAGGCAGCAATACCAGGAAGGTTGCAGAGCAATACCGCGATATTCTTCTTGCAAAAGGCGTAGAAGCAACGCTGATCTCACTTGAAGGCCTTGATCTTAACAGGAAAACAAAGGAATTTGAACAACTGGAGAGAGAAGTGCTGATACCAAGCGAAAAATTCATTTTTGTTTTGCCGGAATACAATGGCAGTTTCCCCGGGTCACTTAAAGTAATGATTGACCTGAGCGATATAAGAAAAGCATGGTGGGGGAAGAAGGCTTTGTTAACAGGTGTTTCAACCGGCAGGGCCGGTAATTTGAGGGGAATGGAACACCTTACCGGATCATTGAATTACCTCAGAGTGGTGGTTCATCCCAATAAACTTCCCATTTCATCTGTTGATAAATTGCTGAACGGGGAGGGATACATCAGCGATAAATCAACACTGGAGGCCATCAATATTCAATTAGATGAGTTTATCCCTTTCTGATGTTTTTGTGGTTTTCAATTAAAACAAAGCAGGTAATTTTGTTTCATCAATAACAATACTTCATGCGCAGATTATTAGGTTCGGGAATTTTTATTGTAATCATGCTGGTTATTGACTGGTATGTTTTCCAGGCAGTAAAATTAGTCAGCCAGTCGGCATCCGCAAAAGCCAGGTTCATTATTTATGGTGTTTACTGGGGCATTACAACAATTGCAGTACTGTTCTTTTTGTTGTCTCCTTTTTTAAATGTTGATAACTGGCCCAAAACATTGCGCACTTATCTTTTTGCAACTGTTATTGGTTTATTTATCGGCAAGTTTGTAGCGGCTGTTTTCTTTATTGTTGATGATTTGAGGAGGTTGATTCAATGGGGCGGTGGCAAATTGTATTACCAGTTTGTGCAGGGAGAAAATTTTGCCGGGGCAGAAATTACCCGCTCCACTTTTTTAAGCTGGTTAGGGCTTGGCATTGGTGGTGGTTTGTTTGGGAGTTTGGTATGGGGTTTTGGTAACAAATACCGTTACCAGCTTGAAAGGATTCAAATGGCATTCGCCAATCTCCCGGAATCTTTTAAAGGGCTGAAGATTGTTCACATTTCAGATATTCATTCAGGAAGTTTTACCGACAGGCAGGCTGTACTGAAAGGGATTAAAAAGATACTGGATGAAAAACCAGATGTGATCTTTTTTACAGGCGACCTCGTGAATGATATGGCGGATGAGATGAAAGACTACAAAGAGGTATTTGCGCAACTGAAAGCGCCGATGGGTGTGTACAGTACGCTGGGCAACCATGATTATGGTGATTACCGCTCATGGCCCAGTGCAGAAGCAAAAAGGGAAAACCTCGAACGTTTAAAAAATATTCATGCTGAAATGGGGTGGAAGCTGCTGGTGAATGAACATGTGCCCCTTGAAAAAAACGGCCACCAGCTCGCAGTTATTGGCATTGAAAACTGGAGTGCCAAGGGCAGGTTTGCCAAATACGGCAAAATGGACAAAGCTTATGAAGGAACAGATAAATATCCTTTTAAAATTTTATTGAGCCACGACCCCAGCCACTGGGATGCTGAAGTGCGTACAAAATATGCTGATGTTGACCTTACACTCAGCGGCCATACCCACGGTATGCAGTTTGGCGTGGAGATACCCGGCTTTCGCTGGAGCCCTGTGCAATACGTATATAAACAATGGGCTGGGTTATATGAGGCGGGCGCCCAGAAGCTGTATGTGAACAGGGGCTTTGGGTTTATCGGTTATCCCGGCCGGGTGGGCATATTGCCGGAAATTACTGTTATTGAACTGGTTTGACGATTTTTTGTGATGACCTGTTTCAATATTTTTTTTATGTTTCCGTTTTAAACCTGTCCTTGCCTTATGGGGTCTATTAAACTGTCCGTTCCCGAAAAACAAACCGCAAAACCCCTGGAATGAAAAAAACAATACTGTTATTGGGATGCCTGATTTGTGTACATCTTTCAATGGCGCAGGAAAAGGAATCCTCAGATACTACCCTTTTACCTTCCGATTCATTACTCACTGACGAGCCGCTCCTGCTTAATGATTCTCTGCTGCATGACTTAAAAGCGCTTATTGATTCACTGGATGTACGTTCCAGTTTTTTTACTTTAAGTGTCGGGGCCGGGAACAGGCTGTTCAGTTTACGGAACAATAACGTGAATGCGCTGCAGGGTTCAGCGGCAAAATTTAACCTCACCCCAACTGCTGCTTACTATCATAAATCCGGTTTGGGCCTTATGGCTACGGCTTATATGAGCATTGACAGCGCCGGGGCAAGGTTTTACCAGTATGCCATATCGCCTTCTTATGATTACCTCAATTCAAAACATGTGGCATGGGGTATAGCCTATGCACGTTACTTTACCCGTGATGACCTCAATTTTTATGCTTCACCTTTTCAGAATGAAGTATTCGCTTACATCAATGCACGCAAAGGCTGGCTGAGGCCGGGCTTTTCAGCAGGATGGGCAAAGGGAAGTTATAAAGAAGTATATAAGTTTGATACTACAATAAGAAACTTACAGGGTGTATTGGTTCCCGTGCAAATCAGGGATACTACAAAAGTCACCTTACGTGACTTTTCACTTGTAGCTACTGTAATGCACAATTTTGAATGGGACCATATCTTCAGTAAAAAAGATAATTTTACTGTTACACCGCAATTATTGCTTGTGGCAGGCGGACAGCAATACAATGCAGATACCAAAGGCAGGTATATATTTACACAACGCCCCAGGTTATATACTGACAGGCTGCGGTATGATTATTCAACAGCGGAAAATACCGGCCTGCGTTTTCAGTCAGTAGCATTATCGCTCAGTGCAACTTATTTTATTGGCAGGTTTTCACTTTCGCCGCAGTATTTCCTCAGTTATTATATACCTGAAAGCAGTACGAAAGTATCTCAGATCTTTTCTGTGATGGCAAGTTTCACTTTTTGATACAACTTCCTTAACAAATCATTCTTGTTTACACATTGCTCTGGCATCAATATTGGAACTTTACTGTAAAATTTGTAATTATGAAACTTAGAACCATTCTTCCCTTTGCCTTACTGCTTGCAGCCACATCTGTTTCTGCACAGGGTGTAAAAGTCGGTTTAAGGGTCGGCGCCAACGTTAATAAAATTGACGGCAAATCTTTCACTGACGAATTCAGGTTTGGTTACCATTTAGGCGGCGCAGCCGAAATCATGTTCAGCGAAAAATGGGGCATACAACCTGAAGTGCTCTTTAACCAGAGCAACCCCAGGACAGGGTATTCTTTTGATACACTGTATGAATCCGTCAATCCAGGTTCATTAAAAGATGTAAAGCTGAATTATCTCAGCATCCCGCTTTTGCTTAATTACAGGCCGGTTAAGTTCATTACATTTCAGGCAGGCCCGCAGTTCAGTGTACTGATGTCAAAAGACAGGAGTTTATTGAAAGATGGACAAGAGGCTTTTAAAAACGGCGACCTTTCACTGTTAGGCGGTGTGCAGGTAAGTATTTTCAACTTCAGGGTATATGGCCGCTATGGTATTGGCCTGGCCAACATCAATGATATTGACAACAGGGATAAATGGAAGAGCCAGACGATACAGGTTGGTGCAGGATTTAATTTCTAAACATATTTAAATAGTTTAATGCTGCAAAAAGCTCCTCTGAAAAGAGGGGCTTTTGCTTTATTACAGCAATTCATCCGGCGGGGTTGGCATCAAACTTGACCACTATACTGTTCCATTAATTTAACGAACTTTGAAACGGCATCAGTGTCATGATGTCGGTAATATTGAACTATGGATAAAGAACAGTTTTTCTTTCAACCCGACGAGGATATTGATTTCATGCCCATCATCCCCCTGAATGAAAATGAAGGTGAAAATGCCGATGAAACCAGCATTCCGCAGGAATTGCCTATCCTTCCTTTGCGTAATACAGTGCTCTTTCCGGGCGTGGTTTTGCCCATAACAGTCGGCAGGGATAAGTCAATAAAGGCTGTAAACGACGCATACAAGACTGACAAATTGGTGGGTGTTCTGGCGCAAAAAGACAGTAGCATTGAAGAACCCGGAACAAAAGACCTGGTTGATATCGGCACTGTGGCCCGCATCATCAAACTGATTAAAATGCCTGACGGTGGCACCACTGTAATTATCCAGGGACGCAAAAGGTTCAGGTTAGAAAGCATTACTGCAGAAGAGCCTTATTTTAAAGCAAAAATTCAGTTGTTTGAAGAAGAAACGGTTAACGGCGACAGGAACTTTGATGCGACTGTGAGTTCCATTAAAGACCTTGCCGGCCAGATCATCCAGTTATCGCCGAACATTCCGGCAGAAGCTTCTATTATATTAAAGAATATTGAGAACCCTTCTTTCCTCATTCATTTCGTAAGCAGCAACCTGAACAGTGATATTGCAGAAAAGCAAACGCTCCTGGAGATGATGGACATCAGGGCACGTTCTGAAAAGCTGATGCACATGCTGCAGCGTGAACTGCAGTTTGCCGAACTGAAAAATAAAGTAACCACCAAAACAAAAACAGAATTAGACAAACAGCAAAGAGATTATTTTCTGCAACAGCAGATGAAAAGCATTAAAGAAGAATTGGGAGGCGACGCCAATGAAAGAGAGCTGCTGGAACTAAAAAAGAAAGGCGAAAATAAAAAGTGGACCAGCGCAGCAAAAGAACTTTTCAAAAAAGAAATTGAAAAGCTGGAAAGGATGCACCCTTCTACACCCGATTATTCGGTTGTGTACAATCATGTTGACCTGATGCTTGAGCTGCCCTGGGAAGATTATACACACGATTTATACGACCTGAAGAAGGCAAGAAAGATACTGGATGCAGACCATTATGGTATGCACAGGATAAAAGAACGCATACTGGAATACCTTGCTGTGCTGAAATTGAAAGGCGATATGAAAAGCCCCATACTTTGTTTTGTTGGCCCTCCGGGTATTGGTAAAACCTCATTGGGCAGGAGTATTGCAAATGCCATTGGCAGAAAATATGTAAGGCTGAGTTTGGGAGGATTGCATGACGAAAGCGAAATACGGGGCCACCGCAAAACTTACATCGGCGCTATGCCTGGCCGCATACTTCAATCCATCCGCAAGGTAAAATCATCCAACCCCGTAATGATACTGGATGAAATAGACAAAGTGGGAAAAGATTTCCGCGGCGACCCTTCTTCTGCATTGCTTGAAGTGCTTGACCCTGAACAGAACCATACTTTTTATGATAACTATCTTGAACTGGAGTACGATCTCAGCAGGGTATTGTTTATCGCCACTGCAAATGATGTGCAAAGCATACAGCCTGCATTAAGGGACAGGCTTGAAATTATTGACCTGAGCGGTTATGCAGTGGAAGAAAAAGTAGAAATAGCCAAACGCCATCTGGTGCCCAAGCAAAAAGAATTGCACGGTTTAAAAAACATGAACTTCAGGATTAATAATGCTGTGCTTGAAAACATCATTGAAAATTATACCAGGGAAAGCGGCGTTCGTGAACTGGACAGGCAACTGGCGTCCATTATGAGGGCGGTAGCGAAAGAATACGCCATTAAGGAAAAGTTAAAACCAACCGTAAGCCAGAAGGACATTGAAAAGATACTGGGCAAACCGAAATACAGCAATGAGATATACAAAACAGCAAATATGGCCGGTGTTGCTGTAGGGCTTGCATGGACTTATGTGGGCGGGGATATTTTGTTTATCGAAACTTCTTTAAGTGATGGCAAAGGGGAACTGAAACTGACCGGCAACCTGGGAAATGTAATGAAAGAAAGCGCCACCACTGCATTAACATACCTACAGTCAAACGCAAAGAAAAGCGATATAGACCCGGAGCTGTACATTAAAAAGAATATTCACATCCATGTTCCCGAAGGGGCCGTGCCAAAAGACGGCCCCAGCGCAGGTATTACCATGATGACATCACTGGCATCTGCACTTACCGGGAGAAAAGTAAAACCTTACCTGGCTATGACGGGTGAGATTACCCTGCGGGGCCAGGTGTTGCCTGTAGGCGGCATTAAGGAGAAAATATTAGCGGCAAAACGTGCCGGGCTGAAAGAAGTGATCCTTTGCTGGCAGAATGAAAAAGATGTGGAAGAAATCAATTCGGCCTTTATAAAAGGAATGAAATTTCATTTTGTAAAAAACATGCAGCAAGTGCTTGAACTGGCCTTGCTATAGCCGCTCTGTATAAGTATTTCACGAAATTTTATGATTTCCGGTCAACCAAACATTAATTTATAACGTTAATGATATAAATTCCTTTCTCAATATTTTTCATGTTGGTTGTTTTAAGGGTTAAAGAAGTTCCCCCATCTCTATGGGGGATTTTCATTTTTGTACCCGGAAGCTCCGCTTCCGGATTTTAACCACTTAAAATTTAAAAACAGGTTATTATGCCGGCGGCAGTTCCCTAAAGCTCTGCTTCCGGACTAAATCGTAAATTCGTTCATGCACTGCAGCCACAGAAAATTACTGTTTTGTTTTATTTGTATAATTTATTCCTCTGCTTATTCGCAAACCATCGGTGGCAGTTCAGTATTTAATTTTCTTAAACTTTCCAACGCCCCGCAGTTAACAGCGCTTGGCGGTATCAATACATCCAATCTCAGCAACGATGTTTCCCTTTCTTTTAACAATCCCGCTTTGCTGAGAAAAGAAATGCATTCGCAGATGGCGGCGGTATTCAATGTATTTTATGCTGACATTAAAAACCTGCACTGGATGCTGGGCTACCACCATCAGAAACTTCAGACAAATTTTTCGTTCGGGCTGAATTATTTTGGTTATGGCAGCGTGCAGCAAACAGACGCTGCGGGCAACATATTGGGCACATTCAGGCCGAATGACTATGTGGTCCAGTTTGCTGCCTCAAGAAAATATCTTGAGCGCTGGTATTATGGGGCCACATTAAAATTCATCAGTTCCAATTACAGCCAGTACCGCTCCAATGGCCTTGCATTTGATTTCGGCGTGAACTATTATGATTCTTCCCGGCTGTTGCAGGTCGGGTTTGTGGTAAAGAACATGGGGCTGCAGTTAAAAAAATATGCCGGTCAGGCGGAAGACATGCCTTTTGATATGCAGATTGGAATTACCAAGCGCCTTGCCAAAGCGCCTTTACAGTTTTCGTTTGCCGCGCAGCACCTGCACCAGTTTGATATTTTGTATAACGACACTGCATTTAACAACGATAACTTTATTACTGCAAACAACAGCAAATTCTTTGATAAGTTATTCCGCCATTTTATTATGGCTACGCAGATTTATGTTGGCGATAAAGTTGAAGTGACTGTGGGCTATAATTTTTTACGCCGGGCCGAATTAAAAATCAGCAATGCCCCGAACGGCTTAAATGGTTTTTCAATGGGTGTGGGGGTATTATTAAGCAAACTCCAGGTTCGTTATGCCCGTTCGCATTACCAGAACAATACAGCTTACAACCAGCTGGGTTTAAACATGCCACTGAATAAATATTTCGGGTTGGGGAAATTCGGGGAAGGGGTGGGGTGGTAGAAAAAAAAGTCAGCAGTCGGCAGTCAAAAAGTCAAAAGTCAAAAGTCAAAAGTCAAAAGTCAAAAAGATGATGATAAAAAGATAGCAAACTAAGTAATTTTTATTCACCACTTCATTACCTGTGCAATAAACGTGGCGTCTTTTACCATTTTCTGGCGGGTCCCGTCTTCTTCGTATAAGATGCAGTTGAAACGGCCTTTTATTTTTACACCAACGGATACGTTGTTTTCTGTAATTTCTTTCATGGATTCAATTACAAAGCTGCTGCCCGGCTGGTTAACCGTTCGTGTAACCATGCTGCCGGCAGTGCTGTTGCTTTTAATGTGTGTGCTGCCCCATCTTTTGCCGGTACCCTCAGCGTAAAATACTTCCACACAGTTGCTGCTTTGCTGGCCCCACACCAGCAATGAATCAAAAGTTTTTACACCGGGGGTAAAAAGAGATTTGAATGCTTCAAATGAAACGGGCAACTGGCTGCTGCTTAACTGGCCCAGCCTGAAATAAATTTCTTCATCGTTTTCCAGCTGATAACCTGCACCATAACCGGCCCGGCAGTTGGGTGCGCTGTTGCAAAAGCTGTAAGAATTGCTTTGGTCGCTTTCATCAGCGGGGTATATTTTCTCCAGGTAACGGTCATCAAGTGTCAATGTAATCTGCCGGTTGGCATTTAGGGTAAGCGCCTGTTCTGATTTTTTACATCCGGTGAGCAGCAGGAGGCAGGGTAGTATCGGGGCAAGTATCTTTTTCATAAGTTGGGTTACAACTTATAAATGCCGGGTAAAACATTTTAATTGTGTAAGTGTAAATGGTATTTGGGCCACTAAGGGTTTTACCTGATGGGGTAGTAAGGTGTAGGGTATATGATCTGTTA
>JANRKT010000039.1:0-24730 GCA_033763355.1 Chitinophagaceae bacterium | reverse complement strand
TGATGCCATTACCATAATCAGGAATGCGGGTAAACTCACTACTAAAGGAATTGAAGCCGATGTGTCTGCCACCCCTTCAAACGGATGGGAACTGGAATATCATTTCGGTTGGAACAATGCGGAATACAAAACATTAAAGCTATCGCAAAATGGTCAGGAGGCTGACCTTGCAGGCAATAAACAAATCTTTACGCCTGATGTTACTTCCATGTTCGCTGCACAATACACTTACCAGCCTGGCGGCAAAAATGCATTAAAGCTGATTGTACGCGGCGAATGGATATATCTCGGCAAACAGTATTTCGATCTGGCCAATACCATCTCACAGGATGCTTATAGTTTATTCAATACCCGCTTTGGTATAGCATTAAAAAATGCTGAGCTAATGTTCTGGGCAAGAAACATCGGCAATACAAAATACATTGCCTATGCCTATGATTTTGGCGGTGTGCACCTCGGCAATCCGGGAACTTATGGGATAAGTGTGGGGTTGAGGTTCTAAATCATATTTGGGGGAGATAATAATTTAATACACCTACACAATAATAACCGCAGCATTAATTCAGTTTATTAAAATCCTGACAACTGAACAGCCTTTGAAAAATTACTATATGAGAAATGTAATCTTTGCCCTTTCTGCATTATTGTATAGCTCTGCAGTTTTTTCCCAGCAGAAGGAGTTTGAGGGTAAAATTGTTTATAAAATCGAATCAAAGTCAAAAACGGAAGGTATCAGCGACAAGGCTGTAAGGAATGCACTTTGTCTTGGAGATAGTCTTGTAGTACATGTCAGGCAGGGTAATTATAGGCGTACATCTGCCGGTAACGATGAGTATTACATCGCTTCAAGGCAAAAAGTATTTTTAAAATTCAGGGGCATAGACACATTGTATTATCTTGATTACAATTCCGATAGTACTGTAGTTCTGGGTGTCAGCAAATCAGGTGAACAAAAGAAAATAGCAGGTTATGACTGTAAATCCATCTCCGTCAAAACTGCCTCTTATATAGCGAAGTATTTTTTTGCGCCTGTACTCTATATAAATCCGGAATACGACAAAAACAATACTATAAGCAGGTACGATGCCTATATCAGGGAAACTTCATCCATTTGGCTTGCACTCAATTCTGATTACAATATATATGAGTTATCTCAAACATGTTTAAGTGTTAAAGAAACCCCTGTTGACATGTCTGTGTTCAGTTTGCCTGACCTTCCGGAAAAAAAATTTTCAATGGAGTTAATAACTGTACCGCCCGAATTCACCCGTAAAGGCGGATGGATTAAATATATCGAAACCAGCTTAAACCCGGACGTTGCAAACAAATACTTAAAAATATCCAGGCGTGAAACAACAGCAGAGCAAACAGTAATAGTCGAATTTATTATATCAGAAAAAGGCAGAGTGCTGAATGCGGTTGTATTAAATAAAAAAGAAGTACATCCAAGGCTTGCTGAAGAAGCGCTTCGTGTAATAAGTGAATCACCTGTATGGAGGCCAGCTATGGCGTTGGGCGAAAAAGTTCCTTCTTCTTACACTCAGCCTGTCACATTTCAGGCAATTAAACAATAACCTCATAATAAACAATTCACCCAAAAAACATCAAAAACATGCTTAGAAAAATTTCTGTTCTTTCAATCGGATTAATTTTTATTACATCCTTTTTACATGCACAGGTAAGTGTAAACTATGGAGTAAAAGGAGGCGTGAATATCTTTTCTTTCCTTGGCGATGATGCACCCAGTGCTTCAGGCCTCACGGCCCCTTATGCAGGCGGCCTTGCGCAAATTTCGTTTGGCGGCGACGAAGGAATCATCAGTTATGTTTTTCAGCCGGAGCTTTTTTATTCCATGCAGGGTGCAAAAAGCAGCGGCGGTAAAACCACTCTTTCCTACCTG
Organism: Chitinophagaceae bacterium; assembly: GCA_033763355.1. Taxonomy (GTDB): domain Bacteria; phylum Bacteroidota; class Bacteroidia; order Chitinophagales; family Chitinophagaceae; genus JANRKT01. The sequence continues at coordinate 22,830 of JANRKT010000039.1, read as the reverse complement.
CAGTTTCCCCTGATGGTTCAGCGGTATATCGCTTCAACTGGTCTTTATATTGAAACGGGGCCCCAGTTTGGACTCTTGCTTTCAGCCAAATCAAAAGCCAATGGTACCACTACAGATATAAAAGACCAATCTAAAAAGTTTGATTTTTCCCTGAATTTCGGCCTTGGATATAAGTTTAATTCGGGAATCGGGATAAATGCCCGCTATGGATTTGGCGTTACTTCTGTTTCATCCAATTCAGATGTACATAACGCCGGTATTTCAGCAGGCATCTTCTATGTGTTTGGACAAAATAGGGATGATTACTGATTTCATCTCAGCAACGCTTCCTTAGCGATGGGTTTGAAACCCATCGCTATAAATAAGATGCTGATGATTTAAAAATTGCATTAAACAAAAAAACTTCACCCCCATTCCCTGCCTCACCTCATATCCCCGGCAATCAGCATTATAGAAGTCTCCGCAATCTTGGCCCGGTACTGTGCATTGATCAGGCGGTTCTGCGCTTCTATTAAACTCAGTTGTGCCTGCCGCAATTCAATGGAGTTGCTTTGTAATTTGCGGAAACGTTCAGTAGAAATAAAATTGTTTTCTGTGGCAAGTTCCACATTGGCTTTCTCCACTTTTACAATACCCAGTGCAGTTAAATATTCCTGATAAGCATTTACCAGCTGAAGCTGTAACTGGTTCTGCAGGTCTTCCGTTATCAGCTTCTGGTTTTTTTGCTGCACTTCGTTAACCTTTAGCTGTGTTTTAAAAATATTGCTGTTAAATAATGGTATGGATAAACCCAGCCCTATATTTGGCCCAAAGGTTTGGTTAACCAGGAAGAAACCACCGCTGGCTTTGTTGCGGTTGTAACTGGTAACGCTGTTAAGCGTTAAAACCGGTAACCGCTGCGAATTGATTTCACGGCGCTGCTGCACCAGTACTGCAAAGTCGCGTTGTGCCCGCAACAAATCATAGTTACTGGTTTGTATTTTTTTACTGTATTCTTCAAAATTTACCGCTTCCACGGTAAAGCTGGTATCGGATACATTGAAATCAGGATTGGCCGGCCTCTTCATCAGGTTGTTTAATGTGGCCTTGGTCTGCACAATCTGCCGCTGAATTTCAGACATGCTGATCTGCTGTTCATTCAAATCAATTTTTGACTGCAGCATATCCGTTTTTGCAGCGCTGCCCACATTAAATCTTGTTTCTGCAATTTTGTAACGCTCCTGCGATAAATCAATAATAGCTCCCAGCGCTTTTACCTGCTGGTTTAACCTTACCAGGTTGTAATAAGCAATCCTTACATCGTAAACAACCTGTGCAATCTGCTGCTGCACATTTATATCACCTATTTTTTCCAGTTCTTCAAGCCTGCTTTTGGTCGCCCTCACCCTCATGCCGTTGTAAATGCGCCATGAAAAATTAAGGTTGGTGTTAAGCACATTATTGGTAACGCCATTTCTTTTAATAGTGCTTCCGTTTGATAATTCCTGGTTAAGGTTTGAAAGCGACTCCGTGTTGCCCACAAAAGCGGTAAGCGTTGGCCATTTGCCGGCATTGCCCCAGTTGTTGTTAATCTTTGCCGCTTCTGCATCGTACTTTACAATCTGTATTTGCAGGTTGTTCTGCAGGGCAATGTTTATTGCATCTTCAGCAGTTAAAACATTTTCCTGGGCATAGAGAAGAGAGGGGAAGAAAATAAAAAACAATATTTTTCTACTCTTCATAATGCTTTACTTTTTTTCGTGAAATATAACTGTACAATGCAGGCACAACAAATAAAGTAAGCACCAGTGCAAACAACATCCCCCCTACTATTACAATACCCAATGGCACACGGCTTTTGCCTGCAGAACCAATAGCCAGCGCAATGGGCAATGCACCCAGTGTTGTTGCAAGTGTGGTCATTAAAATAGGGCGCAGCCTTGCCACCGCTGCATCAATTACCGCAGGAAATTTGTTTTCGCCTGCTTCTCTCTTCTGGTTGGCAAATTCCACTATTAGAATCCCGTTTTTGGTTACCAGCCCGATGAGCATAATGATGCCTATTTGCGAAAATATGTTTATGGTCTGGCCAAACAGCCAAAGGCTGAATACAGCGCCTGCCAGTGCAAGAGGCACAGTAATCATAATGATGAATGGGTCAACAAAACTTTCAAACTGCGCTGCAAGTACAAGGTAAATAAGTATCAATGCCAGTACAAAAGCAAAAGCGGTATTGGATGAACTTTCTGCAAAATCCCTTGATGTACCGGTTAGTGATGTGGTAAAGGTTTCATCCACCACCTTATCAGCAATACGCTCCATTTCTTTTATACCATCTCCCAATGTCCTTCCTTCTGCAAGGCCGGCTGCAATGGTGGCGCTTTTAAAACGGTTGTAGTGGTAAATGGTTGGCGGATTGGCAGCCTCGGTTATGGTAACAAGGTTATCGAGCTGAACAAGGTTTCCCGTTCTGCTGCGTATGTAAAATGCTTTCAGGTCAAGCGGTTCATCGCGGTTTTCACGGTCCACCTGCCCGATAACCTGGTATTGTTTACCGTTCATTATAAAATAACCGAACCTTCTCCCGCTCAATGTAAGCTGAAGCGTGTTGGTAATATCAAGAATAGAAATGCCCAGTTCACTTGCTTTTAAACGGTCAATGGTTATCTGCAGTTCGGGTTTATTGAACTTGAGGTTAACATCATAACCCTGGAAAACAGGGCTTTTGGTTACTTCGTCCATGAACTGGGGAACCTTTTCTTTCAGCTTATCGAAATTAAGGTTCTGCAGCACATACTGCACAGGCAGTGCACCACGTGAACCTAAGCCTACTGAAATGGTTTGTTCCTGCAAAGTAAGCACACGTATATCTGTTGTGCTCCTGAACATCCGTGTCATCTGCTGGGCAATATCGTTTTGAGAACGCTTTCTTTCCGAAGCATCTTTCAGTCCCATACTGATAAATGCTGCATTAGCCCCGCCTGCCCCGCTGAAACCAGGCGCAAATGACAACACCACATATCTTTCAGGCACAGAATCCAGCACCTTTTGGGTTGCATCATAAACAGCCCTGTCCATGTAATCAAAGTCAGTTCCTTCGGCCCCCAGTAAACTTGCCCTTACACGGTTGCGGTCTTCAAGCGGTGCCAGTTCTGATGGCAACCCCTTGCCGATAAGAAAGATGATGCCTGCACAGGCAGCAACAATAACAAAAGCCATCCACCTGCTCCTCATAAATAAGCCCAGCATGCGGCGGTAACCATTCTCAAGCCCTTTAAAGAATGGCTCTGTAAAATTGTAAAACCAGGAATGTTTATGAGGGTCTTTTTTGGAAAGATAGATATTGAGTACAGGTGTTAATGACAATGAAACAAATGCTGAGATCAAAACAGCACCTGCCACTACAATACCAAATTCACGGAACAAACGGCCTACAAAACCCTGCAGGAAAATGATGGGCAGAAATACAATGGCGAGTGTTATGGATGTGGCAATAACTGCGAAATAAATTTCTTTGGAACCTTCTTTTGCTGCTTTCCATTTGTCCATGCCTTGTTCCATCTTCTTGAAAATATTTTCCGTTACCACAATACCATCATCAACCACCAGCCCGGTGGCAAGCACCAATGAAAGCAGCGTAAGAACATTAATGGAAAAACCGGCCACATACATGATAAAGAAAGCGCCTATCAACGCTACGGGGATATCTATCAGCGGCCTGAAGGCAATAGACCATTCGCGGAAAAACAAATAAATAATAAGTACTACAAGCCCGATAGCAATCATCAATGTTTCCTTAACTTCTGAAATCGCTTTTCTAACAAAAGTAGTCCTGTCAAAACCTATTTCAATAGTAACATCATCCGGCAAATCTTTTCTTACCAGTTCAAGCCGTTTATACACTTCATCTGCAATGGCCACCTGGTTTGAACCCGGCTGGGCAATAATGCCGAGAGAAACGGCAGGCAAATTATTTTTTCGGGTAACGCTTTCTTCATTTTCGGGGCCAAGAATGGCATTGCCCACATCTTTGAACCGTATGATCCTTCCGGCTTCCTGCAGCAGGATAAGGTTATTAAAATCATCCTCAGTAGTGAGCTTACCATAGGCTTTTACTGTGAGTTCGGTTTCATCACCTCTTATTTTGCCCCCTGGCAATTCTATGTTCTCCCGGTCCAGTGCACTCCTGATGTCCTGTACGGTTAGTTTATATGCCGCCAGCTTGGCCGGGTCAAGCCACAAGCGCATGGAATACCTTCTGCCAAAAACAAAAAGTGAACTTACCCCGTTAATGGTCTGCAATCTTTCCTGCACCACATTCTCTGCAAAATCAGTTAACTCAAGCAGGTTACGGCTCTGGCTTTGCATTTGCATAAATATGATGGGGTCGTTATCTGAATCCTGTTTGGCAACAACCGGCGGGCCGTCAATATCCAGCGGCAGCGCATTGGCTGCCTGCGATACTTTTTCCCTTACATCATTGGCTGCTTTTTCAAGGTCAACCCCCAATTCAAACTCAACAGTAATGTTACTGCTGCCCTGTGCGCTGGAAGAAGTAATGGTGCGTACCCCTTCCACCCCATTCACTGCTTTCTCAAGCGGCTCTGTTATCTGTTGTTCTATAATTTCAGCATTGGCCCCGGTATAGGAAGTTCTTACGCTTACAACCGGCGGGTCAATAGCAGGATATTCCCTTACGCCGAGGAAAGAATAACCGATGAGGCCGAAAATGATGATGACGATGGAACAAACCACTGCAAGTACCGGCCTGCGTAAACTGAGTTCAGATAAATTCATCCTTAATTATTTTGATCTGTTCACTGTACTTTGGTAAGGCTGAGTTTTGATTCGGGGCGTATAAAAAGCAACCCTGTTGTCACCAATGTATCGCCGGCCTTTAACCCGCTTAATACCTGCACACTGGTTGAATCACGGATGCCCGTTATTACCGTTTCAAATACAGGGTTACCGCCGCGGTAAACAATCACCCTTTTATTGCGGGCCTGCGGAATAATTGCTTTTGATGGTACCATCAATGCATTGTCGTTTTTGCCGAGTATAATTTTTACTTTGGCAAAAGTACCTGGCACAAGGTGTTTATCACTGCCTTTTACAATGGCCCTTATGCGGAGGCTACGGGTGTTTTCTTCAACAGTGCTTTCAGTTGCAGCTACACTCGCAGTGTAATTATTCGGGGAACCGTCTAAAGTAAACTGCACATCCTGCCCCCTTGCAATTTGAGAACTGTATTTTTCAGGTATGCTGAATTCAATTTTTAACTGGTTAACCTGGCTGATGGTAGCAATAATATTTGTGGGGGAAATATAAGCTCCCATGCTGATGTTCCTTAAACCGAGCCTGCCGTTAAAAGGCGCCCTTATTTCTGTTTTTGAAATGTTTACACGGGTCAGATCAATATCTGCTTTAAGGTTGTTTACCTGCAGCAGGCTCAGGTCATAATCCTGCTGGCTAATGCCGCTGATCTTTAAAAGTTCACGTTGCCGCTCCTCGGTTTTTTCAGCAATCTGCAACTGCACTTCAAGTTTCTTAAGCTGGGCCTGCAGGTCGCCATCAAATAATTTTACCAGCAATGCGCCGCGGTTTACATAACTGCCTTCGTTGATGTTGAGGCTTACCACACGGCCTGAAGTTTCAGGCCGTATTTCGGTTGACTCATACGGCAATATGGTCCCTGAAATTTCTACTGCATCGCTGATGCTGACAGGTTTCAGTACCACCGCTTCAACAGGAATTGCTGCAAAGGCTGCAGGGTTAGAAGGAGCTGCGGTAGTTGAAGTTTTTTTTTCTCCGCAGGATAGCAGGATAAGGGGTGACAATGCCACACCCATTAAAAAGTTTTTTCTCATGACGCAGTGAAAGTAAGTCATCCGTGAAATCTTTATTTTACCATTTATGTAAATAGTTGCCCGCCTCTAAGCGGCAAACACAGTTTCATTGTACAGATGTGTTCAATGATGTTTCAGCTGCTAAACTGAAAGTATGCCGTTATACAAGCTGAAGTTTTCTTCATCAAAACAAACAAAAACAACTGTGGTTATCTGCAGATAATTGGATAAAAAGCCTTTTACTGTATTAGCGGCTGTTAAAGCCGCTTTTTCTTTTGGGTAACCAAATATACCGGTGCTTATATTAGGGAAGGCAATTGTTTCTACCTGGTACTGCAAAGCTAACTGCAAACTGTTGAAATAAGCATTGCGTAATAATTCCGGCTCGCCGTTTTTTCCGCCACGCCAAACCGGGCCTACGGTATTTATTACATATTTTGCCGGAAGCTTACCGGCAGCAGTAATTACCGCTTCACCTGTTTCACAACCGCCCTGCTTTGTCACAATCCGCCTGCAATCTTCTAAAATAGCAGGACCACCTGCACGGTGAATAGCCCCATCAACACCGCCGCCGCCCATCAGGGAAGTATTGGCTGCATTAACGATGGCATCAACATGCAGTTTTGTAATATCAGTTTTAAGAACTGCTATCTTTGACGTCATGCGGAAATAAAACTTGTACCCCTGCTGACCATTTTAATTCATGCTCCAGCAGCCATTTTTTTCTCCATAAACCACCACCATAACCGGTAAGGCTGCCATCAGAACCAATTACCCTGTGGCAAGGTACAACAATGGATAATTGATTTTTGCCATTTGTTGTTCCCACGGCACGGATGGCCTTCGTGTCCCCGATTCTCCTGGAAAGCTCCATATAAGAAATGGTTTTGCCATAAGGGATATTCAGCAATTCATTCCACACCTTTTTTTGAAATAAAGTGCCTTCCTGATCCATTGCAAAATCAAAGGTTTTTCTTTTGCCTGTGAAATATTCATCTAATTGCTTCAGGCATTTTTTTACAGCATCCGGCGCTTTGCTGTTTGATGGTACTCTTACATCAACATCAATAAATAAAATTGAAAAAACAGCTTCTTCTGTTCCTTTTATTTCAACAAGGCCTGTCGGGGAATCATAGTAAGAAGTGAACAATTGCACCATAAAAAAAGGTTACCCGATCCGTGCGCCATTTTCTACGGCCCTTTCCGGGTTAAGCAAAACTACTTCATTACCGGAAGTATAAACGCCAAGCACAAGACATTCGCTGAAAAAATTGGCTATTTGCTTTACAGGAAAATTCACCACCGCAATCACCTGGCGGTTGATCAGATCTTCCTTTTTATAAAATGTGGTGATCTGTGCCGAGGAATTTTTTATACCCAGCGGGCCAAAATCAATTTTTAACTTGTAAGACGGCTTACGTGCCAGGGGAAAATCCTCTGCTTCAATAATGGTTCCCGCCCTTATTTCTACTTTTTCAAAATCACCCCATGTAATTGGCATATTGTATTGTTTTTTCAAACTTAGGTATTTTTCGGGTGAAGGGATATGGCCAGGCAATTGGTTTATTAGTTTATTGGGATAGCCGGTCACCGGCACTGCCTCTTTCCATTGTTGCTTTTGGTTCTTATATCCTGATATTTCGTGTTTGCACCTTGCTTCTTGTATCTTATTTTTCTTATTGTAATTCTTCTTAACTTAAACGCAAAATTTAATACCATGTCATTTGATAAAAACAGCATCAATTCCTCCCGCAGAAAATTTATCCGCAATACTTCATTGGCTGCCGCAGGTTTTTTTATTGTTCCACGCCATGTTATTGGCAAAGGTTTTACTGCACCCAGCGATAAACTGAACATTGCAGGCATTGGCGTGGGCGGCAAAGCCGAAGTAAACCTTCCTTATGCATGGAACAACGGCGTCGAAAATATAGTTGCCCTTTGCGATGTGGACGGCCGCATGGCTGTAAACGCAAGAAAAAGATGGCCGAACGCACCTTACTACAGGGACTACCGCGAAATGCTGGATAAAGAACAAAAAAATATTGATGCCGTAATCATCACTTCACCCGACCACATGCATGCCGTACACGCCCTACCCTGCATGCAACTTGGCAAACATGTTTATCTGGAAAAACCCTTAACGCATGATATTTACGAAGCAAGGATATTAACACAGGCCGAAAAAAAATATAAAGTGGTTACACAAATGGGCAACCAGGGCAGCAGCGGCGACGATACAAGAAATGTAGAAACATGGATACAGGCAGGTGTTATCGGGAACGTACATACTGTACATGTGTGGACCAACAGGCCGGTATGGCCCCAGGGCATACCCACTCCAAAAGGGCAGTTTGAAGTTCCTAAAGAAGTAGATTGGGACTTATGGCTGGGCACAGCTCCTTTCAGGGATTTTAACCCGATTTACCTGCCAGCTACATGGCGTGGCTGGAGTGATTTTGGAACCGGTTCGTTGGGAGATATGGGTTGCCATTTTATGGATGTGCCCTTCAGGGCATTAAAACTTGGTTATCCCGTATCTGTTGAATGCAGCGTTACTTCAGTATATACCGGCTTCTTCCAGGAAGTTTTTTATACCGACAGTTATCCGCCTTCTTCCAAAATTCATATCCAGTTTCCAGCAAGGGGCAGTATGGTACCGGTAGAGTTGATATGGTATGATGGCGGCATTAAACCCAAACGCCCCGCAGAATTATTGCCTGATGAAAATTTTGGCGAATGGGATGGCGGAATTTTATTTGAAGGCTCAAAAGGTAAATTAATGGCTGGTTTGTTTGGCAGGAAACCAACGATATTGCCAACCAGAAAAATGAAAGAAGTAACCTTGCCCAAATCCAAATTTGCTTTTGTTGACAGGGGTTCTGAAGGTCACCAGACACAGTGGGTAAATGCCTGCAAAAAAGGATACGGGGCTTATACCAGTTCATCGTTTGACAAGTCTGGCCCCTTAACCGAAACAGTAATAATGGGCAACCTTGCTGTAAGAAGTTATAACTACGAAGACAAAAGCAAAAAAGGCGAATTGCGGTTTCCCGGGCGCAAAAAATTATTGTGGGACGGCACAAACATGAAGATCAGCAATTTTGAACCTGCCAACCAGTTTGTAAAACGGGAGTACAGGCAGGGATATAAGCTGGAGTTATAGTTACTACAGGGCGGGGATAACCTGCTGCCTGCGCAAAGGCTTTTTTTGGTAAATTTAGTTTGCAGTATTTTCAACACATTATTCATGTGTGCAATAAGCATACTTGTGCTTATTTGATGAGAAGCCGCAGCACTCCGTCCATTTGATTCTCTCTGTACCGGAATATTTATTTGCCTGATTGTTTTATTGCATTATGCGAATACCCAAATGCATAATCCCGTTTGCTTTATTGTTAGTACTGGCTACAGCAGTGTATGCCCAGAATGAAGAAGCCTTAACACGTACGGCCCTTGACTATTATACCAAAGGAAATTATTCAGAAGCCATTAATTATTGCAATAAGGCGCTTGGCCTCAACTCAAGCTATGCCTGGGCATATACCATAAGGGGCCTTTCCTATTATTCAACCAACCAGGCAAGGCAGGCTGTTGCGGATTATACCAATGCCATAGCATACTCGACAAATTACAAGGATGCTTATTACTATCGGGGCAATGCTTATTACGTACTGGGTGAATATGTGAATGCCATTACAGATTATACCAAAACTATTGAAATTGATCCTGCATACAAATGGGCCTATCATTCCAGGGGATTGGCTTATAATTACTTAAAAGACGATGCACAGGCCATTTCAAATTTCACTTCTGCCCTTCGCACAGACCCCGCTTATATTGATTCATATTACTGGAGGGGGAATATTTATTTCCGTTCAGGCAATTATGCATCTGCTATTGCAGACTATTCGCAAGCCATAACACTTGACCCCAAATACAAATGGGCTTATTATGGCAGGGCTACAGGCAACTATTATCTTGGCCAATACGAAAAAGCAAAAGATGATTATGAAATGGCTTTAATGCTTGATCCCAAATACACTGACTCATATGTGGGCAGGGGCCTTTGTTACAGGCAGCTTGCTGCTTATCAAAAGGCAACAGATGATTTTAGTAAAGCCATAGAAACAGACCCTTCGCACATCAACGCACTTTTAAACCGGGGCGACCTTTACAGCGCATTGGGCATGTATGAAAAAGCGCTGGCCGATTTTACCAAAATCATCTTAATCAGCCCGCAGTATGCCGATGCTTATAACAACAGGGGCATCGCTTATACATTATGGGGAAAATACAGCGAATCAGCTGACGATTTTAAAAAAGCCATTGAGCTGAACCCGCAGCATGCGCAGGCCTGTATAAATATCCTTATACCCCTTATACAGAATAACCAGTTTGCAGAAGCCGGCGCATATTATAGTCTTTACAGTTCTAAACAACTGAAGGCATATATTGAATATGATCGCTGGAAATTTCTGAAAACATATATCAGCGCCTGCGTTACCGAATTACCCCAAAAAAATTATCAAAAGGCAAAACAATTGCTGCAGGAATCTTTAAAACAATATTCGGATTATATCAATACCCGTGAAGAAGAAAAAGAAGGGATGAAAATTTATGTGGGCTTTGTGTTCTCAAAACTGGGATATACATGCCAGCAGCAATTTCAGCAGGAAGAAGCCCTGAATTACTATAACAAAGCGCTTGCAATTAATAACAATATTGCTGATGCATCACTTGGCATAGCGCAAATTAAAGCGCAACGCAATACAATAACACAGGCCGATAAAATACCACCACATTTAATACTGTTACCAGGTGATACAATTTATGCAGAGGCAGGCGCTGTAAGAACAAGCCTGATGGGCAGGGTTACAGATGAGGGCGGCATTGCCTGGGTAAAAGTTGATGGCAGGCCGGTAAGCAATATTGAGGAGGATGGCACATTTGTGGCATTAATAAACCTTCAGGCCGGTAAACAAAATGCGGTGATTGAAGTTGCGGACAAAGCCGGGAATACATCAAACCGGTTATGTGTTATAAGCGGCAGCCGGGGCGGGGAAACCAAGACAAGGGATTTTATTAAGCCCATTACATCGAAAGACCAAAAATATTATGCCCTGCTTATTGCTGCCGAAAAATACCAGGATGATAAAATACCGGATTTAACAAGGCCGCTTGCAGATGCAAAAGCAATAAAGGAGGTGCTGCTGAAAAACTACACATTCGAAGAAAAAAACATCAGCATCATTGCTGATAAATCAAGAGAAGATATTCTCGGGGCTATTAGCACAACAATTGAAAAGATGACAGCGGACGACAACCTCCTGATATTTTTTGCAGGTCATGGCACTTATAAAACGGGTATTAATAAGGATGACATAGAAGGTTATCTTATGCCGGTAACAGCTTCTCAGGGCAAGTATTATACTTACATTTCCGCTTCTGACTTAATTACCGCCATGAAAGGCTGCAAAGCAAGGCATATTTTATTTATTGCAGATGCCTGCTACAGCGGCAGCATGGTAAGAAGAAGCCTGCTGCCTTCTGATGCGCCTGTACCAATAGAAACACAATACAGTTACAAAAGCCGGCAACTGATGGCCAGCGGCAACCTTGAACCGGTTCCGGATAAAAGTGTATTCATTCATTATTTTACACAAAGGCTTGGTGAAAACAGGGATAAATATGTAACGGCATCCGATTTATTCGGCCGTTTCAGGGATGCTACAATCAACAATACCTCAGGAAAAACATTGCCAATCTGCGAAAAGATACTTGACGTTGGCGATGAAGGGGGACAATTTGTTTTTATAAAGAAATAAAGGCCTGGCTTTATTTTCATTTGTCCTTCTCACTCAATATCTCAGAAAGGCTGAGTATTTCGTGCTGCTTGTAACGGTTCTTGTCGTTATCAAAACACTTGGAGTATTCTTCAAGGAGGAATTGAATGATGCGGCGGTTGCTCATGGGTTTAAAGTACGATGGCGTAGGCGGCACTGAAATCCGTTTGAAATAATTCTCTACATCTTTTTGCGTATATACCTGGCCTGAAACAGGATCAATATAGAAATGTATTTTATTGGTATTGGTCTTTTCCGGGTTAAAATACTCATGCGATGTATCAAAATAAGCAAGGATAAACTGGCGGGGGATATTCACTGCTTTAACGGGTATATCCAGCAACTGGCAAAGCGACTGGTAAAGGATGCCGTTGGTAATAGAGTTGCCTCTGTGGGTTTCCACTACTTTGTTGATGAGGAACTCTTCCTGGTGCTGGTAAGAAATCTCAACGCCTTTGAATTTATAATAAGAGAACAGGATTTTATTAATAACGTTGATCTGCTCTAATGCCGTAAGATAGCTGTTTAGTTCAAGCCAGATGTTCCGGCGGAGTTTTTCAATATCCTGTATTACGCTGGTATGGTGTACCTCAGGAAAACTGTATTTGGCAACAAGCATGGAACCTTCCAGCAAATCCTGGCGGTCTTTCCTGTTCCAGTCTTTAAAGTCGGCCTGCAGGTCCTGGAAGTGGAGGCGGTGGATGAGCATCTCAATCCTTTCCTGTATGCCTTCATTGGGCGTGTTTTCCCATAAGTTTTCCAGGTTGGGGATGATCAGCTTACCATAGCTCACAATGCGTTCGCTTACCGTGCTGAATACTTCTTCATCAGGGTCATCAATGAGGTGAAGCAACGCTGATATTTCTTTGTTTTCCTCCATGCAGAAAAAGGACGTTCATCCTTAAGACGTTTGAAATAAATAAATTATTGTTACAGGTTTCTGAAAATAAATATCGGGGGGCATACGTTACCGGCGAAATGAAAATTATCCACAGGGTCTTAGTAACTGCAGATGGAAGTTTACAGCAATCGTTTTTGCTGAACTGTTCTAAAATTCTAATTTTTACCGTAAACGCAGGTTAGTAAAAAATATTATCCCTTCTTCTTCGCAGCTTTCTTTTTTGCAGGCGCTTTCTTTGCAAATGCACCGGGTATTTCAGCTTCTATCATTTTCTTTACATCATCAAGCGGTGCAGCCGCCATTTCATCTGCAGTATATTTTGATCCGTCTGCTTTTTTACCCAGCTTTATCATCTTTTTGCCAAATCTTATGAAAGGCCCCCACCTGCCGTTTTCAATGGAAATTTTTTCTTCTGGCCATTTCTGTATAAACCGGTTTGATTCTTTTTCAATCTTCTTTTCTACCAGCTCATTCATATCCGCTTTGGTAAGCGCATCAAAATCGTACTTTTTCGGAACGTTGATGAACATGTCGTTCCATTTAATATAAGGCCCGAAGCGGCCTTTGCCTTTTGTGATGGGCTTTTCATCATAAAACCCGACGGGGGCATCTGCTTTTTGTTTTTCGGTAATCAGTTCAATGGCCCTGTCCAATGTTACTTCCATAGGGTCTTCACCACGGGGTATGGAAATAAACTGCTCACCAAATTTTACATAAGGGCCGAACCTGCCGATGTTAACGGCTACTTCTGCACCTTCATATTCGCCTAAAGTACGCGGCAACTGAAAAAGCTGCAAAGCTTCTTCAAGTGTTATTGTTTCAATACTCTGGTCTTTCTTTAATGCTGCAAACCGGGGTTTCTCTTCCTCATTGGCCTCACCTATCTGCACCATCGGGCCATAGCGCCCCATACGGGCAACAATTCTCTTTCCGCTTTCAGCATCAACACCCAATTCTCTTTCCCCTTTTATACGCTCTGCTGTTTCTATTGTCTTTTCCACATCTTTCTTGAAAGGAAGATAGAAGTCATCAATCATGGAATTCCACTTCATTTTACCGGCTGCCACTTCATCAAACTCCTCTTCTATCCTTGCAGTAAAACCGTAATCCATGATGTCATCGAAGTACTGGATCAGGAAATCCGTTACCACAAGCCCAAGATCTGTGGGGAACAGCTTTGCTTTCTCGGCCCCGGTATTTTCCTGTTCGGTAACGGATGATATTTTATCATGTTTCAGCAACAGCACCCTGAAATCCCTTTTCACTGGTTCCTTGTCTCTTTTTTCAACATAACCTCTTTTTAATATAGTTGAAATAGTGGGCGCATAGGTAGAAGGCCTTCCTATGCCAAGCTCTTCCAGTTTTTTTACCAATGATGCTTCTGTATAACGCGGTGCAGCACGGCTGAAACGCTCAACAGCTTTCATTTCGTTAAGGGTAAGTACCTGGCCCACAGCCAACGGGGGCAACATGCCTTCTGTATTTTCATCATCATCGTCATCATCCCTGCCTTCCATATATACTTTTAAAAAGCCATCAAACTTCAATACTTCACCCTGGGCGGTAAGTTCTTCATTGCTTGTTGAGATGCTGATCTTTGCAGTTGTCTTTTCAAGTTCTGCATCAGCCATCTGGCTTGCCATTGTCCTTTTCCGGATAAGGTCGTACAACTTCTGGCAATCGGGCTGTTCAACCATCATCCTGTCCATATATGTAGGGCGGATGGCTTCATGTGCCTCCTGTGCAGATTCATTCTTGTTTTTATATTTTCTTATCTGCACATAATCTGCACCGTAATCACTGGTGATCTGACCTTTAATATTATCCAGTGCAGTGTCGCTCAGGCTTACACTGTCTGTACGCATATAAGTTATATAACCACTTTCATAAAGCTTTTGCGCCAGTATCATGGTGCGGCTTACACCATAACCTAATTTGCGGCTCGCTTCCTGCTGTAATGTAGAGGTAGTGAAAGGCGCTGCGGGGGATTTTTTTGCAGGTTTAACCTGTATATCTTTAACTGTATATTTTGCACCGGTACATTCACGTAAAAAATTTTCGGCGTTTTCATATCCGGGATATCTTTTCCCTTCTGCAGTAAATACCACGCTCCTGTCATTGATATCTTTTGCAGAAAAAGCCGCCTCAATTTTAAATGTGCTGATAGGTGTAAATGCATTGATCTCCCTTTCCCTTTCCGCAATCAATCTTACTGCCACACTTTGCACACGGCCTGCACTCAGGTTATTCCGCATACTCATCTTACGCCAGAGCACAGGCGATAATTCAAAACCCACAATCCTGTCAAGTATCCGCCTTGCCTGCTGTGCATTTACAAGGTGCATATCCAGTGTACGGGGATTTTTTACAGCAGACTGTATGGCCGGTTTAGTGATTTCATGAAATACAATGCGCTTGGTGGTTTTGGGATCAAGGCCGAGTACTTCGCACAAATGCCAGCTGATGGCTTCGCCTTCACGGTCCTCATCCGTTGCCAGCCAGACTTCATCAGATTTTTTAGCCAGTTGCTTCAATTCCTTTACCACCCTTTCTTTTTCTGCGGGAACAATATAGCGGGGCTTATATTTATTATCTATATCAATTCCCATATCCGTTTTCTCCAGGTCACGGATATGGCCAAAGCAACTCTTTACCTCGAAATCCTTGCCAAGAATCTTTTCGATGGTTTTGGCTTTTGCCGGCGACTCCACTATTAAAAGGTTTTTTGCCATAGGTATTCCAGTTGCAGGCATTTAACGGAGAGAGGGCCTTAAAATTTTACAGCAATCTGCTTCCTCTCCCCTGTTTTCCCGTCCTGACAGGTGCAATATTATAGTAATGAGAGCAAAAAAAAAATTCAGGTGCTGCTTACACAAACTCTGTTATTCTCTTAAACACTGAGTTTTCACGGTAAATTCTCCTGTGCCCGAAGCCTTTGGTGATGACAAATTCAATATTAGGGTGATGATCATTTTTAACCTGCAATGCATCTTTCAGGGGTGTGATGTCATCATCTTCGTCATGAAACCAGAGTACACTTGCCTTAATTTTTTTCATGGCCCTGCTGATGGAATAGTGTGAAACCGGCACGCCGCCCCTTTTTTCAATCAGGGCATCAAACTCTTTTCTTACTTCGTTATTCAGTTGTAAAAACCTGAAAAAAGAATCAATGGCTGTAATGGTTTCTGTGGCCGGGGCAATCAGCACAAGTTTTACATTTTTGTTATGCGGCAAAGATTCAAGGAAAAGTGTTATTGCAATGCCGCCAAATGAATGGGCCATGAATGCATCAACAGGGCCGTAAAGCCTGTAGATTTCTTTAATGGTATCAACGTACAGTGGCAGGTTAATTTGCTTACCCGAACTTTTTCCGTGGGCAGGAGCATCAAAGGCCAGCACTTCATATCCCTTTTTTATAACCGGATTGACGTACCTGTCGAAATTATAAGCAGAAGATTCAAAGCCATGCAGGATGAGAAATTTTTTTGAAGAAGGATGGCTCCACCTGTAACCCCTGATGGTATAATTATTAAATGTAAACGACAGTTTCTCTGCTTTCTCAAAAACCGGCGGGGCTTTCTTTTTTGATTTGCGGAAAGGGGTGCAGAAAATTTCAAATGCTTTTTCGGCCGCTTTCTTTTTTGAAACCACTGCAAGAAGGTTCAGCCTTGCCCTTATATAACCCACTGCAATTTTTTGTGCTAATTTCATACCCGCTAAAAACATATTCTCCTGAGGAGAACATTTAAAAAACAAATATAACTCCCTTCAGGGGACGGGGACATGAAAGTTGTAATAATTGGTTCCGGTAATGTGGCTACTGTGCTGGGCAGAAAAATAAAAGCTGCCGGGCATGAAGTTTTACAGGTAGTAAGCCGCAACCTGGAACATGCAAAAGTGCTGGGCGAAATACTGGATTGTGAAATAACCAACGACTTCAACAATACCAGCTCTGACGGCGAATTGTATCTTGTTGCGCTGTCTGATACTGCACTGGAGGATTTGCATATGTATCTCCGGTTAAACCATTCGCTGGTGGTGCATACAGCCGGTTCTGTTACAAAAAATGTGTTGCAAAAAATCAGTACCAACTATGGTGTACTTTATCCATTGCAAAGCTTAAGAACGGGCATGGAGCAAATTCCTGAAATACCTTTACTGGCAGATGGCAACACGCCTGAAAGCCTTACGTTGATTGAAGATTTCGCTTACACCATTTCCGGTAAGGTGCATTATGCAAATGATGAACAACGCCTTCACCTGCACCTTGCCGCTGTTGTGGTGAGCAATTTCACCAATCACCTTTTTACACTGGCTAATGATTACTGTAAAAAGACTGGTGCTGACTTTAATTTGCTGCTGTCATTAATTAAAGAAACTGTTAACCGCCTGCAGTTTTATTCCCCGGATGCGGTGCAAACAGGACCCGCTGTGAGAAACGACAGGGATACCACAAAAAAACATTTGAAAATGCTGGAAGATCATCCGGAACTTCAAAAGATATATGAAGAGATGACCGAAAGTATTTGGGATTATTATAAATCCATACAGTAACTATGAAAGAGGTTGCCCGGCCCCATCCCCTAAAAAAACTTTTCTATTTCCCTGATACTTTTATCTTCGGTGCATGAATGTGCTTGAACTCTTTCAGCCCATTACCACATTTGCCTTTGATGTGGATGGTGTACTTACTGATGGTTCGCTGCTGATTTTACCTGAGGGTGAATTTGTACGCAGGATGAACATTAAAGACGGCTATGCGCTGCAGCTTGCCGTTAAAAAAGGCTACCATGTGGTCATCATTTCCGGTTCTTACTCTGCTGCGGTTGAGCAAAGGCTGAACAGCCTTGGCATTGATGATGTTTTTCAGAAGGTGGATGATAAACAACAAAAGCTCCTGGAATACATGCAGCACCACAACCTGAAAAAAGAAGAAGTATTGTTTATGGGCGATGATGTGCCGGATTATACTGCCATGAAAGAAGCGGGGCTTGCATGCTGCCCTATTGATGCAGTAAGTGATATCCGCCACATGGCACAGTATATCTCCTTATTCCGCGGCGGCGAAGGGTGTGTAAGGGATGTGATTGAAAAAGTACTTCGCCTGCATAAACACTGGGAATTGGGATCGGGGATATCTTCCGTCTGAATTTCTTGGCTATCTTCACACGATGAAATTGTTTGTTGCGTTTTTAAAACTGATTCGCTATCCGAATCTTTTTTTTATTGCACTCACCCAATTTCTTTTTTATTACTGCATCATCCTTCCTGAATATGCACGCCATCCTGAATTAACCCATGAATTCGACTGGTTGCACCTTGTACTTCTTATTGCTGCATCCATCCTGATAGCCGCTGCAGGGTACATCATCAATGATTATTTTGACCTGAATATTGACCGGGTGAACAGGCCCGAAAGGCTCATCATTGAAAAACTCATTAAAAGAAGATGGGCTATTGTATGGCACCTTGCCCTTTCGGTAACCGGCATTGTTATCAGCTTTTACCTGGGCTGGAAGATCGGCAACCTGCTCATCGGCATTATAAATATTGTATGCGTGTTGATGCTCTGGTTTTATTCCACCACTTTCAAAAGGCAGTTGCTTATCGGCAACATCATTATTTCATTGCTTACCGCATGGGTGGTGCTGGTGCTGTACGTGGCTGAAATGAAGTTTTTACCCGGCCGTTACGACAAAGAACACATTTCCCTTATTACAAAAATTTATAAGTATGCAGTAATGTATGGCGGCTTTGCTTTTATCATTTCACTCATCAGGGAAGTGATTAAAGACATGGAGGACATGGAAGGCGATGAAAAATACAATTGCAAAACCATGCCCATCGTATGGGGCATCCCGGCATCAAAGGTGTTTGTGGCAGTATGGCTGATTGTACTGATTGGCGCATTGCTTGTTCTGGAACTTTATTCCATTCAGCTAACCTGGTGGTGGCCCGTGTTGTATAACCTGCTGCTGATCATTCTTCCTTTGTTTCACATACTCAGGAAACTGTTTAAAGCCTTTACAACCGAAGACTTTCACAACCTGAGCAACCTGGTAAAGCTGGTGATGTTAACAGGAATACTTTCGATGCTGTTTTTCAAATGGTACCTGATATGAAGAAAATTGTACTGGCTTCACAGTCTCCGCGAAGGAAACAATTGCTTGAATGGGCCGAAATTGAGTTTGACATACTGGCAAAAGAAACAGATGAGCATTTTCCGCCGGGAATGTCCGTTGAAGAAATCCCCGTTTATATTGCCCGTAATAAAGCCAATGCAACAAGAAATTCTGAGACCTTTAAACGCTATGAAAACAATACCACTGTACTGGCAGCCGACACCATAGTAGTATTAAACAATAAAGTAATCGGCAAACCACAAACACGGGAGGAAGCAATATCCATTCTTTCAGCCCTCTCAGGCAACAAACATTTTGTTATTACAGGAATAGTAATTACAGACGGAAAAAAAGAAACCAGCTTTTCAGACAGCACCGAGGTTGAGTTTTACCCGCTGAGCAGAAATGAAATTGAATTTTATGTTGACAAATACCAGCCCTATGATAAAGCCGGGGCTTATGCCATACAGGAATGGATTGGCGTGGTGGGTATTAAAAGCATCAACGGCGATTTCTACAATGTGATGGGCCTGCCGGTAAGCAGGGTGGTAAAAGCGCTTGAAAAATTCTGAAATACTGAAGGCACTTTGAAATACAATAAGAACTCCTGAACTTTAGAACGGGGAATTATAAACTTTTCTCATGAATGAGAGATTACTTCAGTTCATCTGGCAATTCCAGTATTATAATACCAAAGAACCAACTGCTGTTTCAGGGGAAGCGGTAAAAGTAATTTATGCCGGCCTGCACAATACCAACCAGGGGCCTGATTTCATTGAAGCTAAAATTAAAATAGGCCAGACCATATGGGTAGGCAATGTTGAACTTCACCTTAAAACATCTGACTGGAAACAACATGGCCACCATACTGACCCCCATTACAACAATGTCATCCTTCATGTGGTGTGGCAGCATGATGAAACAACTGATGCCGCAATACCGGTTCTTGAATTACAAAGCCGTGTGTCGAAATTATTGCTGCAGCAGTACAGTGAGTGGATGAACAACAGGAATAAAATACCATGTGAAAAAAACATTATACAGGTAGCTGAATTAACATGGACAGGCTGGAAAGACCGCCTGGTGGCAGAAAGGCTGCAAAGGAAAACCCAGGTGCTCAAAGATTTCCTGCAGGAAAACAACCAGCATTGGGAAGAAACATTCTGGTGGATGATAGCAAGGAATTTCGGGATAAAAGTAAACAGCGAAGCGTTTGAAAAGATTGCCCGTTCACTTCCTGTAACCATTCTTGCCAGGCACAAAAACCAGATACACCAGCTTGAAGCATTGTTATTTGGACAGTCGGGATTGCTGGAAACTGAACTGCAAGAGGAATACCCCAGGCTTTTAAAAAGAGAATATGGGTTCCTTCAAAAGAAATACAAACTGACAAAAGCAACTTTACAGCCGCTTTTTTTACGTATGCGCCCCATGAATTTCCCAACTGTCAGGCTTGCACAGCTTGCTATGCTTATTCATCATTCAAGCCATTTGTTTTCGCAGGTAAAAGAAACCGTTTCACTAAAAGAGGTAAAAAAACTTCTGGACGTTACGGCCAATGACTACTGGCACTACCATTACCGGTTTGATGAAGTATCATCATATAAAGAAAAAAACCTGGGCCAGTCAATGGTTGATAACATCATCATCAACACCATTGTACCGGTTCTTTTTGCATACGGGATGTTTCATAAAGAACAGCCTGTAAAAAACAAAGCGCTCAGGTGGCTGGAAGAAACCGCTGCCGAAAAAAATTCGATTTTAAATTATTGGGTCCAACTTGGCATAAGCAATAAAAATGCAGCAGACTCACAGGCGCTGATTGAATTGCGTACCGTTTACTGCAACAAAAAGCGCTGTCTTGATTGCTCCATTGGCAACAGTTTGCTTAAAAGACCTGAAATAAATTAATACCATAAACCTGGTTTCTTCAAGATTTCTGAAAAACAAAAGCCTGCTGAAAAAACCTGTCAGGTTTTGATTTACTACAACACAACAAACTGGCTCAGGTAGTTTCTTGCCGTAAGAATGGCTGAATGGATGTTTTCAATACTTCCTTCATATGCCTTGTCTTCTACTTCAATACAAACCGGCCCGGTATAACGTACCGTAGTAAGTGCGGAAAAGAAAGCACCCCAGTTTACGTCGCCAAGCCCCGGAAGCTTTGGAGAATGATATTCAAGCGGCGTGGCCATAATACCTACACGGTTCAGTTTATCCTTATATACTTTGGCATCTTTTAAATGGATGTGGTGCAGTTTATGTTTGTAATCATATATGGGCTGCACGGGGTCCATCATTTGCCAAACAAGATGAGAGGGGTCATAATTTAACCCCAGAGCCGGGGATGGGATGATCTCAAACATCCTTTCCCACACGGCGGGTGTTGTAGCAAGGTTTTTTCCGCCCGGCCATTCATCATTGGTAAATAACATCGGGCAGTTTTCAATACCAATTTTAATGTTGTATTCTTCAGCCGTTTTAATAACTGCAGGCCAGCGGTCTTTAAACAATTTTAAATTGTCTTCAACATTTTTTTGCGGGTCCCTCCCGATAAAAGTATTCATCACCCCCACTCCTAATTTGCTGCAGGCCTTAATTACCTTTTTGATGTGCTCAAAATAGAAATCAGATTTTTCTTTATCCGGGTCAAGCGGGTTGGGATAGTACCCAAGCCCGGATATAAAAATATTTTTCTGCTGCAGGTAGTCCTTTATTGCTTTTCCTTTTTTATCATCCAGTTCATCCACGTCAATATGTGTTATACCTGCATAGCGCCTCTCGGCTTTTCCTTTTGGCCAGCACATTACCTCTATACATGAGAACCTGTTTGCCGAAGCGAAATCAATTACTTCCTCAAGGCTGTTATCAGCAAGAATAGCGCTTACAAATCCCAGTTGAAGCATAAATAAAAATTAAATGATTACCAGTTAAAATCAACTTTTAATTCAATACCCGGATGGATGCTTTCTTTTACCGGGCAGGTCATGGCAATATGC
The DNA here is from genome assembly GCA_033763355.1 of Chitinophagaceae bacterium. Classification (GTDB taxonomy): domain Bacteria; phylum Bacteroidota; class Bacteroidia; order Chitinophagales; family Chitinophagaceae; genus JANRKT01. The sequence continues at coordinate 1,140 of JANRKT010000039.1, read as the reverse complement.
TCCAGTTGTTTCTTCTGTTCTCCGCTTGCGCTGAAATGCTCCGGAAAATGAAAAGTTAAATTTATGCCGCTGATGCGCCGCGGGTTGGAGCTCATGATCTTTTGCGCTTCTATTTTTACATCCTTCAAAGCGGCTTCCATTTCTTTCATTTTAATACACATGGTAGTAAGCATACAACTGCCCAATGCAGTGGCAACAAGGTCTGTAGGCGAAAAGCGTTCACCCTTGCCCTGGTTATCGGTTGGCGCATCTGTTTCTATTTGTGTTCCCGATTGCAGGTGCGTGGCAACGGTACGTAAACGCCCCTCGTATTGTACTTGTGAAGTCATTGTATTTTTTTGCCTAAATTTACGTTTAAGAATAATAAAAATCATATCGTGAGAAAAGTCGTTTATACAGTTGCCTGTTTTCTTTTAGCAGCAGTTGGTACAGCACAGGAACAGGGCAACAATAAAAAAGTTTCCAAAGAAGAAAAGAAAGCTGCAAAAAAAGAAAGGATCGCAGAAATGCTGCGCAGGGAGGAAGAAGGCGAACCTCTTTACAGGAAACACTCCGCTTTTGGCATCAAGCTTAATAATGACGGCTATGGCCTTTCTTACGAAATCGGCAAAATAAAATCTGCTTACAAGGCCACCATCTTCCAGATTGAACTGAATGAAAAAAAACATGCCAAAGAAGAAAAACAAAGTACTACTAATAGTGTAGGGGGAATTATTTTTCTGGGCAACCCTTTTGTTTATGGCAAGCAAAATACTTTTTACCAGCTTAAACTGGGGGTGGGCCAGCAGTATATGATTGGCGGAAAAGGAAATAAAAACGGCGTGGGTGTTTACAGCATCCTTGCAGGAGGTTTTTCAGCAGGGCTCCAAAGGCCTTATTATGTTGAAGTTGAAGAACCGCCGCAATCCGGAAAATCTATTTTTGTTAAATACACACAGCAGGACAGTGCATTGTTCCTTGGTCCCGGTATATTGGGCGGCGCAGGTTTTGGAAAAGGATGGAACGAAATAAAATTTGTACCCGGCCTTCATGCCAAAGCAGCATTGCGTTTCGACTTTGGACGTTTTAATACCACAGTAACCGCTATAGAAGCCGGTTTTAATTTTGAATATTACACCAGCAAAATTGTACAAATGGTGA
>JANRKT010000038.1:0-4471 GCA_033763355.1 Chitinophagaceae bacterium | reverse complement strand
ATTTCTGCGGCCAGTGTAATGGAAGCCCCTGATGCAATAAGGGACGTACAGAATTATTACAATGAAATTGACCGGCCGCATGTGGTTATCAGTTTGCTTACTTCATCTGCCAAAAGCCCCACAGGCAAATTGCTGATGTGCGCCTCAAATACTTTTTTATTCAGCGAACACCACGGAGAGGAGCCACGTATTATTCACGAAATGTGGGACAACAACATGCACCTGATGAAGTTTGGTAAAAAAATAAAAGCCGGGGAAACTTATCGTTTTTCTATTGCAGGTTCCTCTATCACTTCGGCACACCATGATGATCCTTTAAATGAAGCGGAGCGGCTGACCATTTATGCAAAGCTTGAGGGAAGGGAGCGGTTACTCAATTTTCATAATAAGGCATGGGCTGATTTATGGAAAAGCGACATCATTATTGAGGGAGATGATGCATCGCAACGTGAAGTAAGGAGCATGTTATACCATCTCTATTCTTTTACAAGAGAAGGCACTGCATTATCGCCATCGCCAATGGGCTTAAGCGGCCTCGGATACAATGGCCATGTATTCTGGGATACTGAATTGTGGATGTACCCCGGTTTGCTGGTGCTTCATCCGGAAATAGCAAAGAGTATGGTGGAATACCGCTACCAGAGACTGGAAGCCGCAAAGCGAAATGCTTTTTCAAAAGGATATAAAGGCGCCATGTTTCCGTGGGAAAGCGCTGAAACCGGCGTGGAAGAAACACCAGTATGGGCTTTGAGCGGTCCGTTTGAGCACCACATTACCGGATGTGTAGCCATAGCGGCATGGAATTATTACTGTGTTACACAGGATAAAAACTGGTTGCGTGAAAAGGGATGGCCCATATTAAAAGAAACAGCAGATTTCTGGTCCAGCCGTGTGGAACGGAACGGGCCAGGCAAATATGATATTAAAAATGTAGTGGCAGCAGATGAATGGGCGGAGAACGTTGACAACAATGCATTTACCAATGCTGCTGCAAGGGCCAACCTTCAGTATGCAACTGAAGCCGCAAAACTTCTTGCCATTGTTCCCGATGCTGATTGGGCATTGGTAGCGCAAAACATACCCATTCTTAAATTCCCTGACGGTACAACAAAAGAACACGCAACTTACAATGGAGAAGGAATTAAACAGGCTGATGTAAACCTGCTTGCTTTTCCCTTAAAAGAAGTTACAAAACCAGATGACATCAGGAAAGACCTTGTGTATTATGAAACCCGTGTGCCTGTTGAGGGGACTCCTGCTATGACACAGGCCATCTTTTCATTGTTGTATGCAAGGATTGGCGACAGTGAAAAAGCCTGGCATTTTTTTAAAGATGCCCATATACCCAACCAAAAACCGCCTTTTAATGTGCTGGCTGAAAACAAGGGCGGAACCAATCCTTATTTTGCAACAGGGGCTGGAGGGGTAATACAAACAGTGTTAATGGGTTTCGGGGGCCTTGAAATTACGCCAAGGGGAATTACTCAGGTAAAAAGCGTTTTGCCTAAGACATGGAAATCGCTGACAATAACAGGCGTGGGGCCCGAAAAGAAAACGTTTTTGGTGAAATAGCAGCGATTATTATATATTTGATGTCTAACTAACAGCTTTGAGGAAATTTCTGGCCATATCATTATTGCTGGTTCATGTGTTTAACATGGGCGGTTACCAGTTGCTCTTCAATTATTTTGAAAAGGAACAGGGGTTGAGGTTTATACAGCAACTCGACAGCCAGCAATATAACGAAGCTGACCTCGTAGAAGTTAAAGTACCTGTATTGGTTCCCTATCACAACAACTGGAGCGATTTTGAACGCTATGATGGTGAGATTACCATTGAAGGGGTTCATTACAATTATGTAAAGCGTAAAGTGCAGAATGATACGCTTATCCTGTTGTGCCTGCCCAACCAGGAAAAAATGCAGATGCAGACCGCCAGGGACCAGTTTTTTTCTCTTGTAAATGACCTTCAGAATAATGATCACAACAACAATGGCAAAGGATCAGTGCCCAAACCTGCTGTTGCCAAAAATGTAATTACAGAATATGGCCAGCCCGAAGAAACTTACGGATTTGTTACCCCTTCTTTCAACCATGGCTTAAGAATTGTTTCCAACAACAATACACTATTTCCCGGCTTACATTTCACTCCCGAACAGCCTCCCGAATCTTTAAGCTGAACAATTCAGCAAAACAGGGTTTAATCACAGTTTTTATTATTCATTTCATAAGGCTATGAGGTATTTACTGGCATGTATATGCCTGGCGCTGTTGTTTTCAGGCTGCCGGCAAAACGGGGATTATAAAGCATTTACCAACGATGCAGCGCTGTATTGCAAAACCGTAAAAAAACTCAATAACATCGTCCTGGAAAATAATTTTCCGCCGATGATCGCATCGAGAAATTATGTGTATGCAAATATTGCAGCGTTTGAAGTAATTGCAGCAGGAGACAGCAACTACATTTCACTGAGCGGACAGATAAGGCACATGCCTGTAATGCCGAAACCGGTAGCAGGAAAGCAGATTGATTTTCCGCTTGCAGCCATACTGGCCTTTATAAAAGCAGGTAATGCCGTTACTTTTCCTGAAGGCAGCATGATGGGTTATTACGATGAATTAACGGAAAAAGCGGATAGCGCTGGGATGCCGTCTGATGTTTTGCAAAATACCATTGCATATGCTGATACGGTGTTCAAAACCATTATGGCCTGGAGCAAAAAAGATAATTATGCCCAGATAAGAAGCGCACCAAGGTTTACTGTTATTGATTCTCCCGGACGCTGGGTGCCAACACCGCCCATGTATGCGCAGGCAGTAGAACCCCACTGGCGTGAGATGAGAACGATGGTGCTGGATTCGGCTTCGCAGTTTATGCCGCCACGTCCCCCAAAGTTTGAAGTGCAGGATAAAAGCAGCGCTTTTTACAAAGCAATGATGGAAGTAAAGGTAGTTTCCGACAGCCTGAATGAAGAACAAAAACATATTGCCGATTTCTGGGATGATAACCCTTTTAAACTGAATGTTACCGGCCATGTTATGTTTGCTACCAAAAAGTTTTCTCCCCCCGGCCACTGGATGAATATAGTTGGCATAGCTGCGGAAAAAAACAAAGCTGATTTTAATACTACCGTTTATGCTTATGCCAAAACAGCCATTGCATTGTATGATGCCTTCATCAGTTGCTGGGATGAAAAATACAGGAGCAATTATGTAAGACCGGAAACGGTGATCAACAAATACCTCAATGCCGAATGGCGCCCCTATATTCAAACACCTCCTTTTCCATCTTACACCAGCGGCCATGCCACCATTTCGGCCTGTGCCGCAGAAGTAATGACAGAAGTATTTTCAGACAAAACCAGTTTTACAGACACTTCATTACTTGAGTTTGGAATTAAAAGCAGGGTGATTAAATCTTTCAGGGATGCAGCCGCTGAAGCAGCCATGTCAAGGCTGTACGGCGGCATACATTATCGTTTCGATAACGAAGAAGGCGCCAAAGCCGGAAAAAAGGCCGGTGAATTCATCGTGTCGCGTTTAAAAATGAAAAGATAGGACCGCATTGTTTAATCTTTTTATTAAAGAATTTTTCATGAAGAGAATTACAGCCGTTCTGATAGCATCGCTGCTTGTTTCATCATTACAAAAAACATTTTCACATGGATATGTGGCCGTTCGCTGCAGCGGTTTCAGGAGGCCGGGTTATATTCCTTCAGTGGAACCCGACCTCAGCTATTTGTGTAAAAACATCACAGCTTTTGCAACCGTTCCGTTAACCGTACACAACCGTACACAAAGTTATTCTGACAAACTGAGAAGCGCTGATGATGGCATTAAAAGGCAGGGCGACGCTGCATTTGCTGACTATGCTGTTAACATCGGGTTCTCTCTGCTCTTTTAATTATTAGCTCATCAAAAAATCATCTCATGTTACAGACAAAAAATTTTTACAGAAAATCGCTGCAGGCCTTTTTTCTTCTTGCCTTTGCAGGCAGCCTGCAGGCACAAACAGAAATGGATGCCATTATGATGAATAAGAAACAAATATGTAATGCAGTTATGTACAGTTATTCTTCATGGGACCATTACTGGGAGGGGACATTGAAGCGGAACAACCTCAACCTGGGAACTGTTTCCACGCAATCTGTTATGTACGGCGCCAACTATGGCATAACAGATAAACTGAATGTGATGGTTATGGCGCCCTATGTATGGACCAAGGCTTCAGCAGGCACATTGAGCGGCTTAAATGGTGTGCAGGATGTTTCGCTGTTTGTAAAATGGAAACCCATTGCGAAAACATTTGGTAAGAACAAAATTTCCCTCATTGCTATTGGAGGCCTTTCCACACCTTTATCGGATTATGTAATTGATTTTTTACCATTATCAATCGGGTTGGGCTCAACCAACCTAATTGCAAGGGGAATGCTGGATTACCAGAGGGGAAAGTTTACTGTTACAGGCTCGGC
>JANRKT010000037.1:0-3675 GCA_033763355.1 Chitinophagaceae bacterium | reverse complement strand
AACCACACCTAAAGAAGTCTCTTTCCGTGAAAAGCCTTCCACCATTTGAGTTATGTCTCTCTCATTAAATGAATAGTTTATTGCTAAAAAAAAACCAATCATTGCGAATGGCATTGCAAAAATGGTGTGGGAGAACTTTATAAGGGATAAATAGCTTCTTACTTTTCCCATGAAATCATTTTTAATAATAACTGTCTTGTGCTATTAAAAACCCTATGTGTTTTCCTATGTGCCTATGATTCTATGTGGTGAAATTTTACCACATAGGCATATAAGAAACATAGAAACCACATAGAACTGACTGTACATCTGTTGAGATTTAATATATTTCAACAGCACAAGACGTTAATAATACATATTCCTGATGCACTTTATATTACCTTTTTTACACCCCTTCAGGGGGTGGGGCTCTTAAATAATTCCTCCAGTTCTTTGGGAAGGCTTACTGTTACATAACCATCCGCTGTAGGCCTTGTAGGAAATTCCCTTATCACACCTTTATAATACCAGAAAAAAGAAGCGGTAATGCTGCCGGGGTCTTTCTCAAAAAAACCTGTTATCACCGGAGCAAGCATTTCAAGTATCTGCATCACATTCCTGTCGCTGATGGGCGAACAAAACGCAGCGCCTTTTGTGGGTATGGCTATAACAGCGCCAAACCGGCCAATTGAAAACTCAGCATTTTTTTCCGGGTCAATCATTTTGGCGGCAGAAAAATCACCGCTGAAAAAACTGAAAACCTCAAAGCCCTCATCATGCTTAATGCTGTGTATCTGCACTTCTTCACCGGCAATATTATCCAGCGCCTCATGAAACAATTCTTCTTCAGTTTTATGCCACTCTTTAATATCTTCTTTTTTCAGAAACCGGAACTGGTTGTCATAATCAAAAACCAGCACAGTGCAGGTGCCCGGAAAATCCTTTCTTGCAACAAGGTCAGCCCCGTATTCGGTTTTCAGTATCCCCTCATCTTTTATCAGCACTTTCAGGTATTGGCGGGCATGCCCGTAATCTTTAAAATAAAAACTATAAGGCGCATCAGAAAAATTAACCTTATTAAAATGGGAGTACACCACCTGCTCCCAATCGTCTTTATCTGCCGCTGCCACCATCCTCACCAGGTTGTCAAACCCGTATTTCATTTCCTTTCCCGTATCGTCCTTTACGGTTAAAAAACCGTCGCCAAGCTTTATTACCTCTTCGCCTTTTTCATTAAAATAGCTGAAAACATAGCCCAGCATTCTTTCATACTCCTCCTGGAGAAGCAGGTGCTTATAATCCGAAGGGATCTTCTTATTGACAGCTCCTTTTTTAAATAAATTGAACATTGTGCTGAAGGTTATTCCTTAAAACAAAATAAATAATATTTCAGCTCCGCATAAAACCTGACTGAATTATACAAAATTGCACGGGAAAAATAAACCTGCTGCAGGAACCTTTCAGGTTTTTTTGCAGCCCGCCTTCTTATAAATTTCCCACAATACAATTCCCGCAGCTACTGAAATGTTGAGTGAATGTTTCATGCCCTGCTGCGGTATTTCAATACAGCCATCGCACAGTTCAAGTACTTCATTGCTTACGCCTTCCACTTCATTTCCAAAAACAATGGCTATTTTATTACCTGTACTGAAACCTGCATCCTGCAACTTGTAACTGTTTTCCGCCTGTTCAGCAGCCCATAGTTCATATCCGGCTGTCTTCAGCTCTTTTACAGCATCCAAAACACCTGAATAATATTTCCACGAGACCGTTTCTGTAGCGCCCAATGCAGTTTTATTTATATCACGGTGGGGCGGCCGGGGGGTATAGCCGCATAAATAAATCCCTTCAATTAAAAAAGCATCTGCTGTACGGAATATGCTGCCTACATTGTGCATGCTGCGCACATTATCCAGCACCACTACAACAGGGGTTTTATCTGCTTCTTTAAACTCTTCCACCGTTTTCCGGTTCAGTTCATCCATGCTGAGTTTGCGCATGGGGCAAAGATAGGCAGCCGCTGTGAAGGCGGGATGGAGACGGGAAAATTACACTCATTACAGATACAAGTTGCAGCTTACAATACAGCCGGACAGGCAGGTTCCGGAAACGAAATCATTCCTTTATGATCTTTTCAACCAGTTTTTCACCTGAGTTGTTACTAAACCGGAAGAAATATATGCCGCCGCGTACCCAGCGCCTGCGGTCAATATGAATGTTATTGAACCCTTTCTTCACATCATAAATCGCTGCAAAAACCACACGGCCGCTTAAATCCACCACCTGCAGGTGAACTACCTGGTCTACCCTGCTGTGTATCCTCACTGTAGCATCTTTATCAGGCAAAGGATTGGGATAAATTTTAACCAGCATGGTACCGGGTGTTCCCAGTGGCCAGGTATCGGGAGGTATAACTTTGGGAAGGTTATCATCAATCCATGAAAGCCGCTGGCTTATCCAGTTTTTAAGCGTTGTTATTTCTTCTGCATAAGAATTGGGTATAGGCTGAGGGTTGGGCCATATGTACTGTCCCAATACCGGCCAGCGTGTAAAATGCCGTTGCTGTGCTTCGCTTACCAATGTATTGATTGAATCAATCAGCTGAACAAATCTTGTTTCACTCAAACTGTTTGTCCTTTTTTCAAACCACCTTGCACGGAGGTTCTTCACAAAATTGCTGTCTTTTAACAGCCTGTCCCACCAGAAGGGAATTTGCCAGAAATCCCCCGGGCACACATTATTAAAATGATATGCCCATCCGCTGATGCTGCTGCCACTGCAATAATCTGCATTGCGGAATGCAAGGTCGTAATCCCATACGGGGCCTGCATTTAATTTTCCCCCCTTGCTTTGCCGGTCTTTAAAAAGAAAAGTACTGAGGCGGTAACCGTCAATGTTGCGGCTTATTTCGTTTACGAGGAAATAATCAATAAATGAAATTTCATCTGCAAATTTCCTGAAGCCCTTCCCTGCATCCTGAAAATCTTTTCCGTTTAAAGCAGTTTCAAAACTGTCAACGTAGTTTTTAATGTATTGCTTTTGCGCCTCCGCAATATCTTCTGCCTTCGGATATTCATACAAAAATTCAATAGCAGGTACTTTTGCTGAATTGGCTGCGGGATAATTGGACCACCAGCCATCATCATCAGGGTCCTTCTTATCAATTTTAATGATATACCCGCCTGTTACTGCATCTCCGCTTATATCGGTAGCTGACATTTTGGTTGTACCAAGCCTTCCGTTTACTCTTTTTATTTTTTCCATGAACACATATACCCCCCTGTAATCGCCGTTGATTATTACTTCCACATACATACACCTTGACGCCCAGTGGCCCAGCTCACGTGACATGGTGTAAGCCAGAAAATTTCTCATCAGCGTTTTATCAGTATAAGGCGCATACAAAATCCAGTCGCTTTCTTTGGGCATACCAAATAATGATTTCTCAATTGATTTGCCGTTATTGTCCCACAACTCAAGCCCATACGATTTCATGGGAAACATCTGCGAAGATTTTCCCCTGATTTCAATCCCTATTTTACCATTGTAATGGTTGGGCACATCTGTTATATTGTTGCGTACACCGGCCCCGTTGAATATAATCGCCATATCGGCTGTAATCTTGGGGTCATCAATTATTTCCTGGCCATTGGTATTGATAATAACAATAGGCAGGTTGGAAGATGTAAGGTTAAC
>JANRKT010000036.1:0-8221 GCA_033763355.1 Chitinophagaceae bacterium | reverse complement strand
ATGATATCGCCTTTTTCCATAGCCTTTTTCAGCAAGGGGTAATGGTTCACTTTCCACAGGTGGATGAATTCGTCAGCAAACCCCCATTTTACTTTGTAATAATTTTCAATGGTAAATGGTTCATCTTTTTGCTGGGCAAAGGTTTTCAAACCTGCAGAAAAGATACTTATCATTAGGATTGCTCTACAGAGATATTTTGTAAAAGGAATACAATTATGTTTTTTCATGCCTGTGTATTTTAACCGGGTGAAGTTTTTCTGACTCTTATTTTCTATGCCCCCGTTTGTATGATATGGAATTCAGAGACACCATTCCGCAGCTTTCAGAGATGCCGGATTGAGATGCTGACAGGATAGTAAAAGGAATGATTAAACCGGATATAAAGGCGGTTGCTTTTATAAAATTTTTATCAGTATCCTGATACTCCAGAAAATAACCAGCAGGCCCAGTAATATAAATGATGTTTTGCGTGGCAGTTTTCCTGCAAGTTTTGCAGCAAGGGGAGCTGCTATAAGGCCGCCTATTACCAGTGCAAGAATGGTTTGCCAATGGCTTACTCCAAGCAGGGTGAAGAAGGTGAATGCGCTGGCCAGTGTTACAAAAAATTCAGTAAGGCTTACAGAGCCTATTACATATTTGGGGCTTCTTCCTTTGGTAATGAGAGTGGTTGTTACAATCGGACCCCATCCTCCTCCGCCAAATGAATCAAGGAAGCCGCCAACACCGGCGAGTATGCCATGTCTCTTGAATTTTTTCTGCGGCTGCGGTTTCCTGAAAGCATTCAATAAAATTCTTGCGCCAAGGAACATGGTATAAGCAGCCATTACAGGCCTGATGTAATCAATGTGTTTTTGCCCAAGCTGTGTTAATAAAACTGCGCCGAGAACAGCTCCGATTACACCGGGTATGAGAAGGGCTTTGAATAATTTTTTATTTACGTTGCCGAACCTGTAATGACTGTAACCTGATGCACCGCTTGCAAACATTTCTGCTGTATGGATGCTTCCGCTTATTGCAGCAGGGTTTACACCGGCAGATAATAATATGGTAGCGCTGGTAACGCCATATCCCATTCCCAATGCGCCATCAACCATTTGCGCAAGAAAACCTGCCAGCAGCATCACATGAAAGTTCTTGTCAAGGGTCTGGTACCATGCTACCGTATCATCCGCAATTTCCTGAAAAGGCAGATACGAGAAAATAAAATGGCCGATCAGCATCAGTGCAAAAGCAAGCAGTGAATAAGTGGCAATTTTTCTCCAGCGTTTTTCCTTTTCTACGGTTTCTTTTTCAACTAATACCCTGGTAATGGCATTCAGCTTTTTTACTTTGTATTCAAAATTGCCGTTCAGTTTATTTCTTACTTTATGCAGGTTTTCAATCACGTCATCCAGTTCGCCGGGTAAGGCCTCATTTAATACTTCTTTTATTCTTTTTGCCGCTGTTGGCGATTTGCCATTGGTGGAGATGGCGATTTTAAGGTTGCCTTTCTGTACAATTGAACTGAGGTAAAAATCGCAGAGGTCAGGCGTATCAGCTACATTAACAAGTATGCCCTTTTCATTTGCCTGTTGTTTGATTGTTTCATGCAATGCCGGGTCATCTGTTGCAAGAATAACAAGGTCTTTGTCTTCAAGGTCGGTTTCTTCATACCTGCGCTGAATGATGCTGCAGGACTGGTGTTTCCATACCAGCCTTCTTACTTCATCTTTTATTTCAGGCGCTACAATGGTAATTTTTGCTTCTGGTGAATTGGAAAGCAGTGAATGTAATTTTTCAAGCCCCACATTGCCCCCGCCTACCAGCAGGGTTTGCAGGCAATCCAGTTTAAGGAAAACGGGATACAACTGGTTTTTATTTTGTGTTGCCGCTGTTTCCATAAAGCCGGATAATTTTTTGATATGTAAGTGTGATGAAATGCTGTGAAGAGGCCGGCAGCTTTGACCAGATGTAGCCGGCCTGTATGCGGGACAGGCTGCTGAAAAGATATGCAAATGAGACATTAACCCGGTTTTGCTGAAAGGAAAATCTTTCTTCAGCCAGCTGGTGCATGTATTCATCAGCGAGCTGTACAGCCCATTTTTCGTTAATTGTTTGAATTGCCGCCAGGCGGTAGCGCAATCGTAACGCTGTAAATGCAGGGCGAATGGTTGTGGCGGAGAAAAACCTTTCTTCTGTCCTGAAACGGTTTTGCAAAACAAGATTATTTGTAATCCGGTTATCGAGCACTGCTTCCTGCCACAGGCGGAACTCCCTTCCAAACTCGTGGTTTTCTTTTTTAAATGATGTTCTCGTAAAAAAGAAGGCAATGCCTGAAGCTACATTCCATTTATCGTTTATGATTCTCCTGGCGCCCGTTCTGAAAGTGTATTGAAGTGCGGAAGCGGAGATGCCGATTGTCCTGTAGCTGAAATCAACGGGTAGCTGCCATTTGGGCGAAAGATGGAGAGGCAATTGCAGCGTACCCCAGACAATAGCCGGGTTTTGTTGCGCTTTTCCATATTTCATTAATCCCGTAAGCATAAGCAATAAAAACAATTTCCGCATTCAGGTCCCTTAATCTGACAAAAATAGGGTTTCCTTTTTAGTCTACCAAATCGGTAGACAACTAAATCTCCGCCCTGTCTATCCATTCTCTGGCGTGTTTGGCTGCATAAGAAATGATGATATCAGTTCCGCTTCGCTGAAGGGCAGCCCAGACTTCCATGTGTGCAGCTTCACGGTTTAGCAGCCCTTTTTCTGCAAGGCTTTCTATGGCTGCATATTCACCGCTTACATGATAAGCTGCAACCGGTTTTAGTGTTTGTTGTTTCAGTTTTGCGATTACATCTGTATAAAGCGATGCAGGTTTTACCATCAGGATGTCGGCACCCTCTTTTTCATCCCGCAGGGCGCTGGCGATGGCATCATTTAAATTGAATGGTGATATTTGATAAGATTTGCGGTTTTTCAAACCCTGCCTGCCGGCAGGCAGGGTTTTTGTATTGGGTGCAGAGTGACATGCATCCCTGAAAGGCCCGTAAAACTGGGAGCTGAATTTGGCGGCATAACTCATGATACTTACCTGCTCAAAGCCTAAAGCATCTAATGTGCTGCGTATAGCTGCAATCCGCCCATCCATCATATCGCTTGGTGCAATACAGTCAGCCCCCGCTTGTGCCAGTTGGGCGGCATACCTGCTCAGCACTTCAACGGTTTTACTGTTCAGCAGTTTTGAATGATCATGGTTTAGAATCCCGCAATGCCCGTGTGAAGTATAGCTGCACAGGCAAACATCCGAAGCCAGCCATACATCGCTGCTAAAATTTTCTTTTATTTTTTTAAATACTGAGGCGGCAAAGGAAAAGTCAAAATCTTTTTCTGCTTTATGTGCCGGAACAGGGAATATTAAAAATTTGCTGACACCATTTTTTAAATCATTTTCAATGCTGTGCAAAACTGAATCAATGGTATCCACCAGTACGCCATTCAGTCCATTTACTTCCCTTGGCGCATCAATTGCTTCATCTATAAACAGCGGCTGAATAAAACTTTTATGGGAAAGCCTTACAGATGCTGTCAATTCCCTTATGTGTGCATCAGCCCTCAGGCGGCGCTGTGTGAGCGGATAAAAATTTTTCTCCATAGTTCAAAAGCTTTGATGGTTGGAAAGATAACCGGTTCAATCCCGTTTTCTTTAAGCAATGCTGCTGTTTCCCCGCCTGCACATAAATGTATTGCATTTGCTTTACAGTACCGGTTATAAGATTTGTATTGCGAAAAACTGCTCCAGAATATATAATCAGAAGAGGCCAGTTTATTTGTTATTTCACTGTCATGTGTTGCAGCCAGTTTATAATTGCTCATTGCAGCATACCCTTTTTGTTTCCACCGGTCCGCTGCTTCTTCATGCGTAATGATGCAAATATCACCTGTTTTAATTTCCAGTAAAGGCATTTGCAGGGAAGGCAATAAAAACTCAAAGCCCAGCCCATCAGCGGAAGCGGTTACCCAAAAACCCTGTTTTGCCAGTTCCAGCCAGGTTCTTGTACCGGAAGCAATAATGGTTTGATGATCGAGTATTTCTTTTTCTTTTGCTGAACGGATGGCCTTGTAGTTGGCTATAAAAGCTACGGGTTGTTCAATTTCAGTCAAACTGTCTCTCCATTCATAGCTGAAGAAATCCTTCATGTAATCTGTTGATGAAAATAGTTTTTCATCATCTGCATTTATTTTTGGCAACGGATACCAGCTTACAAACTCTTTTTCATTTGAATCCTTGCCTGCCGCATATACCAGCCCTCCATGTTTTGTATGTATCGTGGTAACTCCGAATTTCTGGATACAGCCAGCCCCGTATTTTATCGCTTCTTTCTTTTCAGCCAGGCAATCAGCATTCAGGGCAGAGTTATTTATTTTACTTAAAACCTCCACGGCCCTTTTATTGTTGTAATGCGCTTCTGCTACAATAGCCCCCTGGCAGGGAGCAGGCACACATTCGACCAGCGGCAGCAACATTACTTTCTTGTTAGAAAGTAATACTCTTATCTCTTCTGCGTCTTCTTTGCTTTCCAGTAAGCGGTTTAACCCTGCTGTGGCAAGAATGATCCCGTCGTATTCACCTGCATTCAATTTCCTTAACCGGGTATCTACGTTGCCGCGTATGGATTTTGTTTCAATACTGAATGAACTGAGTTGGGGCAATGCCTTATGTAAAAATCCTATTGCCATTTCTTCTCTCCTTGGAGAACAGGTGCCAATAACAAGAGTTTCCCCTCTGCTGATTTTTTCTTCAACACTTTCATTAAATATGGCCACATCACGGGCATCATTTCTGTCCACAACTGCAAAACGGTTGCTGCCAAAAAAATGTTCGCTGCTCATGTCTTTCAGTGAATGAACGGCAATATCAGCTTCGCCTTTTTCAAGTGCATCAAAGATATCCTGTGTAAAAAAATCGCTCCCTTCAACGGTATGTAAAGGGATATCCTGCAATGCATCACCCCTGCTGTTTTTTATCAACAATTCCACCTTAAGCCGGGGAAAGGCAGATTCAATGCTCTTCTGCACTTTTTCCATTTGCAGCAGAGACAGACGTGATCCTCTTCCTGTAAGCCTGATTATTTCCATTATGATTATGCCATTGGTTTGGCAACCGGGTTTTTCTTTGCCGGAGCCGGTAATTTTTTGTTTAATATTTTTTTTAAACTCATGGCAAGATGGTTGATGTGTTTGGGCTGGTGTTTGGCGGTAATAATAACACGCAAACATTCTTCGCCAACCTGTACGGTAGGGTAGTTGATGGGCTGAAGATATACCCCCTGCTGTTGCAGGAGCTGATGCGCTACTTTGCGGCAGCGTATGGCATCACTTACCGGTACGCTGGTAATATGTGAATGATTGGGAGTGAACGTTATTTCATTTTGCGTTAATGCTTCACGAAGCAATTGAACATTTTTATGAAACTCATTCCGCCATCCTGGATTTTGCTGAATCAATAAAATGCTTTTACTGGCAGCGCTGCAGATGGCAGGAGGGAGAGAGGTAGTAAATATAAAACCACTGCCATAGCTGCGGATAAAATCAACAATAACAGATGAAGCGGCGATATATCCGCCAAACACACCAATGGCTTTGGATAATGTGCCATTGATAATATCAATTTCCTGCTGCAGATCCTCCTGTTCAAAAATACCGGCGCCGGTTGGCCCGTATAAACCCACAGCATGCACTTCATCCGCATAGGTAAGTGCATTGTATTTTTTTGCAAGGCTGATAATTTCCCTTACAGGGGCAACAGTCCCTTTTATGGAATACACCGTTTCAAACACTACCAGTTTGGGCTGGCCGTAAGGAATGGCATTCAGTATTTCTTCCAGGTGTACTGTATTGTTGTGCCTGAAAATCTTTTTTTCATTTTTACAACCTCTCATGCCTTCAATAATGGAAGCATGGTTGCGTTCATCGGATATAAATACCAGTCCGGGAATATTGCGGGCCAGTGTTTGAAGGGTTGTTACATTGGCCTGGTAAGCCCCGTTAAATAACAAAGCTGCCTGCTTTTTATGCCATGCCGCCAGATTAAGTTCAAGCTCTTTATGATGAACAGTAGTTCCGGATATATTTCTTGTGCCCCCGCTGCCGGCGCCGCTGCGGTGGGTAACAAAACCAAGTTTTGCTATAACATCTTCGTGAGTGCTCATACACAGGTAATCATTGCTGCACCAGTTGATGGCGGAACGCTGCACCCCTTCATCATTACTGTAATAAAACTGCGGGAAATGCTGTGCGCTTTTATTTACTTCAAGAAAATAACGGTAAGCGCCTGTTTCTTTTAACTTTTCAAGTTGCCCGCCAAGAAATTCGTCATAGTTGAACATCACGTGCTGTTTTAAACGTTTAAAGGTTCTCTCTTCACCCTGTTTTAAAAAGGTTTTTTTAAAGTACCGGACAGGGTCATTTCCGGGGAAACAAAAATACAGATTATCTACTGGTTTGGTAGACTAATTTTATTGTAAAATTAAACAGGCTTTCCGTTCCATCCGGTAAACAGAAGCCCTATTGTCTGCCTGCAAAAGACTTTCCCGCATAATATTTTCCCTGCCATTTTTATGATACTATACATCTGGTTCAAGGCCTTGTTTTCTTCTAAGAATGCTGATGGCATCTCCCACACTCAGCCTGCCTGGTTTATTATAAAGCGCATTTTGCCCGAAATAAACATTATTGTTTTTCATCCTGTACGCTGAAAGCGTTTTCAATGGCTCCTTGCCTCTTTCGCCTGTATCCTGGTTGGTAGTAGTTACCATACAACGGGCACAAAGCTTAACACCATAGAAATTTATATCTCCTGTTATGAAATTTTCCATTTCATCTTCCTCATGCGGTTTTCCGCCGGTAAAAACAATATTTGGCCTGAAGCGGTTCATGGGCAATGGTTCAGTCAAACGCCTGTTTAATTCATCTAATGACGCCTGGCCAATCATCAGTAATGGGTAGCCGTCTGAAAAACCTGTGATATCAGTATTGTGAACAGCATAATTGCTATCCACTTTTCGTAATGAATCATCCGGCATATATACCAGCCTGCATGGTATTTGCAATTGTGTGCTGAACCATTCATTTGTTTCACTGCTCATAGTCACTGCTTCGCAGGTATCATCCCATACCTGCACAGTTATTTTTTCTTTGATAACAGGATGGAACGGGATTAATATTTTTTTATCAGGCTGTTGTTTATGAAATATCTGAATACCGGTTTCGGAAATTGCAGTTTGCAGCAATGCCATCTGCGGATATTCCCGCTGGGTAAGAAACAGGTTATTTTCATCAACGAGCATCCACCGACGGTCATGCAGGAGCCCCCTGCCAGTTAGTTGAGCATACGCTACACTTATTCCGCCAAGGGATTTAACCGGATAAATAAAAAGCTGGCTTATTTTAAGCATACAGGTATATGAATTAATTTAAGTCAACAAACTTCGGTAATCCGTACATTGCATTGCAACTTTGGTTGTAATTTTATTTCAGTAAATATCAACACATGAAACCAACCATTACCATTGAATACTGCCCCAAATGCCACTGGCTGTTGCGTGCCGCTTACATGGCCCAGGAATTTCTTACCACTTTTGAAAGCGACCTGCAATCTGTTGCCCTTAAGCCCAGTGAAGTGAACGGTGATTTTCACATCAGTATTGACGGAAAAAAAGTTTTTGACAGGAAAGATTATGGCGGGTTTCCCGAAATCAAAGAGCTTAAGCAAATGGTAAGGGATGTAGTGGCGCCCGGCAAAAGCCTGGGACATGCAGATACCAAACCACATCACCATGAGTAAATAAAAGCGTTATTCACAATTATATGTTAGGCGTGGTTCTTTGTGGCGGGCAAAGTACACGAATGGGTACTGATAAAGGCCTGATAAAATTCAACGGAATTTCATGGGCTGAAGCAGGAGTTGAAAAATTAACATCATTGCAATTGCCGGTTGTTTTATCTGTGAATGAAAACCAACTGGCTGAATACGCTGCTGTTTTCCCTTCTCAGCAATTGATTACAGATAATGACTCACTGAACATTAAAGGCCCTCTTTGCGCTGTATTGAGTGTTCACCTGAAATATCCTGCGGAAGATTTACTGGTATTGGCCTGCGACATGCCTTTGATGGAGACCGGACTTATCAAAGAGCTTATTGCTTATTACAGCAGAGATGCAGGCGCCGCTGCTTTTGTATATACCATCA
>JANRKT010000035.1:0-1780 GCA_033763355.1 Chitinophagaceae bacterium | reverse complement strand
GCTGAAAAGGCGGTAATCCAGCATGAGGCCGGTATTGCTGAATTTTGTAAACGCACAATTGATGTTGCCTTCGTTTCCAAATTCAAATGGCTGCAGTCGGATATGTTCACTGAAATCCACTCCCCCGTTGCCGTGCCATTTGAAAACAGCTTCTTTGGCGCTCCACAATAAAGTTGGCAAACGGTAAATGGCATTGTGCTGCGGGCCCGGTGGCATTTTCAGGTCATCCGCATCGTGGTAATTATAGGTAAACAGAAAATGTTTTTCATCCTCATTTAAAAACTTGTGCAATATCCTTGCAATCTTAGGTGTTGAAATTTCTATATCTACCCCTACCCTCTGGTTGCTGCTTACCAGCGCAGCAGCATAATTTCCACAATGCGAAATGGAAAAATGATAGGCTTCATTGATCAAAAAAGGTTTCCGTGTATCTGCTATCTGAATAAGTTCATAAGGAAAGTCAGGAAATAAATACTGCAGCAGGTAACGGCCGGCAAGGTGCTGCAGCCTTTTATGCGGATGGGTAATTTCCCTCTGCAATGGCACTTTGGCAAGAAAGAAATCTTCCTGCTCCTGTATATGCCAAACGCCTAATTTTGTGCTCCCGTTAATATCATGTTGATAAAATACCGGCATAATTAATTTGCTATCCCGAATTTCGGACTTCGTCTTTAAAAATAACCAACAAATGATTTTATCTGATAAAAGGATATTGGAAGAAATTGAGAAAGGGTCCATTAAAATTGAACCATACCAGCGAAAATGCCTCGGCAGCAACTCTTATGATGTGCACCTTGGAAAATGGCTGGCCACTTACAGGGAGCATATCCTGGACGCCAAAAAACACAATGCCATTGAATACTTTGAAATACCCGATGAAGGGTTCGTTTTATACCCTCATATTTTTTACCTGGGGGTTACAGATGAATATACCGAAACACATGCACATGTGCCCTTTCTGGAAGGTAAATCTTCAACCGGCCGTCTTGGAATAGATATTCATGCAACTGCTGGTAAAGGAGATGTTGGCTTTTGCGGCAACTGGACACTTGAAATTTCAGTTAAGCAACCGGTGAAAGTTTACAAGGGAATGCCAATAGGCCAGCTTATTTATTTTCCTGTAGATGGTGAGATAGAAGTTAAATACAACCAGAAGAAAGATGCCAAATACAGCGGCCAGCCGGACAGGCCTATTGAGAGTATGATGTGGAAGAATACGTTTTAAGTCCCATTCCCGTCAAATGGATGCTTTATCCGCCTTTGAGGAAAAGACAATACAGCTTGCGGTTTCATAATATATTTTTATTTTAATGGAAAATCAGTTTATGAAACACCTCATAAGTTTTCCGGGCGGATTAGAATGGTTATTACTGTTAGTTTTATTATTGCCGCTTGCTGCATTAATTGATATTCTCCGTTCAAACTTCAGTAAAGCTGAAAACAAGATTATTTGGGTATTGACAGTAATTTTTTTGCCATTGCTTGGCAGCATCCTTTATTTCATTATGGGCCGTAACCAGAAAGCAACCATTTAGAAGTTTTTGAAGCCGTAATACAGGTAAATAAGTTTGTGTTTTATTTTCTATTAACCACTACTCCCCACCTCCTACTTCCTACTTCCTACTTCTTACTTCCTACTTCTTACCCCCTGCTTCCCACTCACAACTCCCCATACTTCCTATAATACGCCATCAGCCAGAGTATAACTTTGTTGTAGGTGCGGTTGCCGGCAGGCTGTTCATTTAACTTGAGAAAATTATTATAAAACACATCAACCAGT
>JANRKT010000034.1:0-1531 GCA_033763355.1 Chitinophagaceae bacterium | reverse complement strand
GCTTTTTGTTTTTCACGCAACTGAAGGGCATATTCCCCCAATGTTTTGCGTTTGCGTGTGGGGCCATGCTGACCCGGGGGATTACTGTTTTTGGTAAGATACTTACCATTGCCAACGATCGGTTCTCCAAAGATCCTGGCAATTCTTGTCTTAGGACCATTGTAACGTGCCATAACTTTTATTCATTTAGGTTTTTTTAGTACCGGTGCGCTGATCATTAAAAAACCTTAAAAAATCAATCAGGCACCCTTTTGTTAAAATGAATCAATGGCGATTCAATATGTTCTCCAAAAGCCCCCTTCAGGGGGTTTGGGGGTGTTAAACTCTTCTTTTCTTTGGCGGACGGCAACCATTATGCGGCAGAGGCGTAACATCCTTTATCATCACTATTTCAATACCGCTTTGTGAGAGGGAGCGGATAGAACTTTCTCTTCCGGCTCCCGGCCCTTTTACAAACACATCAACTTTTTTCATGCCTGCTTCAAAAGCTACTTTGGCGGCATCATTAGCAGCCATTTGCGCAGCATATGGGGTATTCTTTTTTGAACCTTTAAAACCCATTTTACCGGCGCTGCTCCAGGAAATCAGCTGTCCGCTTTTGTTGGTAAGGCTAATGATAATGTTGTTGAAACTGGCCGTGATGTGGGCATCACCGTAGGAATCTACTTTTACTGTTCTTTTTTTGGCCGCAGCTTTTGCGCTGGGTACTGTTGCTTTTGCCATAATTTTTTTAAATAGGTAATCTTAATTTTTTTTCCCGCCTCCGGCGGAACTGAACCAACCCTCCTCCTGCACCCGGTATCCGCAATTGGCTCAATTTTATTGGTGCATTGTAACAAGATACAAGTTTCACGGTACAAGTAACAAGGCAGTAATATTGTGCCATGTGACTTGTTCCCTTGTATTCTTACTTCTTAGCTGCTTTCTTTTTCCCAGCCACTGTTTTACGTTTACCCTTCCGTGTACGGCTGTTGGTACGGGTACGCTGGCCACGAACAGGCAAACCTTTACGATGACGAAGGCCGCGGTAACAGGCAATATCCAGCAATCGTTTAATGCTCATCTGCACTTCAGAACGCAACTGACCTTCTACTTTCAGCTCATTCGTAATGATATTCCTGATGGCGTTCAGCTCATCGTCATTCCAGTCATTTACCTTTTTGTTAATGTCTATACCTGCTTTACCAAGTATGTATTGTGCAGTTGAACGGCCGATACCATATATATAAGTAAGGCCAATCTCCCCTCTTTTACTTTTTGGTAAGTCAACACCGGCAATACGGGCCATATTATTTGTTAATTAGTTTATTAGTTAAATGTAATTAGCTTAATGGTTAATCGGTTCTGATTAACCAATACCTTCTATCCCTGCCTTTGTTTAAAGCGGGGATTTTTCTTGTTGATTACATACAGCCTTCCTTTTCGCTTCACAATCTTGCAATCAACACTGCGCTTTTTAATGGATGCTCTTACTTTCATGACCTTATTTTTTATTTCAGCCCTAAGCTGTGATTATTTATACCTGAAAATG
>JANRKT010000033.1:0-11364 GCA_033763355.1 Chitinophagaceae bacterium | reverse complement strand
GTTCAGGATATTCCGGCTTTTATTGTTCTTTGATGTTTTGTAATGCCTCCCATTACTATTTTCATGATCCTCACTTTGCCCCAGCGTGGTACCATCCTTAGCGAATAGGTAAGCAATTTTGTAAGAAAGCCAGGTAATACCGTCGTCTTGCGGCCTAATGCTCTCAGGATGGGTATCCCTACCTGAGATGGTTTTAGAGACATATTCATTTTCATATTTGCACGAAGGCCGAAACCACTTTCAACGGGTCCCGGTGCTGCCGCTAAGATGTCCACTCCATGTGGCTTTAACTCTATTGCCAATGCTTCCGCCAATGATTGCACATAAGCTTTGGTGGCAGCATAATTTGCAGAATAGGGAACACCCTGAAATGCTACCAGCGAACTCATCAGTATAATACCGCCTCTTTTTTGCTGTGAAAACCGTTGAGCGAAGTAATGCGTCAGTGATAGCACCGCTTCGCAGTTTACCCGCAGCATATTTATTTCCGTGTGCAATGAGGAGCCAACAAATAAACCGGAAGTACCATAGCCGGCTGATAATACCAAAAGGCCCACATTCACATCAACGGATGATTGAATCATCTTATCAATACCTGATGGATCCGACATATCTGCCGCTACAGTTCGTATTTCAGCCCCGTAATCCTTCTGAAATCTTTCCTGTACTCGTTTCAGCTTGTCCGGATTCCTTGAACTGATAATAAGATTCAACCCTGATTCAGCCAGCAGTCCAGTCAATTCTAACCCGATACCTGAAGTTGCGCCTGTTACAATAGCCCAGTGACCATACTTGCTTTTTAGCTTTGCTTTCTCATTATCTGATAGTCTCATTCTTATTGATTTTATTAATCAGATAAAAATAGAATGAGAGAGGGTATTGAAACGATAACAAATGTTTAGATTTTACTGCTGTCGCCTTTTTTCAGCCGGCTCAGGTGTACCGGAGTGATTCCAAGATATGATGCAATCATGTGCTGCGGAACACGGTTGTGGATATTGGGAAAAACTTCAGTAATGCTGTCATATCTTTCTTTGGGTGTTCGTGCATACAAATTACGGATGCGGTTATCCTGGTAAATGAAATAATATTCTGCTATCCGGCGGCCGAGTTTATCACCCTGCTTAAGGTTTTTATATCCCCATTCTACTGCTGAGCGGGGTAATACTTCGGCCTCCGTATCTTCCAAAGCCTGCAATGTATAAAGAGATGGCTGTTTTAATATAAAACTTGAATAGTCAGCGATAAACTGATTTTCCAGTGCAAAATGAATACTGTGCTCTATACCCTCGTTATCCGTTACAACCACTCTCACAATTCCTTTATTAATAAAAAATATTTCATTAGGAACAACGCCAGGTCTGCTTAATGTCTCCAGTCGCTTAAATTTTCTGCTGATTACCTGCTGCAAAAAATCATCCGCTTCATTATCTGATATACTGATCATTTGCCTGATGGCCTGCAACAATTGTTCCATCAAAATAAACTTTCAAAAAATTGGTTTACGGCCACAGATATTTCCATGGTATGACAAATGGCAGCGCAACAATAATCAGCCAGCAACTTTTGTAAATGAGTTGCAAAGCCAACACTGGGGAAAATGTCAGCGGCCAGAATAATCCGGCCGCTGATAAGACTGCTATTGCCAGCCACAAACATCCTGTTAATCGTATTACTTCCGTTGGCTGGTAAGCATTGCTAAAAACGGAAGCAGAAGCAGTTTTTGGATATAGCAAAGATGTAACACCAATCCAACCCGCCACTACAATATTAGCAGCATATATCAATTTTATAAAAATCACAGAGGATTGGATCAACTACCTGAATTAATTGTGTTCAGCAGTCGCTTTCCACTGTTCCGCCAATTTGAAGAAACCGCTGTCCACATGCAGGTGCCGGTATTTAAACCGCCATCCTTCAGGTGTCTTTACCACTTTGCTGTTATTATACCTGCCGGTAGCTATCAGTTTGGGAATGTCAGCCACTTCCAATACCATCATATCATTGGTTACCTGCGCTTCCGTAGCACTTACCGGTTGTATATGCACATTGGCTGAAACATGACGTTTGCCATTGGCCATACCGCCCGGTCCGACATGATGGGTTTCAAAATCTTTCAGTTCCTGCCATGTTTTGCAATGACCGAATGCCCCGCTGTCGTAACCATCAAATTCTTCGGGTTTTACCCAGCAATTCATAAAACCATCGACATCTGCATTATCAGTAGTGATGCAGTAAGCTGATACCAGGTTTTGGATTTCCAATAAATCATGTACAGTGAGTGCCATAGTTATATTTTTTTATTTAAATAAAATACAGATTGAGTATTATAATGCAATGCTGTAAGCTTTCTTCATAAGACCTTTTATTTCCTTTATATCCGCCGTATCGTAAATCCTTACCCAGTTCACAGTTTTGATTTTTGTGTATGATACTTTCTTATACACAACAAAATCATCAGCAGCGCTGTCAAGAAAAATACCTATGTCCACACCATCCTTCTTTGGATATAAAACAGCAAAACAAGTTTGCCTGCTTAAAGAGATTGCCTTCAAAGAAGTAGTGATCTTTATTTTCCCGAGCCTGCCTGCTTGCTTTATCAATTCCCTGTAAAGGGCCAGAAATTTGTGATTGAATTTGAATAAAACATCTACCGGTATTGTTTCACATTTGTGATACTGGTTTTGTTTGACAAATTCTTTTTTGCACAACGGGCAACTCCAGGGCATAGAAAAAGAATTCACAACAATGAAAAAGTAAAATGGTTGCAGAACCGCTGTGATTTTTACCCCATTTCTTTCAACGCATCAATATTTTGTTTAAGGGAGACAAGGTGTTTACCGAAACTTTTCTTAAACATCCATTTGGCCAGCCAGATACAAAGCGGAACGAGTATGGCTACTGTAACAATTAAAGATATGACAACAGCAGGCTTGCTGAGAAATTCTGCAATGCTTTTCCCGGATCCTACCATACCGCCAATCATAAAACCACCCGCGGCTGCTACCGGATATACAAAGATAGCTGCCTTCATCTGCACCTTCATCCAGTTTTGTATCCCGGCATAGTGTTTCTCCATTTCCATCAATAAAGAATGACCGGTAACGGATGGATTGATGCTTATATATTGCTTCCAAGAAGTATATCCGGCCCACAGTGTAAAGAGCAATACTGTTCCGATGCATAATAAAACAGGCCAGTAAGGGAAACGTATCAGCACATAAACATATATGCCTGCAATCAGTACAGCCCAGATCATGCTGATGATGAGATAATTTTTTATTTTATACAACGGGTTGGATGAATGCAGTTTCTCTACTTTTCCCGGTTGAAGCAGTTTCGAAAGATCATCATCCCCCTGTTCATCTAATTGTTTCCAGTTTTGTTCAATACTCATCTTTTATTATTGTTTTAAAAGATTAGCCAATTGTTGTTTGCAACGATGCAATTTCACCGCAACATGATTAGCTGAGATACCCAGCATGTCTGCAATCTCAGTATTCTCATAGCCGTCAAGGTGCATAGAAATAATGGCCCTGTCGGTTTCGGCCAACCGGCGAATTGCTTTTTGCAGGTTTACTCCGTCTTCTCTCTGGATACTGCTGTGCTGAACTGACGGTGAAATACTCTCCAATGACTCTTTATAATCTACCAGGCTGTTCTTTCTTTTTTGCGTTAGTATGGTATTTAAACAGATACGGTACAGCCAGGTGCTGAATTTGGCTTCACCACGAAAAGACGGCCATCCTTTCCATGCCTGCAGCAGCACTTCCTGGTATAAATCTTTCTTCTCCTCTGCATCAGCAGCATATAATCCCACCAGCTTATAGATAATACCCTGGCTGGCCCGTACCTGCTCTAAAAATTGTGACTCACTCACAGTTTATTATTTTACAGGTGTTACAGTATATCCTTTTTGTTTTAATTGCTCTACCAGCCCAAACTCGCCGCCCAGATGCAAAGCGCCTACAGCAATGAACTGTGATTCGCTATGCAACAAACCAGGTAATATTTTCATCCAGTTGCTGTTTCTTTCTCTGATCAGTCTGTCCTCTTCTCCTGACTCTTGCAATGTTTTTTCGTAAATATCATTCATGCCTTCAAGGTCATGGTCAAACCATTTCTTTATCAGTTCATCACCAAGCTGCGCCATTTCAGTTTTTTTACGGATAAATGTTTTTAACGCCGTTACCTGTTCATCAATACTGGCGCTGTTAAACAACAGGTCCATTTGCTCCTTTATCGTCTCCAGTGGCTTTACTGTTTTTCCCATGTCCTTTCCTGACCTGGCAAAAAAAGCATCGAGCGGCAGGCCGGTATATTTTTCTAACAGTTCCCGGTTACTTTTCATCATGTGTACAATGGATAATGTTAACGTTATATTCATTGGCTTGAATTGATCCAATTGGTTAAGCCCAACCCCGATGCTGTTTTTCAATTCTGTATCGAGGCTATCGCGAAACGGTTGATCGATCAGGCCCGTAAGTGTTTTGTCTGTCATCATCCCCATTGATTGAACGGCAGCTGCTTCTGCTGAATCGGCTATTATTTCCACAACTATTCCCTTAGCTTTTGCAAAAGATGCTTTCACTCCCGGCAGTTCATCGAGATAACTGTCCTTTACGAGGTGATAAGTGCCAAAAAGATAAGAAGTGTCTTTCAATCCGTTGCCGGATATACTGTAAAAGATTCCCGGCTTTTGGGTCTGCGCTTCAATTTCTTTAACGGTGATAATTCCAAAAAAGAAAAATAAAATTACAATACCCCTCTTTTTTGCACCGGTAAATGTAAATTGTTTTTTTGTTGAAGTATTTTGCTTCATTTTTTCTTATTTATTTAAACAGTTAATGAAAAGCCCGGGCGGTTAACATCAAATTGGTTGCAGGTCATGCTTCAGAATTACAAAAAAGAAAAAATATTTTCTATACAAAGAATGCTGGCGGGAGCAACATTTACCTGTTTCTATTTAAATTGAATACTCTTTAATGACAAGATGCAAGTATTAAAAGAACTTTTTAAATCGCTCAGGTTTGAGGAACAGGAAATTGATAAAATCTTAGCCTGTTTCAAACCAGGGCAATTAGAAAGGGGAGAGTATTTTGCCAGCGAGGGTAAGCATAGTCCCTGGCTTGCTTTTATTGAAAAGGGAGTGTTACAGTATTTCTACAACCAGGATGGTAAAGAAATAACTACTTATGTGGTGGGACAAAATGGTTTTGCTGCTTCACTCCTCAGTTTTTTACAGAAAAGACCTGCACAGGAAAACATAAGAGCAGTAACCGATGCTGAATTATGGTTAATTCATAAGAATGATTTTGACAAACTAAAATCGTCTGTTCCGGGCTTTAAAGATTTTTATATTTCCATTCTCGAACACCAGATTGTTTGTATTGATGAAAGCCGGTTTAGCCTTCTCACCCAATCGGCCGAAGAACGTTATACCAATTTATTGGAAAAGGAGCCACAATTGCTGCAACAGCTCCCTTTGCAGTTCCTCGCTTCTACTTTAGGAATAACCCCCCGCCACCTGAGCAGGATAAGAAATAAGATCAGGTGACCGCTTTTAGACATTTGTCCTTTCCCGCCCGTTTTACAAAGCGCAGTTTTGTGTCGTAAAATAAACGATATGAAATGAACTATAAAAATTTTCGGTCAAATTCCTGCCAACCACAATGAAAATTTTTATGGTGAATTCCATGTGACCAAAAAAACAATGAAAAATATACACATGAAACAAACAATTCTCAGCATCTTTTTATTAGCATCAGTTTCCGGCTTTTCACAGAGCAGGTTTTCCAAACAGGAACTAAGTATTAATGGTTTTCGCAACCCGTCTATAGGGTTGGAATACCGGTACAAACAAGTATCGGTACATGGCGGCTACTATGTTACCAACTTTACTTCGGGTGTTACCACCCAATTTATAAAAACCGGGTTGACCTTTTGGTTCCTGCCGGTAGATAAAAAAGAAATCCCTTCATCGTTTTATGCAGGCGCATCCTATCTGCGTGGACTTAACAGAGATTATGAAGATAAAAATGCATTAGGTGTTGAAGCAGGTTTCCGCTGGATGATCTGGAAAGGTCTCAACTTCAGGATTGGCGCCATCGCCATTACCGCAAAGGGACAAAGTCTGCAAATTAATCCAACACCTGGAATCAGTTATTCATTCAGCTTTTAAAAAAACATATGAAATCATTACGAACTGCAGGGATACTGATGATAACCGGCGCTATGGGTGTGCTTGTGCCTTACACTATTCTCACCATCACATTCAGTTACCCGGATATACTGCGGGAAGATGCAGGAGTCATTTTACATGAATTTCATAAAGCAGGCCCCGGTCTTATATTTATCTGGCTTGCTTTTGCCCTGCTGGGCCTGCCTTTGCTGGTTGCTTACAAACTCACCGGACAGCAACTGGAAAATAAAATACATTATATGGGATGGACAACCACTATTGGCATCATTTCCATCGTTGTGCAGTTGATCGGCCTGTTGCGTTGGGTGTTTGTAGTGCCTGTACTGGCCAACGAATATCATGCAACCCATGATCCGGTTGTTCAAAGTTCTTTGAAGTCCATTTTCAGGGTGGTGCACCAGTATGGTGGTGTATTGCTGGGGGAACATATCGGGCAACTATTTACCATTACCTGGACAATTATGACTTCATTGGCTTTGAAGAAATCAAAACTAATTCCCCAATGGATCAGTCATTTTGGAATCGCTGCATCAGTAATTTACTTCATAGCTCAGGCCGAATTGCTGGCTACGGTAATTCCCGGTTTTCCTGTTTGGGATATGGCAGGTTTTACAGGCAGCACAGTTTGGTTGCTGTGGCTGATTATTATTGGGTTGTATTTAATCCGCAAAACCGGCTTTAAAAAGCATGAAAGCGTTTAAAATAAATGTGTAAGATTAAATTTTCCTGATTGATGAATTTAGCCCCTTAATTCATTACTTTGCTTCAATACTTTAATTGAGTATGGTTACAGGGCAAAATATTCAACAGGCACACGAACGCATTAAACCTTACATTCACCGCACACCGGTAATGACATGTAATGCCATTGATGAAATGGCGGGATGTACAATCTTTTTTAAATGTGAGAATTTTCAGAAGGTTGGCGCTTTCAAAGCAAGAGGGGCAATGAATGCGTCTTTATCTTTAACAAAAGAACAATTGAATAAAGGGATAGCAACACACTCTTCGGGAAACCATGCA
The DNA here is from genome assembly GCA_033763355.1 of Chitinophagaceae bacterium. GTDB lineage: Bacteria > Bacteroidota > Bacteroidia > Chitinophagales > Chitinophagaceae > JANRKT01. The sequence goes on along the minus strand of JANRKT010000033.1, from coordinate 4,139 downwards.
CAGGCTATTGCAAGGGCGGCAAAAATCCTCAATACAAAATCATATATCGTAATGCCGCGTACAGCACCTGCAATTAAAAAGAAAGGAGTAGAGGGATATGGAGGAAATATTTTTGAATGTGAGCCGACACTTCAGTCAAGGGAAACCACATTGGCGAAAGTAATTGCTGAAACAGGTGCGACGGAAATTCATCCTTTCGATAATTACAATGTAATCACCGGCCAGGCTACCGCAGCAAAAGAACTAATTGAAGAAATACTTGCGCCGGATATTATTATGGCCCCCGTTGGCGGCGGCGGATTGTTAAGCGGCACTGCATTGGCAGCAAAATATTTTTCACCAGGTACAGTTGTAATAGCTGCTGAGCCGGCAGGTGCAGACGATGCTTACCGTTCCCTGCAAAGCGGTAAGATTGAAGCTTCGCAGGCCAATACCATTGCAGACGGACTGCTTACAAACCTTTGTGAAAAGACTTTCGCTATCATTAAAGAAAATGTAAAAGACATCATTACCGTAACAGATGAGGAAATTACTGCAGCCATGCGGCTGATATGGGAAAGGATGAAAATTATTGTGGAGCCCTCAGGCGCTGTTCCACTTGCAGCAGTATTAAAAAACCTGGATAAATTTTCAGGCAAAAGAATGGGTATCATCTTGTCCGGCGGAAATGCGGACCTCGAAAAACTGGCTAAACTTTTTGGGCCACGGTAAATCCTTACATAAACGGATAAATTATAATCCAAAAAATTCGGAAATTAGAGTTGGTTTCGCCGAAATTATTTTTACTCTTTCCGGAGCATGAGAATGTTGTTTTGCATAGCGTTTGTATTGTCATCTGTTTTTGCCGGTGCGCAAAAACTTCCTTCTCATTTTAACCATATAGACCGTGAGGTGCAAAATATAGATGCTGATTCGCCTGAAATGCTGGCTTACCGCCTTACCAGTTTTTGCAAAACTGATCTTGAAAAAGTAAGGGCCATTTTCAGATGGATTACTGAAAACATTGCTTACCGTGTGCCGGGCAACAGCAGAAATACTTCTTCAGACTTGTTTATTCCCGAAGAAGCTGATACCACTTTTGAGCTCAGGAGAGTAAATGAAGATATTGCCAAAAGAGTTTTAAAAAAGCGGTCGGCCGTGTGCGACGGCTATGCAAGGCTCTTTAAAATTCTTTGTGATTATGCGGGGGTGAAATCGGAGATCATAAGTGGCTATGCAAAAGGTAACATGTACCGCAACAGCACAAAATTCCGCTCCAATCATTCGTGGAATGCGGTTTTTCTGGATACTGCATGGCATTTACTGGATGTGACATGGGCAAGCGGCCACAGCACTTATTCAAGCAATGAATTTATAAAACAGTACAACGATTATTATTTTTTAACCCCGCCGGAACTTTTTATTAAAGATCATTATCCTGAAGACCCGTACTGGACATTGATGCCCGGTTTGCCCGTTCCCAGGGAATTCAACCAAACACCTTTCAAACACAAGTCATTCAGCAAATACAGTATTGTTTCCTTCAAACCATCCGGCGGAATTATTGAGGCATCGGTAGGTGACACCATAAGGCTGGAGCTGCAGGTGAGTGATATTTATAAAGACAAAGGGATTGCTTCTGACCCATTCTTTGATTCTTTAGTTTTGCAGCGATCAGCCGCATGGGCGTTCGTGAACCCTGTTGCTGTAGTGCAGGGAAGAAAAATCCGGTATCAATATGCTGTTGAATCAGCGGATATGGAATGGCTCCACATCATGTACAACGATGATATCATTATGCGGTACAGGCTCAGCATCAGGAAGGATGAAGCAGCGCTGAAGTAAACAATATGATTATGAGGGGATATAAACAGCGTATCCTCTTGGCGGGGCCCAGAAATCAGCTTTGCCCTGTGCATCTGATAATTCCTCATCCGGCACTTCACTTCCTTTCCATGCAACAGGAGTAAATTTTGCAACAGGCCATTTTGTTTTTACTGCAACACCATTCCAGTCACCCCGGTTGTTCAGTACAAAAATTAACCCTTTTTGTTTATCCGTACCATTGCGCTGCATAATATAAAGGTCATCGTCAACATGCAGAACGGAAGTAGTACCGCCTGCATGGTTTTCATGAACCTGTACCAATGCTGCAATACCATTTTTACTGTTTTCCTGTGCAAGGTTCCAGTTAAAATAATCCTGCCAGAACACGCAGGGATAACCTTCGTGAGTTAATATAAATGCATAGGCCAGCATTTTTTCTGATACAATGGGGTCTAAACGCACCACATCATGGTTCTCCACAAAAGTTACAGCCAGTTCAGGCCTTTCTTTTAAAATAGTTCCTTTTGCTGCAAGTGTTTTTAAACTGAAACCATAATGATGGCAGAGGTCTTTTAAACGGTAGCGCAAGGGAAAATCAAATGCCCCTGCGGGATTATCGCTCCATGCGTTGGTTTCATCCAGCCAGTCAAGGATGCTGCGGTCGCTGTCCCAGCATTCGCCTACCCCATAAGGTTTGAATGGCTTGTTGTTTCTTACGCCCCTTAATTCCTGTATGGCCCTCACCATCCATCCGCCGTATCCTTTCACGCAATCGTAGCGGAAACCATCCACGCCAATATCTTCAAGCAACCATCTTGCGTATTCAAGCAATTCAGTATATACATAAGGGTTCCTGTGGCAGAGGTCGGGCATGCCTTCAAATACCATGTCATCCCACGTTTCATATACTGAGGGGTGATAATGCCTCCAGTCCCTTGCAAACTTTCCGCTTAGCGGGTTATACTTCGTCCATCTTTTAATATTATCAATGGGACTTGCCTCTTCTTCATCAGCGCCATTGGTATGGTTCAGCACCATATCTGCATATACATCCATCCCGTTTTGGTGTATCTCATTAATGAGTTCAGTGAGTTCATCTTTTGATCCGAACCATGTTTTTACTGATCCCTTTTGGTTAATATCGCCAAGGTCATAAAAATCATAAGGGTCATACCCCATTGACATGCCGCCGATATTGGCGCCTTTGCTGAAAGGCGGCAGCCAAAGCGCTGTAAAACCTGCCTGCTTAAGTGCGGGAACTTTTGTTTTAACGTGGTTCCACCATTCAAACTCCGTGTTATCCAGTTTGGGGCAATCCCAGTAAAAAGCCTGCATTATTACACCCATGGTGCACCTCCTGTAGTTTTTAATTCTTCACAATAAGTAAGGAAACAAGCAATATGCAGCATTCGGAAGGGAAGGAAGGTAAATATAGAAAAGATTATTTGTCTCTGCTCTCTGTGTTCGGATCACTGATAGTATAAAGCTACAGAAAATTAAAGTACCTTTACAGTAAATATATTTCCCTTTATGCCTGCGGCTTTAAAAATAAAAAAGAGGAGTTCTGCATTCAGAAATGTGCTCTCATCAGCAAAAAAACTCTCTGCTGAGGAAAAACAGTTACTGCGGCTTCAGTTGTTTGCGTCTGACGTATTAAAGGAAATGAAGGCTTTTGAATCAGGCCTTAAAAAGAAAAAACCTGCTGTCAAAAAAACAGATGATGAAATCGTAAGCCTTATTACTTCAATCCGCAGAAAAAGACATGCAAGGGCTTCAAAAATGCTGCATTGATAGTTGTGTATGGGTAAAATATGCGGGTCATTTTAAAACAGCCTCGCTTCTTCGTTATATTTCTGAAAATAATTTGCTCGTATATGCAGATAATTACCTGCTTGGTGAGGTGCATGAAGCCCTTATATCGGGATTTGGGTTTACTTTAAAAGAAGCTGATCAGGTAATCCGGTTGATCTCACCGTTTGTTATTATCAAAACTCCCAGGAATGTTTTAATGATTGCGAAAGACGCCGAGGATAATTACCTGTATGATTTATGCATTCAGAATAATTGCCGCTATCTTATTACCATAGACAAAGCCATCCTGACGGATGTAAATGCTCCCTTTATACGGAAAACTGATGCATGGTTAAAACGAAGAATCAAAAAATAGTTTAACCGGATATAATTATTTAAAATCATAAATGTCCCGTTTAGAATAACTAAAGTTCTTTGAAATTCTTGACTGTATTGACTTTGAAGCAATTTTTCACCGGTGACGATTTGAACGGAACTTGCCTTCGATGGCTTTACTTAGGCCATGAATCAAGGAAAATATG
>JANRKT010000032.1:0-2498 GCA_033763355.1 Chitinophagaceae bacterium | reverse complement strand
GTTATTGCGCCGGGCAAATGCGGCGATGGAATCAGCGCCTGCCCAGTTGTATTCATTTTCTTTGGGGTGAATGGGCCCCATCTTCATGGCATTCTCAGCCGTCATGCTGTTAAAATGTTTCAGGATCAATTCTGCTTCATCTGTTTTTAAAGCCCTTGGTGAAACGGCCACTCCTATTGTAAAATAGTTTTGATAATAATCTTTCAGTCCTTTTGTTTCCTCACCCATATAGCGGTGTGAAATGGCCTGCCATGCAGAAAAACCAATTGCGAGGAAGGCTACAAAAGATATAATAATAATTTTTTGCTTCATACCATGACATTTTAAACTGCTTAATACCAATTTCATCTATTCAGTCTTGCATTCTTAAAGAGCAATGACTGTATTCAGGTTCAAAGGATCACCGGCAATGAGTTTGTTTGTATAGCCTTGCAGCTTAAAAAGACTGTCGCTGCAAGAAGTATAAGGCCCTGGCTTTTACTTTCATCATTCTCATTAGCTTTTTAATTTTATTTTTATTTATTGTGCTGCTGCTTTTTCATATTTCAACAGTTTACCGGCCCACGGAATAAAGAATTTATAATTCGGTGCGTCAGTATGCCCGCCATCATGCTGGCGCCATGCCAGTTCACCATCCAACAATCCTGTCAGTACCGGCGGCATTTTCTCTTTCATGTAGTCATTCGAAACTCCAATATCTTTTGCGCCCAATAATTTGAATACTGTTCCTGCAGCAACTGTAGCCATATAGCTGCCCCGCTGGTCAAGCCATCTGGCATCGCCTTTTTCAGGAATGCCATAACTGATGAAAGTAAGACGTGGCGCACATAACGCAATCAGTTCATGAGAGTCAACATTTAAATCACAACCTGTTTTTTTACCAAAAGAAGATTCTTCAGCACCATACTTTAAATAGTTCCCCGCCATCCAGTGATAGCCTCCACCACCTGTTAAGTTCTCAACAGCTTCTCCAAACACACGACGATGCAGCGTGGCGCCACCTTTACCCGAAGAACCAATTAACCCAACAGCGAAACGTGGTTCAAATGCAAGCGTTACCAATGCTGCTTTACCATAGCGGGACACACCTTCGATACCTACTTTCTTTGCATCAACCAATGTATCGGTTTCCAGATAATCCAATCCTCTTGCAGCGCCCCATGCCCATGCACACAATGCACCCCAATCATCAGGCTTGCGTGGCTGACCTTTATTGCATAATCCAATAATACCTCTTGTAAGACCTGCACCATTATCAGCCTGTATGCTGCTTGTTTCAATCATTACATATCCCCAGCCTGCCTCCAATAATCTTTCCTGCGGAGTAAGTTCCTCATCAGGTTTTGGCGGTGCAAAAAAGTTTGGAGCCGGAAGCCTTGTGACAGGTTGATACGCCGGGTATTTATCAAAAATTGTTTTGAGGCTTGGGTCGGTTTTTATCATCAGCTCTTTAAAAGCAGCATTGATTTTCTCCATTTCATCCGGTGCAGGTTGTGCCGGTGCCGGGAATGCAGGACGTCCGCTGAACATCATCAATACCGGAACCGGGCCTTTTACATTCATCGGCACCACCAGCATCATATTGATATCTACGTTAATTAAAGGGTATTCGCTGTTGTCAACATGGCCCACCAGCATTTTTACAACAACAGGAATACGATTAATAAACTCTCTGTCGGTAATTTTTACTGTCCATGTTAGTTTCGGAATTTTTTTTGGAATGCGACCGTACACTTCTCTTTCAAATTCTTCAATTATTTCGGGGCGGCGTTGTTTCCACCACTCATCAGCTGTGGTTATCTTTTTCCCGCTTTTTAATGTAAGTACATCAGGTAATTGAGAACATGGATTTGCAATACCTTCATCATAGTTGGCATGGTTAGGCGCAGTCTCATTACCGCTTGCACCGGGCCTTAGTTTTAAAATGCCCAACTGCTGCTTCATATTATCATGGTCCTGCTGACCGGTGAAGATGGTAAGCTTTGGATATTTGCTGCTGTCGATAACTACAGTTTGTGCTATTGCTGCATGAGTCAGGATTGTACCAAGAAACAGAAGTATGATTTTTTTTGTCATAAAATTTTAAATGTTCAATTTTCAACAACCAACTCAATGCATCAGAATTTTCCAATCACCCCTTTAGGGATGGGGGTATTGTCTGTTCTGAACGGTGATGCCGGTAAACCCCGTCCGACCGAGCCATCCGGGCGGGCCTCCTTGTTATATAAATTCGGGTTAACAGGATTATCAGCCCACGCATATCTTACATACATCGGGTTAGCAACAGCATCATTCCATACAATTATTTTATCCCCCTGAATTTTTGCTCTTGCCCAAACAAACTTTTTATCAGCTCCTGCAATCTCAAAAGCCCCCTCCAACTCCCCCGGAGGGGGAGAGATAAGGGAAGAGTCTTTGAAAATTAACCCGCTGCCAGTATGAGTAAAACTGATAACGATTTTATTTCCTTCAATAGTTGATGATTGATAAATGGGGCC
>JANRKT010000031.1:0-8349 GCA_033763355.1 Chitinophagaceae bacterium | reverse complement strand
AACATCCATCAAAAACGACTGTTTACGTTGCCAGTGAATTAGGAACTATTCAAAAATTCAGGAATAATAAATGGAGAATATTTGATTTTCTGTGGATGATGCACACGATGGATTATGAAAGTAGGGATCATATCGGTAACTTGCTGCTTCGAATATTTTCCATTTTTGGATTGATCACTGTGATAAGTGGGTTTGCATTATTCTTTGTCAGTTCAAAATGGGGCAGAAAACGGGTTGCGAAATCGGAAAAAATAGCCTGATCTTCCATCTTTTGCAACCATATTGCCATTTTAGGAGTCTATTTCTACTGAAAATTGCAATATATCCTGCTATTTTTGCTTCAATGAAATTTTTATTTTTCTTTTTAGGCTTTTCCCTGCTCTACCTGTCATGCCTTGCGTGTAGCGACAGCACGGAATGCAATGCAAAATCAGAATCAAAAATTTCAGCTTCCTCCAATCACCAGGCACATAATCATTCGAAAGAAGCGTGCACGCCTTTTTGCACCTGTTCATGCTGTGCAGCTACAGCCTTTTATCATCCTCTGAGTAAGGTACAGTTCGTAAAAATTATTTTTCGATCTGAAAAGGACCCCCTTGATGATGAAAATTTTAATTCAGAAGTTTCCTATTCTATCTGGCAGCCTCCAAAGCTAACTGCTTAATTTTCTCTTATTTCAGTGCAGTTATCATGCGCTGGTTTCTACATTTTTATCATTTCGTTTACAATGTGGTTATGACTAATAAAAAAAGGTCAATTACCCGCAGTAAACCAGTTTACAGCAGGATCAAAGACCCTGTAAAGCCCTTGTGGATGAGTTTTATAAGAACTGGTACATTGATAGTGCTTGGCATTATAATGCTGATGGCGATAGTCGGAATTATAATTAAGTATTATCGTCTTGTTTCAAAACATTAAATAGAAATATGCTTAATAGAATCATTCAATTTTCCATTAAAAATAAATTGGTCATTGGCCTTTTTACACTCGCATTAATAATATGGGGTGTTTATTCGGCCAATAAATTGCCGATTGATGCCGTTCCTGATATTACAAATAATCAGGTACAGATAATTACGTTGAGTCCATCATTGGCGGCACAGGAAGTAGAACAACTTATTTCATTCCCGGTGGAACAAACTATGGCCACAATTCCGGAAGTGCAGGAAATCCGTTCCATATCCAGATTTGGATTATCCGTAGTTACTGTTGTATTTCATGATGATGCTAACATATATTGGGCTCGTCAACAAGTAGGTGAGCGGTTGATAGAAGCCCGCAACCAAATACCCAATAACATCGGCAATCCTGAGATGGCTCCTATTTCTACGGGATTAGGTGAAATTTATCAATATGTTTTACATGCTAAAAAAGGGTATGAAAATAAATATGACGCCATGTCGCTTCGAACGATTCAGGACTGGATAGTCCGTCGTCAGTTGCTTGGGACACCCGGTATTGCTGATGTAAGCAGTTTTGGCGGTCTTTTAAAGCAATATGAAATTGCATTGAATACAGATAAACTTCGCAGTTATAATTTGTCGATAGCGGATGTATTTAATGCTCTTGAAAAAAATAACCAGAATACTGGCGGTGCATATATAGATAAAAAACCCAATGCTTATTTTATCCGCAGTGAAGGATTTATTAAAACAATTTCTGATATAGAAAAAATTGTTGTTACAAGAACTTCCGGTGGCGCACCCGTGTTGATAAGAGATATTGCAATGGTACAGTTGGGTCATGCCACGCAATACGGTGCGTTAACCCGTAACGCAGAAGGCGAAGTAGTTGGTGGTATTGTTTTAATGTTGAAAGGAGCAAATTCCAGTATTGTAATTAACAGTGTAAAAGATAAAATATTACAGATTCAGAAAAGTTTGCCTGAAGGTGTGGTCATTGAACCCTTTCTTGACAGAAGCGCTTTAGTTAGCAGGGCGATAGGAACTGTAAAAACTAACCTTATTGAAGGTGCGTTGATTGTAATCTTTGTATTGGTGGTTTTCCTTGGCAATATCCGTTCCGGGTTGATAGTGGCTTCCGTCATTCCGCTTGCCATGCTTTTTGCTATTTCGTTGATGAACCTGTTTGGTGTTTCTGGTAACCTGATGAGTTTGGGTGCTATCGACTTTGGATTGATAGTGGATGGGGCCGTAATTATTGTAGAAGCAACCATGCACCACCTCGGCTTGCGAAAGCAAAATACAAGGCTAACACAGGCAGAAATGGATACAGAAGTATTTGAGTCGGCTTCGAAAATTAGAAATAGTGCTGCTTTTGGTGAAATAATTATATTGATCGTTTATTTACCTATTCTGGCACTCGTAGGTATCGAAGGAAAAATGTTTGGCCCGATGGCGCAAACTGTATCTTTTGCCATTCTTGGGGCATTCTTACTGTCGCTTACGTATGTACCTATGATGAGCGCCTTAATTCTCAGTAAAAAAATTAGCCACAGGGAAAACTTCTCCGATAAAATGATGAAGTTTTTCCAGCGGCTTTACACCCCATTAATACGTGGGGCACTTAAGATGAAATTACTGGTAGTGAGTATTGCTGTTGGTGTATTTATAATCAGCCTCATTATTTTCAAAACATTAGGAGGTGAATTTATTCCCACTTTAGAAGAAGGAGATTTCGCAGTAGAAACAAGGTTGCTGACAGGTAGTTCGTTAAGCCAGACAATTGATAAAATAACGCAGGCTTCGGATTTACTGATGAAAAAATTTCCTGAAGTAAAAGAAGTGATTGGAAAGATTGGTGCCTCTGAAATACCTACCGACCCTATGCCCATAGAAGCATGTGATATTACCATCCTTTTAAAAGATAAAAAGGAATGGACCAGTGCACATAACAGAGAAGAGTTGGCTGAAATGATGCAGAAAGAGCTGGAGAAAATACCCGGTGTTTCCTATGGGTTATCGCAGCCGATACAACTTCGGTTTAATGAATTGATTTCAGGTGTCCGTCAGGATGTAGGCATTAAAATATTTGGGGAAGACCTTGACGTGCTGGCCGACCTGGCAAAAAAAATCGGTGTTATTGTACCTACTGTAAAAGGTGCAGTTGATTTATATGTAGAACAGGTAACCGGCCTTCCACAGATTGTGGTTAAACTAAACCGGGATAAGATTGCACAGTTTGGTTTAAATGTAGAAGACGTAAACCGTACCATCAGCGCTGCTTTTGCCGGGGAAGCTGCCGGTATTGTTTATGAAGGTGAAAAAAGATTTGATATGGTAGTGAGATTAGAAAAAACGGGACGCCAGAGTATTGATGATGTAAAAGGATTGTTTGTTGCGGCCCCTGACGGTAACCAGATTCCGTTGGAGCAGGTAGCTGATGTCAATTTGCAGTTAGGCCCTAACCAGATACAGCGAGAAGATGCAAAACGCAGAATCATTGTAGGCTTTAATACAAGAGGCAGGGACATCTCATCAGTTGTAAAAGAAATGCAGGAAAAAATTGAGAAGCAGGTAAAAATGCCCCCTGGTTATTTTATCACTTATGGCGGACAATTTAAAAACCTCGAAGAAGCGAACAAAAGATTATCCGTTGCTGTTCCTGTGGCATTAGCATTAATCCTGCTGCTTCTCTTCTTTACGTTTGGTTCAATCAAGTATTCATTACTCATATTTACTGCTATCCCCATGAGTGCTATTGGTGGTGTATTTGCTTTATGGTTCCGGGGTATGCCATTCAGCATTTCGGCAGGCGTTGGTTTTATCGCTTTGTTTGGTGTGGCTGTATTAAATGGTATTGTGTTAATCAGTGAATTTAATCGTTTAAAAAAAGAAGGTATGACGGATATAAATGCAATTATTTTAAAAGGAACCTCTGTAAGGTTGCGACCCGTGTTAATGACCGCAGCGGTTGCTTCATTAGGCTTTTTGCCCATGGCAATATCCACAGGTTCCGGGGCGGAAGTTCAAAAACCGTTAGCAACGGTTGTAATAGGCGGATTGCTGACAGCGACATTTCTTACATTGGTAGTTTTACCAGTGCTATACACATGGTTTGAAAAAATAGGAGCAAAAGGGAAAAAAATTACCAAGGCAAAAAGTTTGGCTTCACTACTTATCTTGTTTTTAGCCTCATCATTTGCTGCAAATGCACAACAGCCAAAAATAGTTATCAATCTTAGTGATGCTGTTGCATCAGCTATGAAGAATAATCCTTTGGTTAAAGTAGGAACGCTGGATATAAGTTACCAGCAGCAGTTGAAAAAGACAGTAAAAGATTATGGCAAAACAAATTTCGGTGTAACGTTTGGGCAGTACAATAGTCGCATTGCCTATGATAATAATTTCAGCATTAATCAGGGCATACTGAATCCAGGGTACTTTAAAAGTCTCATAAAGCTATCTGAATCAAATATCAAAAGTAGTGAACTGCAATTGAGAATTTATCAAACTGAACTTGCAGCGAACACAAAAATATCGTATTACCAGTTAATCTTTTGGATGGAGGAAATAAGGTTGCTGAAAGAGCTACTATCCATTTACGAAAATATACTGAAATCTTCGGCATTGCGATACAAAACAGGAGAAACAAATGCATTAGAAAATTATAATGCTGAAAGCAAGGTAAATGAGACAAAAGCGCAATTGCGAAGTGCAGAAGAAGATTACCGGATTGAATTAAATCGTCTGAAAGTGTTCACTGCAGATTCTTCTGTTACGTCAATTGCCGACACATTACTTGTTGAAAAGCGGATACAGGTCAATTTTGATACCGCTGCCATTGCAGCAAACCCCACACTTGCATTTATTAAACAGCAGATTGATATTGCAAACAAAGAGAAAGCTGTTGAGCAGTCAAGATTAAGACCAGATTTCTCAGTAGGCTATTTTAACCAGTCTTTAGTAGGATATCAAACTGTGAATGGAGTTGATAAATATTATGGTGTTGGCAATCGTTTTCAAGGAGTTAATTTAGGTATCAGTATTCCCATATTTGCCAGGGCGCAAAAAGAAAAAGTAAAAGCAGCAGAAGTAAACCGGGTGCGCCGTGAAGCAGAACTGACCAATTATCAATTCACCCTGCAAGGTGAATTAACAACACTGTTTGGAGAATTGCAAAAACAAAAAGTTCAAATAAACTATTACCGAAATACAGCTTTGCCGCAGGCCAATCTCATCATTACGCAGGCACAAAGAGCTTTTACTGCCGGCGAAATCGGTTATTATGAATTGACACAATCACTCAATAATGCCGTTGTTGTAAAACAGGGATATACCAAACTTTTAAATCAATATAATCAAACCGTCATTGCTATCGAATTTATCGGTGGCATCAATTAATCAGAACGGGGTAAAATAAAATTAATATGAAACAGAAATTTTTGAATTCACTTATTATACTTACAGCGGCTACTATATGGCTTTCATCCTGTTCTTCCAAAGGAAATACAGAAGCAGCCCCGATTGAAGTAACGAAAACTGAAGAAGCAGATATTGTGGGCTTGTCGGAAGACCAGTTTAAAACAGTCGACATTCAGTATGGTGTTGTAGAAGAAAAAAAACTCAGCAGCGTTATCAAGGCAACAGGAGTACTGGATGTTCCTCCGCAACAGCTATTAACCGTTTCTTCTCCCTATGGAGGCACATTAAAAAATACCGATTTACTGCAGGGGAAGCCCGTGGTAAAAGGTGAAGTTATCGCCGTACTCGAGAATCCTGAGTTTATCCAGCTTCAGCAGGATTATCTGGATTATAAAAGTCAGTTGATTTACCTGAAAGAAGAATTGGAAAGACAACAAGAGTTGGCAAAAGAAAATGTAAATGCAAAAAAAACCTTGCAAAAAGCCAGCAGCGAGTATAACAGTATGACGGCAAGAGTACAGGGATTAAAAGCAAAACTGGGGCTTATCAATATCAATCCTGAGAAAATCAACCCGGAAAACATTTCAGGCAGGGCAAATATTTATGCTCCTATATCGGGCTATGTTACTAAAGTATTGGTGAATATCGGGAAGTTTGTAAACGCTAACCAGGAACTATTTGAAATTGTAGATACCCGTCACCTTCATGCAGAACTGATCATTTTTGAAAAGGATGTTCCGAAATTAAAGATTGGTCAGAAAATTCGTTTTTTATTGAATAATGAAACAAAGGAGCGGTTTGCAGATGTGCATTTAATTGGTCGTGAGATCAGCGCTGAAAGGACGGTTAGGGTTCATGGACATCTGTCTCAGGAAGATAATAACCTGTTGCCAGGGATGTATTTAAAGGGAATTGTAGAAACAGGTATTGCTACCACTACTGCGCTGCCTGATAAAGCTATCGTTCAATCAGCAGGGAAATCTTACATTTTTATAGTAGCAAATGAAAAGAATAGTGAAAAGAAACCTGCCGATGGGAAAAATGAAGTCGCTACAGAAAAGCATATTCTGTTTAAAAGAATTGAAGTGACGACTGGCGTTTCAGAAAATGGTTATACCGAAGTGATTTTACCAGGAGGGTTTAACAGGAAAATTAGCGTGGTGATTAACGGAGCTTATGATTTATTGTCGAAGATGAATAATGTAGAGGAAGAAGAATAAAAATAGGACGGGTCGGAGCCCTGCTTTGATTGCCTCATTTATGAAAATGGGAAACCTTGAGCGGCAGGGCCCCTCTACCCAAACATTTTAAAAATACACCGATGGATATCCCAGTAATAAGTTTATCCGCTACCATGGATATTAATTTAAAACAGATGATAGGTGTTAGAAATCTGCCGGCTGAAGAAGATCCAAAAACCTATTATGTTATGTAAATATTGAAAAAATGGATGTTCGATTCGAATTAATAATTGTTGGGAAACTCATCGTTTCGTTTCTGTTGGGTACTTTTATTGGCTTTGACAGAGAGAAACACGCTCGCAATGCCGGTATAAAAACCTATGCCGCTGTTTGTATCGGAGCTACTTTATTTACTGCTGTTGCGGCTCATCTTGTAGGTGATGCTGCTGCTATCTCCCGGGTAATAGCCAATATTGTTACAGGTGTAGGCTTTCTTGGAGCTGGTATTATTTATCGGAACGACAGTGCCGGAACATCTCATGGACTTACAACAGCAGCCACGGTTTGGTGTACTGCCGCAGTTGGTGTGGCAGTAGGCCTCAGTATGTTTATCATTGCTATTGTTGGAACAGTTACCTTATATTTATTGCTTTCACTGCATCAACAGAAATGGTATGTAAAATGGAAAAATAAAATGATAAACAGGCATAACGAAAAACACAACACTGATTAATTGGTTAAAATAAAATTGTATAATAGGAGTATTGTAACATGTATAGTATAATAACAGGTACCATATTATTAGGGATTACTCATGCTCTTATTCCCAATCACTGGTTGCCATTGGTTGCTATTGCAAGGTCGGAGAAATGGGAAAAGTATGAATTGATACTGGTGGCATCTATTTCTGCCTCTGCGCATGTGATGGGTACTGTTATTCTTGGGATAGCTTTGGGAATGGTGGGCTCAAAGCTGGCGTATCACTTTGAAGGATATGTGCATGTAATTGCTCCAGTATTATTGATCATATTCGGTTTGATATATTTTACAGTTAATCTGCCGCATCATCATACTGCAAATAATGACGTGCCGCACTACAAAAAGTCAAAAACTAAATGGGTGTTGATTTTTGCGACCACTATGTTTTTATCTCCTTGCCTGGAAGTAGAAAGTCTTTTTCTGACAGCTGGTGCTTATGGCTTGAATGGTATCTTATTGATCGCCTTAGTATATGCAGTAATCAGCATCACCGGGATTATCACTCTTGTAATACTTGCATTTAAAGGAGTTCAAATGATGAATTCACAATTTATTGAGCACAACGAAAAACGAATTACAGGTATAGTTTTAATTATTGTAGGTATTGTTACATTTTTTTTACACTAAATAAATGAAGGTTTATGGAACACAAAAGCGATGACATAAAAAATGCAACTCAAGATGATTGTTGCAGTACAGACGAAAGAGCGAATGCCGCAAAGGTTGTTCCGTTGCATTCGGCTAATGATGGTCATAATTACGGAAATGATGATAAAGATGAACCCGGATGGAAAACCAATTGGGATTTACTATTGTCATTGTTCATATTAATAGTGTTGCTTGTACTGGAGTATGGCTTCAGAATTGAGCTGCCTAAAATTCCATCTTTGATAATAAACATAGTTGCCTATTTATTGGCTGGCCGGAAAGTGTTAGATCTTGCTTTCAGAAAATCAAAGCGGGGAGATATTTTCAATGAATTTGTGTTGATGAGTGTTGCCACTATCGGTGCATTTGTGATTGGAGAATATGAAGAAGGCGTGGCTGTGATGGTTTTTTACCAAATCGGCGAATGGTTCCAGGAT
>JANRKT010000030.1:0-3987 GCA_033763355.1 Chitinophagaceae bacterium | reverse complement strand
GGCGGGTGTTATTGACGGCTTTCGCTGGTGCATTACCGGTGAGCCCTTGTATGGCAAAGGCATTTTATTATCAGTAACAGTTACCGTAATTTTTTTGTGGATAGGCATCCGCTATTTCCGTAAAACCGAGAAGGGTTTTGCAGATGTTATTTAAACAGATTCAGATCCGCCCGGGGTCTTCATAGCCGGGCTTCTGCAGCGTGGTATGAGACCCCGGGTTAATAAAAACTACAGATACAAAATCCAGGGGTCTGCGCTTTCGCACAAAAACCTCTGCGGCAATACCCCGGGTTGACAAAGGCCAGTATTATTTAAAATCCCCATGAGCAGTTCTGCAATAAAAGTTGAAAACCTCTCCAAGAAATTCATTATAGGGCACGAAGAAAAAGAACGCTATACGGCCCTGCGGGATGTAATGGCCCGTAAGGCAAAAAGTATTTTTTCCTTCGGCAGCCGCAGTAAAACCATTTACAGCAAAGAAGAATTCTGGGCACTAAAAAACATCAGCTTTGATGTGCAGCAGGGCGACCGCATAGGCATCATCGGCCGCAACGGCGCAGGCAAAAGCACACTCTTAAAAATACTCAGCCGGATTACAGAACCAACTGAAGGCCGCATTACCATCAATGGACGTGTGGCCAGTTTGCTTGAAGTGGGCACGGGTTTTCACCCCGAACTTACGGGACGGGAAAATATTTTTCTCAACGGCGCCATACTGGGCATGGGCCGGGCAGAGATAAGAAAGAAGTTTGACGAGATAGTGGCTTTTGCCGAAGTGGAGCGCTTTCTCGATACCCCGGTTAAAAGGTATTCATCAGGCATGTATGTTCGCCTGGCCTTTGCCGTGGCCGCCCACCTGGAACCTGAAATTTTAATAGTGGACGAAGTGCTGGCCGTAGGCGATGCACAGTTTCAAAAAAAATGCCTCGGTAAAATGGAAGACGTAAGCAAAAACCAGGGCCGCACGGTTTTGTTTGTAAGCCATAACATGGGGGTGATTGCACAGTTGTGTCAGAAAGCCATATTATTAAAAAAAGGAAAAGTTTTTCAACAAGGTGATGCAAAGGATGTGATTGAAAATTATTTGTTTGATCCGGACTCTCAAATAGCCGGACAATTTATAAATAAGACTCTTGAGAAGCATATATATTTCGAAACGGTTACTGTAAAGGATATTGAAAATCACATCAGAGATAACTTTTCAAGTGATGAGGTATTTGTTGTTGAATTGGGAATCAGAATGAATACCATAGACAGAGAATTAAAAATTGGCCTGACGCTTCAAAGCAAAACCGGAGATTACCTGAGTACATTCGTTGAGCACATCAGTTCATTTCCTGTAAATGATAACTTGCTTGAATGCAAATTTGCTATTAACTCAAAGACTATTGCCCCTAATCAATATTTTCTCAGGGTTGCAGCATTTTCTGGAAGCAATACTTATGACGTTCATGAAATGATATGCCCTTTCAGGATAAGTGATACTGGAACAGCAATGGCGCAATTCGAAGGTATTAACTACGGTTATTTTAATCTTGATTATAAAATTCTGAGTAATGAGTAAAATGAAAGAATATGTAAAGTTGCTGGTTCCGCCAGTTTTTCTGCATTTAAAAAGAAAACTCAATTCCGGCAATTCTTTCAAGGCATTAAGTTTAGGTGAAAGACCCGATAAACAGGATATTGATTTGTACTGGGATGAGAGTTACGCAAACGTATTGGAGGAGTGGGGTAAGGATAATGTTTGGATTGAAATTGAACTAATTTTTTCCACCCTGAAGGGAAAGGTTCTGGATATTGCATGTGGTACTGGCCCAACTATTCAAATATTAAACAGAAATCCAAACCTTGAAGTGCATGGTTTTGACATATCTGATCTCTTAATTAAGAGAGCAATACAAAAAGGAATACTTGAATCAAGATTGAAAGTTGCCGATGCTACAAAAATTTCTTATGCAGAAAACGAATTTGATTATTCTTTTTCAATCGGATCAATCGAACATTTTACGGAGGAAGGAATTGATCTGTTTATAAGAAATTCTGCTTATTACACAAGGGAATACTCATTTCACATGCTTCCAGCAAACAGGGATGGAAAGGATAAAGGCTGGGAAAAGACGGAGCAGAGCTACTTTAATAATTCAGTTAGATGGTGGATGAAAAAATTTGAAAAACACTTTTCAGATATTAAGGTCATTGATTCAACATGGGCTGCGCTGGATCAGCAAGGCAAGTGGTTTGTATGCCATAAATAATTCCAGTCAAAATGATAAAGCAGTTATTTTTCTACGTAAGGAACAAAGTAAAGCGCAATGCTAAAATTAATTACCCTGATGGGGTTAAGCTGGGAACAGATACAGAGATAAAGGGAGGGTTGTTTATACGCCGGAATGGAGGGAGAATTAATATTGGAAATGGTTGTCTCATAGAAGGAAGTATCGGGACAGAAACAGAGTATGCAGAAATAACTATAGGCGATAATGTTTATATAGGAAATTCTGTCATTGTTTCGGCAATAAAACTTCAAATAGAAGATGATGTTTTAGTATCTTCTGATTGTTTGATTCAGGACTCAGACAATCATAATCTCAGGTATTCTGTAAGGAAAAATGACTGCAGGGATTGGAAAAATAATGAATACCACAATTGGGAGGTAACACCAAAATTGCCAATAAAGATTTGTAAGGGTGCATGGATTGGGGCAAAAGCAATAATACTAAAAGGTGTTACAATAGGTGAAGGCGCTGTTGTAGGAGCTGGTAGTGTAGTTACCAAAGATGTTCCTCCTTATACAGTTGTTGCGGGTAATCCGGCTAGGGTTATTAAAAAAATTGAAGATTAGCAGGAAAGGTTTTTAATAACTCGAAAATTAATGTTGTAAGTGCTCTCAAAACTCAAAAGCCTCAGCTGGAAATTCAAATGGTTTGCACAGCATTACCGGCAAATAAGCCCTGATACAGTTTTATTGCCCAACCGTTTCCAGGGGCCGGTTAATTTTATATCAGACGGTGTTGCCACCAGCAACAACAGCGATTTTTTAGATGATTACCGTTTTCAGAAAGCCTATAAGCTTGCAGCCGCCACCAGCCCGTGGAAAGGTTTTGAAATGCAGTGGCGCACCTATGTGGTATGCACACTGGCTGAAATGGTAAAAAAACTCCCCGGTGATTTTGTGGAGTGCGGTGTAAACACCGGGGCTTACAGCCGTGCAATAATTGAGTACATCAACTTTCAGCAAACCGGAAAAATATTTTACCTGCTGGATACCTATGAAGGCCTGGTGCCCGGGCAGATTACTGAAAAGGAAAAACAGGCAGGCGTAGGCGATTACCTGGAGACTTATAAAAATGTATATGAACAGGTAGTGGAAACCTTTTCGCCCTTCAATACAAAAATCATTAAAGGAGCGGTGCCCGGTACTTTGGATGAATGTACGGCAGAGCAAGTCTGTTATTTATCCATTGACATGAATGTGGCCGAACCTGAAATTGCAGCGGCGCATTATTTCTGGAACAAACTGGTTAGCGGGGCTGTGATGATACTGGATGATTACGGCTTTCCTGCACACATTGAACAGAAAAAAGCATTTGATGCTTTTGCAAAAGAAAAAGGGGTGAGCATTCTTTACATACCAACCGGGCAGGGAATAATTTTTAAACCATGAGAGAAGTCCGCCCGGGGTCTTCATAGCCGGGCCATGCGGCGTGGGATGAGACCCCGGGTTGATGAAACGTAACAATTAAATCCCGGGGTCTGCGGCTAAGCACAAATCCCCGCAACAAGACCCCCGGGTTGACACGGGTTGACAGAGGCGCCACTGCGGTAAAACACAATACTCTATAAGCTTTGAAAATTCTCATAGCAGGTTCTGAAGGTTTCATTGGCGGCCATTGCGTGGATTACTTCATGCAGCACAAACATGAAGTAACAGGAATTGACCTGTACGAGCAGCCTTCAAAAAAATACAATTACATCAAAGTGTCACGC
>JANRKT010000029.1:0-5555 GCA_033763355.1 Chitinophagaceae bacterium | reverse complement strand
ATACAGCTCAAACTCCTTCATAAACGCATTTACTTCCTTAGCCAGCTTTTCCAAGGAGGCATCATCATCTGCATTTGTTAATGCCTGGTCAACATAGCTTACTACTGTTTCCATGTGTTCTTCCTTCATGCCCCGTGTGGTAATGGCGGGAACACCTACACGTATGCCGGAAGTAACAAAGGCGGATTTATCATCGAAGGGCACCATGTTTTTATTTACGGTAATATCTGCTTTGCCTAAAACTGCTTCGGCTTTTTTACCACTGATGTTTTTGTTGCGGAGGTCAATTAATAAAAGGTGGTTGTCTGTTCCGCCGGAAACAATATGGTAGCCTTTGCTGACAAATGATTTGCTCATGGACTGGCCATTTGAAATAATTTGTTTTGCATAAGCGGTGAATTCATCGCTTAATATTTCGCCAAATGCAACCGCTTTGGCGGCAATAACATGTTCAAGCGGGCCGCCCTGTGTGCCGGGAAAAACTGCCAGGTCAAGCAATGCGCTCATGGAACGGGTATTGCCTTTTGGGTCTTTAATGCCCCAGGGGTTATCAAAGTCGTGGCGCAGCATAATGATACCGCCACGTGGTCCCCGCAAAGTTTTATGTGTGGTAGATGTAATGATGTGGCAATGTTCAAAGGGATCGTTCAATAATCCCTTTGCAATTAAACCTGCCGGGTGTGCTATATCAGCCATTACTATTGCGCCAATTTTATCAGCTACTTCACGTATGCGTTTATAATCCCAGTCGCGGCTGTAGGCAGAAGCGCCGCAAATGATCATTTTGGGTTTTTCTTTTAATGCAACAGCTTCCATCTGGTCATAATCAACCAGACCGTTTTCTTTTTTTACTCCGTAAAACAATGCATTAAAATTTTTACCGCTGAAGTTGGCGGGGCTCCCGTGTGTAAGGTGGCCGCCCATGCTTAAATCAAGCCCCAGCACTTTATCTCCGGGTTTTACACAGGCAAGAAATACGGCAGCATTGGCCTGTGCGCCGCTATGTGGCTGCACATTGGCCCATGATGCATTAAAAACTTTTTTTAATCTTTCAATGGCTAAAGTTTCTATTTCATCCACCACTTCACATCCGCCGTAATAGCGCCTTCCGGGATAACCCTCTGCATATTTGTTGGTGGGCACTGTGCCCATGGCCTGCATTACCTGCAGTGAAGTAAAGTTTTCTGAAGCGATGAGTTCAATACCACGGCGCTGTCTTTCAAGTTCTTTACGGATAAGATCGAAAACCAATGTGTCTTTTTGCATACCGCCCCCTGAAAGGATGTTTATTAAATTTGATGAATAGAATTGTTACAGTAAAAGTGAGTGACACAACCGAAGGTGAATAGCGGTACCACAGTTTGTCACATAACTTTTCATAGTTTCCGCCGCAAAAGTAAGCCACACTGTCTTAATATGTTTTGATGAACAAGTTTTTATTTGGGCTAAAAATCCTTACTTTCACGGGCTTTTTTAACCAAAGCATCTGTAATGAAGGCGATCATTCCGGTAGCCGGCGCAGGTACTAAATTACGTCCGCATACCTATACACAACCCAAGGCCCTTATTCCGCTTGCAGGCAAAACCATCCTCAGCATTATTGTTGACCAGTTGCATGAAGCAGGTGTTAATGAGTTTGTTTTTATTGTTGGGTACCTCGGCGATAAGATACAGGATTATGTAAAACTCAAATACCCCCACCTGCATTGCCATTTTGTTCACCAGAATGAAAGACAGGGCCTGGGCCATGCAATATATCTTACCAAAGAAATTGTTGGAGAGGATGAAGTATTTATTGTTTTAGGCGATACCATTTGCGAATACAATGTAAGGGAAGTAATTGACCAGGAGGGTTCATTACTGGGTGTAAAAAAGGTAGATGACCCGAGAAATTTTGGTGTGGCGGAAATTGATGAAAAAGGAAATATTACAAGGGTGGTGGAAAAGCCGCAGATACCAAAATCGAACATGGCGCTGGTGGGGTTGTATAAAATAAAGGAGACCGGTTTTTTATTTTCATGCCTTGAAAACAACCTGAAGCAGGGCATACGCAGTTATGATGAATTCAGTTTAACAGATGCGCTGGAGTGTATGATTAAGCATGGCGCCAAATTCCGTTCGTTTAAAGTACAAAACTGGTTTGACTGCGGAAGAAAAGAAACATTGCTGGAAAGCAATGCCACCTTGCTTAAAAAATTCGGCGGGCAGATTTCTGAAGAACATAATTTTGAAAACACCATTGTGATACCGCCTGTAAGTATAGCGCCGGGTTGCGACATCAGGAATTCCATCATCGGACCCAATGTTGCAATTGGTGAAAAAACTTATGTTAACTATTCCATTGTTAAAGATTCCATCATCGGTTCCTTTTCCAAACTTTTTGATGTAGTGCTGCACGACTCCCTCATTGGCAGCGATACGGAGATAAAAGGAGAAACCCGCACATTGAACATTGGCGATAATACGGAAATTGACCTGGGGTAATGCAGATAACTGCCGGTTCCTAATTTTTCATGGTTCCTTCTCTTCACCATGCCATGCTGCATGGTTTTAAGATATTAATTACCTTGTTGCCGGTAATGTTTTCTGAATTCTGATTATGAAAAATATTTTACCGGATGATACCATTGTGGCTTTGGCAACCCCGCCGGGTATTGGTGCAATAGGTGTGGTGCGGCTTAGCGGAAGCAAAGCAATAGCTGTTGCCAATTCATTGTTTCAGTCAAAAGATTTACTTAAGCAGCCATCGCATACTTTACATGTGGGTTATTTAAAAGATGGTGAAGTTTTGCTGGATGAAGCCGTTGTATCAATTTTTAAGGCGCCAAAATCCTATACCGGCGAAGATGTAATTGAAATTTCCTGTCATGGTTCGCCTTATATACTGCAGCAGGTAACGGATGCATGCATAAAATATGGTGCAAGGCCGGCAAGGCCGGGTGAATTTACACAAAGGGCTTTTTTACATGGCAAACTTGATTTAACGCAGGCGGAAGCAGTAGCTGATCTTATTGCAAGCAGTACTGAAGCTTCGAGAAGAACGGCATTACACAACATACGCGGCGGTTTTTCAAATGTGCTGAAAGAACTGCGTGAAAAAATGCTGCAGTTTTCCGCATTGATAGAACTTGAGCTTGATTTTTCGCAGGAAGATGTAGAGTTTGCGGACCGCACAAAATTTTATGAACTGATAACAGAAGCGGAGCAGGTAACAGAACGGCTGCTGCAATCATTTAAACTGGGTAACGTAATTAAAAACGGGGTAAGCGTGGCGATTGTAGGAAAACCCAATGCAGGAAAATCCACCTTGCTGAATACATTACTTAATGAGAACCGTGCAATAGTAAGCGAAATTGCAGGAACTACGAGGGATACCATAGAGGAAGTGCTGAACATTGATGGTGTGCTGTTCCGTTTAATTGACACTGCAGGAATAAGGGAGCATACATCCGGTATTATTGAAGAAATAGGCGTTGGCCGCAGCCTTGAAAAAATGCAGCAGGCAGATGTGGTACTTTATTTGTTTGATGTGGCGCAAGCAACCCCTATGGATTTGCAAGTAACCATTGATGATTTGAAAAGGAAGCAATTGAAATACCTGCTGGTGGCCAATAAGATTGACGGAACAGGCGAAACACAGGCAAAAGAAAAATTTAAAAACATCCCCGATATTATTTTTATTTCAGCAAAAGAAGGCCGGCATACTGAAGTATTAAAAGAAAGGCTTATGGACCATGTATTGCAGGGAAAAGTTCAGGCTGAAGATACCATTGTTACCAATGCCCGGCATTACCATTCGTTGCGGGAAGTTTCCGGATCATTAAATGATATTAAAAATGGCATGGATAATAAGATACCCGGTGATTTACTCGCTTTAGACATCCGCCGCTGCCTGCATTACCTTGGAGAAATAACAGGTGAGATAACAA
The DNA here is from genome assembly GCA_033763355.1 of Chitinophagaceae bacterium. Taxonomy (GTDB): domain Bacteria; phylum Bacteroidota; class Bacteroidia; order Chitinophagales; family Chitinophagaceae; genus JANRKT01. Next base: position 1,626 of record JANRKT010000029.1, on the reverse strand, counting down.
CGGAAGACCAGCTGGATTATATCTTCAGTAAGTTTTGTATCGGAAAGTAAGTTTAGGATAACAGTAGATATAGATCCTGTTACCTCCCGTTTGAACGCAAAACCACTATATCTTTCTTGATCTGGTCATCATAAGTTTTTTTAACGATGTAATGCCATTGCCTTTCGGGTACATCTACAAAAAAGATTTCACCAGTTTTATGTTTGCTTACGGCATCCTGGAATTCTTCCGGCATCATTTCTTTACCGAAAAACCACCCGGTATCGCCATGTGTGGTATTGCCATCCATAGTATATTCATCGGAGAGCTTGTCAAAAGTGGCGCCCCTGTTGGCTTTATCCACAATCAGCTTTTTCAGACTGTCAATTTCAGCTTTATTTAAAGAAGACCCGTCGAGGAAAATATAGCTTGCACGGTACTGTACGGATTCTGTTGCATCGAGTACCTTATAGGTTACATACCCTACATGAAAAACATCGCCTTTTTTCTGGCGAAGCAAACGTTTATCAATAAGTGTGGTGTCTTTTCCGTACGACAGGCGGAGCAGGGTCGGCTTAAGTCCGGGGTTGTCATCAATATATTTTTGTGCCTGTTCAAGCGTCTGGATTTTTTGAAATTGCTCGTTCACCGTTAATTGTGCAAAAACCGGAGCTGAAAACATCAGGAACAATCCTGCAAGGCAATTTTTCATTTTTTGAATTTTATTATGGTACATTATAAGATATGTGTTTGATTCCGGGTCATAAAAATACAATTTTTGTGAATTGAACACCTCCGCTGTAATGGTAAAAAGTAGCTGAAAATAAAAAGCAGGTTGCTTAAAAGGAGGAAACGAAATGTTAATTTTTATGTGGTTTAATTTCAGCAACAGGGTTGCCTGCTTGTTGTAAGTAAATGGGGAGGTTAGTGTTATTTGTTTTTAATTGTGGCAGGATGTCATACTGCGCTAGAGTGATGGCCTGAACGTAATTTTAAAAGGTACTTCAAAATGGGCTTTGGAGTTTTCCAGTATCATCTGCGCTGTTTTCTCGCCCATCATGCGGAAATCAGTTGAAATGGTTGTAATGCCATTGAGGATAATTTTTTTCAGCGGCGTTTCATTGTAAGATATTACTCCGATTTGTTTTCCTACTTCCAGTTTTGCAGCAAGTATCTTTTCAATAAGCAGCACCAGGTCGTCTTCCATCAGGCTTATGAATACTTCGCCTTCTTTAACAGGCTCTGTGCCCACATCGTTCACTACTTTGTAATTAAATGCATACTGGTTGCAGAACCGGTAAAACCCTTTCAGGATTTCTTCAGGGTGATAGGTATAAGAGGGAAAAATAATTTTAAGGGTATGGTATTTACTTAATTTTTCAAGAGATTGTTCGAGGGCAAAATAAATATCCTTTTCGAAGTTTTCATAAACAGCAGCATACTCTCCGCTTATTCCAGGCACCAGTTTGTCAAGCAATATGAGCTTGTCTTTGGGTATGGTATTGATTGTTTCATGTGCATTTTCTCCGCTTTCAAGAAAATGCGGGATAATTACATAATGGGTATAGTCTTTCCTGCAGTTTTGAATGAGTTTTTTAAAAAGAGCAAAATCGTTATCATAAATATAAAAGTCAATGGAGGCCATAT
>JANRKT010000028.1:0-34533 GCA_033763355.1 Chitinophagaceae bacterium | reverse complement strand
GCTTTTTTATTTTCTTACGCCCAATCAATAAAAAATACTGAGGATAAAAAGATAAGTTTTGGCGCCAATGCAAAAGTTATCCATCGCAGTGTGGGCAGTTTTGCAAAAGCATGGGGCTTTGGCCTTGATGCAGGTTTGCAGATCCACATAAAAAGATGGAAACTTGGTATTGCCGCAAGGGATGTTACCACCACATTCAATGCCTGGTCATTCAGTTTTACTGAAAAAGAGAAAGAAGTACTTTATTTAACCAATAATGACATACCGGTTAAGTCAACAGAACTTACTGCACCCCGCCTTATACTCGGAGCGGGATATGATTTTAAATTAGGGAAAAACTTTAACCTGCTTGCCGAAGCCAATTTTGATTTTACGTTTGACGGCAAAAGAAATACCGTAATCAGCGCAGACCCGGTAAGCATAGACCCCCGTGCAGGGATAGAGCTCCGCTACAAGAATATCATCTTTGTAAGGGGAGGTATTTATAATTTTCAAAAGGCCCTAAAAGACGGCGACACACTTAACCAGAAAAAAGTGTGGATTTACCAGCCCAGCGCAGGTGTAGGGTTTAACCTGAAGAATGTAGGTATTGATTACGCATTTACCAACCTTGCTAACCAGTCGAATCCGTTATATACCCATATTTTTTCTTTACGGCTTAACCTTGTAAAGAGGAAAGAAAAAAATTGAAAACACATAACCTGAGTAAGATGAAAAAACTACTACTCTGTTTTGGCCTTTTGAGCGGACTTGTGTTGAAGGCGCAATACAACAACGAATGGATTGATTACAATAAAACCTACTTTAAATTTAAAGCAGGGGCTACGGGCCTTTATCGCATCAGCCAGGCTGTTTTGCAATCTGCAGGCCTGGGCAGTACACCGGCAGAACAGTTCCAGCTTTGGAGAAATGGCAAGGAAATAGCAATCTATACATCTGTTACAGCAGGCGCTATGGGAGCAGGTGATTTTATAGAGTTCTGGGGAGAAATTAATGATGGTAAAGCAGACAAAAAATTATACCGCGACCCCAATCTTCAGCTGTCTGATAAATGGAGCCTTTTAACCGATACGGCAGCATATTTTCTCACTGTAAACCCCACCGGCCCCAACGCAAGGTTAGTGAATACAGTCAATAATGTTGCAGGAAATGTGTTGCCTGCAGAACCCTATTTCATGCATACGATAGATCAGCATTACAGGGATAAGATCAATCCCGGTTTTGCAGCAGTAATAGGTGAGTATGTACATTCGTCATCATACGATATAGGTGAAGGATGGACAAGCCGTGAAATAAGAAATAACAGCCCCCTGATTCAGCAGTTTACCAATTTGCAGATTTATCCTGCCGGGCCAAATGTTACTTTTAAAATTGCAGCAGTTGGAACAGCCCTGAATGGAAGGGGTGTAAGGGTATTTGTAAACGGGAACCTTGTGATTGATAAAGTAATGGATTATTTCAATTCATTACAGGATCAGACGACTTTTCCGGTATCGCTTATAGGAACTGCAACTGATACAGTCCGCATTGCCAATACCTCCCTAAACCCCAACGACAGGATGGTGGTCTCCAATTTTGAGATGACCTATCCGCGGCTGTTTAATTTTGGCGGGGCAACAAGTTTTTCCTTTAAACTGCCTGCCAATATCAATGGCAATTATATTGAAATTTCAAACTTTAACTCCGGTGCAACAGCGCCTGTTTTATATGATTTTGCAAACAATAAAAGATACTCTGGTGATATAAGCGTACCCGGCCTTGTGAGGTTTGCGCTTGAACCCTCTTCGCTTGACAGGAATTTTATATTAACCAGCGTTGAAGGCGCCAGTGTAAAGCAGGTAAATAACCTTACCGTAAGAAACTTTGTAAACTATGCCAATGCTGCCAATCAGGGCGATTACCTGATTATCAGCAATACTTTATTATATAATGGGGCAAATGGTAACCCTGTAGATGCTTACAGGCAGTACCGCTCTTCTGCTGAAGGGGGAGGCTACAATGCAAAAATTTATGATATTGATCAATTGGTTGACCAGTTTGCTTTTGGTATTAAGAAGCACCCGCTTTCTGTAAAAAACTTTATAGACTATTCACGCAATACATTTCCTAATCTCCCGCAGTTTGTTTTTATAATCGGCCGCGGTATTACGTATGATGAATTCCGCAGGCAGGAGTCATCGGGTGTAGTAGAAAGGCTTGACCTTGTTCCTTCATTTGGTTCGCCTGCATCTGATAATATCCTGGCTTCAGGAAATTACTCGGCAATACCGGCCGTTCCGCTTGGCCGTCTGGCAGCCATATCTCCCCAGGAAGTTGAGCAATATCTTAATAAAGTAAAGCAACATGAGCAGGTTGCCATAACAGCACCCCAAACAATAGCAGGGAAGGGGTGGATGAAAAACATTGTGCATGCCATTGGTGGCAGCGACCCTTATCTGCAGGCCGTTGTATTTGGCTATATGAACAGCGTAAAAGATATTATTGAGGATACGCTCTTTGGGGCCAAAGTTTACAGTTTTAGTAAAAACTCAGCTTTTTCTGTACAACAACTTACTTCAAGCCAGTTGCAGTCATTGTTTGCCGAAGGCATTAACCTTATTACTTATTTTGGCCATTCATCAGCCAATACGCTTGAGTTTAACCTGGATGACCCTGCAGCATATAACAATACAGGAAAATACCCTGTATTTATTGTAAACGGATGTAATGCAGGTAACTTTTTCATTTTTGATTCACTAAGGTTATCCGGAAGTGTAAATACCCAGACCTTATCTGAGAAATTTGTTCTTGCTGATCAGAAAGGAGGTGTTGCATTTTTAGCCAGTACACATTACGGTATTGTGAATTACCTGAATATTTACACCTACTCCATGTATTCGGCCATTGCAAAAGACAGGTACGGGCAGACAATAGGCGAAATGCAGAAAAAAGCAATTGAACAACTGCTTACCATAACCGGTGCAAGCGACTATTATGGCCGTCTCCATTCAGAAGAAATAGCTTTGCATGGCGATCCTGCGATTAAAATGTATGCGCACAACAGGCCGGATTATGTTGTAGAGGACCCCCAGATAAAAATTTCCCCTTCGTTCATTTCAGTTGCTGATAATTCTTTCAAAGTGGTTGCAAGATTTGTAAATATCGGTAAGGCCGTATCTGATTCAGTGGGGCTGGAAATAAAAAGGCAGCTTCCTGACGGAAGTATTGTAACTCTTGTTAACAAAAAAGTGCGTGGTATAAGATATGAAGACTCTGTGGTTCTCAACATACCTATTAATCCGCTTACTGATAAAGGAACAAATAAACTGATTGTAACAGTTGACGGGCCAGGCACCGTACCCGAAGTTTCGGAGTCGAATAATACTGTTACCAAAGAGTTTTACATTATCGAAGACGATGCACGGCCTGTATCACCTCATATCTACAGTATAGTGCCACAGGACAGGATTAAATTTTTTGCATCAATAGCAAATCCATTTTCGCAATCGAGAGATTACATTATAGAAGTTGATACCACCGAATTGTTTAATTCCGCTGTAAAGGCATCTCAAACGGTTACTTCTTCGGGTGGTATTCTTCAGTTTGACCCCAATATTACTTTACAGGACAGCACCGTTTATTACTGGCGTGTGTCTGCTGTTCCGCAATCAGGAAATGCATATCAATGGAATTCATCCTCTTTTGTATGTATAAAGAACAGCACAGCCGGTTTTGCACAGGCGCATTATTTCCAGCAGCAGAAAAATACTTACAGCAATATTACACTTACAGGCGACCGGGTGTACCATTACAATGAAATTCCAAGGCAAATGAGGATCAAAGTGGGGCTTCCGCCATTTTATGTAGGCGCCCAAACGGTAACCACTATTGACGAGAACCGTATTACAAGTTCTGCCTGTTATCTTGGAGTGATCAAATTTGTGGTGCTTGACAGCGCCTCATTAAAAGTATGGCCGAATTACATTGCAAAACCTGGTGAAGGCAGGTTTGGCAGCGCACCACCCTGTGCCCCTGAATTGTCCGGCTTCTCTTTCTTTATTTATGACAGTGTTTACAGGCGCCGTGCAATGCAGTTCATAGATTCAATTCCCGATGGGCAATATGTAATCTGTTACTGGAGAGGCCTCGGAAATTCGCCAAATTCTTATGTTAATACCTGGATGGCGGATACTGCGCATCTCGGAAGCGGGGTATCATTATACCATAAAATGAAATCAATAGGGTTGACTGAAATAGACAGCTTTACACGCAATGTTCCGTTCTTTTTCTTCTTTAAGAAAGGACGGACGAATTACCCGATTTATCAGGCTATGGGTAAAAAAGCGGATGATTATCTTGACCAGAAATTTACTTTGAATGAACGCTTGTCTTTCGGAACAATTGAATCACCATTATTCGGGCCTTCTAATGAGTGGAAGGAAATACACTGGCGCAATACAAGTATTGAACCGGTAAGTACAGATACCAGCTATGTTGAAATATATGGTGTTAATTTCACCGGCCAGGAAACCAAACTTGCTACAGTTGTAAATCTCGATACCACCCTCAACTTTATTGATGCAAAGGCTTATCCTTATCTCAAGCTGAAATTAAATGCAAGGGACAGGGTTGGGTTTACACCAACACAAATGAAGTATTGGCTTGTAAACGGAACTTTTGTGCCCGAAGGAACTGTTGCACCGAATATTTTGTTCAGCAGCAAAGACACATTAGATGTGGGCGAACCGCTCAATTTCCAGATGGCGTTTAAAAATATCAGCGAAACAAGTTTTGACAGCGTGAAAGTTAAAATGCTGGTTACAAAAGCAAATAATGTAACCGATACAATCACATTACCAAAAATGAAACCGCTTGTTTCAGGAGATACATTTGTAGTTGCCACAACTTTTGATACGAAGAATTACCCGGGGGCCAATACAATATTCCTCGACGTGAACCCTGATTTTGATCAGCCTGAACAATATCGTTTCAATAACTTCCTGTTCCGCAACTTTTATGTGAGGCCTGATACATATAACCCGCTGCTTGATGTAACATTTGACGGGGTGCATATACTGAACAAGGATATAGTGTCAGCAAGGCCGCATGTGCTTGTTAAATTAAAGGATGACAGCAGGTGGCTGGCATTAACGGATACATCGCTGCTTAAATTAAAGGTCAGGTATCCCAACGGGACACTCAGGGAATTCAGGTTCGATAATGATACAGTTAAGTTTACACCTTCCGGCCTTACACCCGGTGGAACAAATAATACGGCAACGATAGATTTTACCCCCTACTTTACCGAAGACGGGGAGTATGAGCTGATAGTAACCGGTACTGATGTAAGCGGCAACAAAGCCGGTCAGCTGGAATACCGTGTGGTGTTCAGCATCATAAACAAAGCAATGATTTCAAATTTGCTGAACTATCCCAATCCGTTCACTACTTCCACCGCTTTTGTATTTACAATAACCGGCAGTGAGGTGCCCCAGAATATGCGGATACAAATATTAACCATAACAGGTAAAATTGTAAGGGAAATAACAAAAGATGAATTGGGGCCGCTGCGGGTGGGAAGAAATATTACAGAATTTAAATGGGATGGTACTGACCAGTATGGTCAGAAGCTTGCCAATGGTGTGTACCTGTACAGGGTTATTACCAACCTGAATGGCAAATCGCTGGAAAAGTACAAAGCAGATGGCGACAATACAGATAAATTCTTTAAGAGTGGTTATGGCAAGATGTACCTGATGCGATAAGATAAAAATGTTTCTGACCAATAAATTAAAGGGTTGTAATACATTTGTTACAACCCTTTCTTTATGCTCAGGATTTCAGGCGTTTCATCTGGCTGGTTCTTTTATGTGGTTTACGGGCTGTTATTTCTTTTTACCTGCACCAATCCTTTTTTCTGGGATACCATCCACCTTGCTTCCATGCAGGCGCAATGGTATTACAATAATGATTTCAGGCATTTCATACTTCCACCTGAATTTGACAGCGGCCATCCTCCTTTATTTTCAATACTTCTTGCCCTGTGGTGGAAAACCTTTAAACCAACCCTTTTTTTCAGCCACCTGCTGATGCTGCCTTTCTTACTGCTGATGCTGCGGCAGGTAATATTGCTGTGCAGGTATTTGTATGACGGTGAAGTTTATCTTTTTGCGGCTGCGATTGTTTTATTCAATACTATAGCGATGGGCCAGTCAGCTCTTGTAAGCCCTGATATAGTACTTTATAGTTTTTTCTTTTTTACACTCAACGGGGTTTTGCGTAATAAAAAATGGAAAATACTGGCAGGTGCGCTGCTGCTTTCTGCTATCAGTATGCGGGGAATGATGTGTGTGGTATGCCTTTTTGCTTTTCAATGCAGTTTAATGTGGTATGCTGAGAAAAGGTTTGTATTGAAAGATGTCTTTCATACATTCTTTCTCTATTTACCTGCTGTTATTTTGTTTGCAGCCTTTTTATTTGTGCATTACAATGAAACAGGCTGGATAGGGTACCATAAAAATTCGCCGTGGTCACCTTCTTACCGGCAGGTTGATGTAAATGGCATTTTAAAAAATATTGCCATACTCGGCTGGCGCTTCCTTGATTTTGGAAATGCATTTATATGGCTGGTTTTCGGCACAGCTGTTCTATTTATAAAAAAGCCAAAGCTCATTTTCAGTAAAAGATCAGGCCTCCTGTTTACACTACTGATTATCCTGCTGCTTATTTTAGTTATACCTCAATTGTTTTATGAACAGTTGCTGGCACACCGGTATTTGTTTCCTGTAATTGCAATAGCCTCGTTGTTTATTTTTTCTGTTGCAGACGAAAATATCAACAGGAATACACTGAAAAAATTCTCAGGAGTTGTTGTTGCAGGAATGTTATCCGGGGTTTTATGGGTTTATCCCGATAATATTTCAAAAGGGTGGGATTCCACACCTGCACATTTACCTTATTACCGGTTAAGAGAAAAGGCATTGGATTATATTCATGCTAAAAAAATAATCCCGGGTGAAACCGGCGCAAGCTTTCCTTACAACGAACCTGCGGTTTATATTGACCTTGGAAAAGATACAGCTAGGTTTGCAGAAAAAAACTTGCAGCAAAACAAGTATATTCTTTATTCCAATATTGCCAATGATTTTACTGATGCAGAATTAAAAGAATTAAAAAGCAAATGGATAACTGAAAAGCAGTTTGGCAACTGGCCTGTCCGCTTTGTAGTGTATAAAAATCCCGCATATAAATAAGTTTGAAACATGCAGCCGGCCTTATTTGTCTTTTTCTGTTTGAAAAGTGTTATTAAAATCCTGCGCCACCCGTAGTGAAAAAACTTCGCTTCCCTTTTTATTCAAATGTGTTTCATCAAGGAAAAACGCCGGTTGGCATAAGGTACTGTCAGTGGAATAATCCAGCAATGTGGTTTTGCCGGGAAGAGCGGACCTGACCAGTTCACTGAATAACGAAGATGCTTTTTCTCTTTTTTCTTTTGTAAGGGGTTGCGGAGGGTGGATGATTACCAGTTGTATCCCTGATTTCATACACTTATCATAAATTTCTTTAAGGATTATTTTGCTTCTTTTTAATGAGGAATCGGCTGATGGGGTTTTTGAAACTGCTGTTTCGGTTTTTAAAGCTGAAAACAGAACAGTGGTGTCGGCCTTTCTTTTCAAAAACCCTTTATAATAAAAACAACCAGGCCCGCCCTGGTCATTACCAAGCATACCATGGATTGTTTTTGTTCTTATATAATCATTGAAATAAGTAAAGCGGTTAAATGGAACGAATCTCCTCAGGTAAGCTGTATCCATCCCATTCAATTTCATCAGCGCAGGTAATTCGGGGCCCCATTTGTAATACGAATAATAAACAAGGTTTTCAAGGTTGGAGTGGTCAAGGGAACTGTAATGAAGCTGCAGAAAAAGGTAGCGGGGCGGGGTGTGCTGTTTAAGATAGGAATCCAGCAGGAATTTCAGTTCAGGGAGTTCTGCACCGCCAAGCCCTGCATTAAAGGAGTTGTAACCGGTTGCCGGATCAATTACAGCAGGGTTAATGCCATAATACATAAAAGAATTGCCAAGCAGGAGTACATCGTGGTGTTCATTGTTGGTTAAAATATGATCTAACTTTTTAAAAGTGTATTGGTAGTATTTTTTAAGGCCATGATCAAAAACCTTTGCTGCAACAAAGCAAAGAACAGCGGAAGTCAGAATGATGTATGCGGCTCTCTTTATCATCAGAACTGGAAATAGATAAAAGATTTATTTTGGAAAATTCCGAAAAAAACAATAATTAAAATAAGGCTGCAGAGCAATACTGTATCCATAAAAGGTTTCTTGTTTAATTCTGCAAGGGTGGGTGAGTACTTGTATTCAATGATAAAAAGCAGCAGCAGAAAAGCCGTTGCAATAACCTGCATGGTATTGCCCCATGTCAGTGAGCCATCAGCTGTTGTAAGCCCGAAATTAAATGTAAAACCCTTTGGGTTCTGAAAACTGAAAACATCTGCGAAAACAGAAAAGGATTTTTCTAGGGTTTCTGCCCTGAAGAAAATACAGGTGAGTGAAAACAAAAAAAAAGTAAACAGGCAGTTGATAAATGCAGGAGTGGCAAACCATTTTTTAAATGTGCTGTTCATTAGCAGCAACATAGAGATCAGTATGCCATTTGATACACCGAATAATACAAAAGTAAAATTAGCTCCATGCCATAAGCCGCTGATGGAAAAAACGATCAGTATATAAAGTAACTGGCGTGATAATCCTTTTTTATTGCCGCCAAGGGGTATATAAACATAATCCCTGAACCAGGAAGTAAGCGAAATATGCCACCTGTTCCACAGGTCTCTGATAGTTGATGCAAAAAACGGACGGTTGAAATTAATCATAAGGTCAATTCCCATCATTTTTGCAAGGCCAATGGCAATGTCAGAATAACCTGAAAAATCACAATATAGCTGAATGGCAAAGTAAAACACTGCCAACAGCACGTTAAGCCAGTGAAATTCGCCGGGATTATTATAGACCATATCAACATACATCCCCAGCCTGTCTGCAACTACAATTTTTTTAAAAAACCCCCATACAATCAGCCTTAGCCCTGTCATTATATTTTCAGGCTGAAAAGTAAAATGCTGTTTTAATTGGGGAATAAGATGGTAGGGTCTTTCTATTGGCCCCGCAACCAGTTGAGGAAAATACATTACATATAACGCATAAGTGAAAAAATTTCTTTCAGCTTTATAATTACCCTTATACACTTCAATAACATAGCTTAACGACTGAAAGGTATGAAACGACAGGCCGACGGGTAAGAGAATGTTCAGCAGTAAAAAATGCGAGCCGGTTACGTTGTTTACAATATCCGTAAAAAAGTTATAGTATTTAAAAAATGAAAGGATCCCTATATTGGCCACTATGCTGCCAACCAGTAAAAAAAGTCTGTGCCTTGAAAACTTTTCAATCAGTATGCCTGCAAAAAAATCAACCAAGATGAGTCCGTAAAGAATCAGGATATAAACTGGTATAAAACAGTAATAGAAATAAGAACTTGCCAGCAAAAGAAAAAAGGGTTTGATTTTTTGGGGCACGCTGAAAAACACAATGAAGAAAACAAAAAAGAAAACAAGAAACTGGAATGAGTTAAAAAGCATTGTAAGCGGCTTGGTTAATGAGTATTGCCGGGGTGCAATATAGAATATCTGATTTTATACTGATTTCCCTTTACCTTCATCTTTCAAAAGTAAATAAAGTACTTCAGTCATGGCAGCGTGGCCCGGCAGGATAAAGCATTATCTCTCCTCATCAGTGTGGCTGCACACATATCTTTTACTGTTGTTTTTCCTGCTTTACAGGTACAGCCAGGGTTTTTTCTTTATCCGCCCTGCTGAAGTTGCAGTAACCATGCTCGTTTTATTAGTTATTGTTTTTCTTGTAAACCTGCTTTTCAAAAAGATATTTGCAGGCAGAGAGGCCAATGGGGCTGTATGGGTAACTTTTTTCTTTATAACCAGTCTTTTTTTTACTTCGGTTGTAAATTTTTTGCAGCAGGCTGGCTTTGTTGGTGATATACAATGGAACAGGAAAACTATAATTATCCTTGTAATTTTCTGGATGTTTCTTTTTATACTGCTGTATCTCTTAAAAAAGCCTGCCGGTAAATTTTGCAGTTACCTCAATGCTCTTTTTTGTATTTTAATCCTTTACCAGGCTTATGTGCTTGTTACTGCTGTATGGTCTTCAAAAGCGCAGCAGGATAAAATTGCTTTATACAAACGAAACAACATTTCTCCTGCCGGCGCTGTTATTGCCGGTGATTCTTTACCTGATATTTACTTCATCATTTTTGACGGCTATACCGGTAACAAAACCCTCATGGAAATATGGAATTTTGATAACAGCAGAGTAACTGATTCACTGAGGAAAAAAGGTTTTTTTGTTTCAGACAATGCGGTTTCAGGTTATAATTATACCCCGGTTTGTATTTCTTCGCTGCTCAACATGGATCAGCGGCCGGATTGGTTCAAAGAGCTGGGAACTTACTGGGGGCTCAGCTTTTACCTCCGGGAGATAAAAGATAATGCTTTGGTAAGAGCCCTTCAGAATTATCAGTATACGATTGTCAATTTTTCTTTTTTTGAACTTGCGCAACAGCCTGCTTTTACTTCTTTTAAACCGCTCAGTACTTCGCGGAACTTTTACCGCTTTGTATTGGAAAATTCTGTTTTATTACGGTTTTTCACAAATCCTGTTGATGCAGCCCAGGGAAAAAATAATCTTAAGCTGTATGAAAGTTTGCAGGGCGCCATCAAAAAAGATACAGCACGAAAATTTGTTTATACACATCTGATGATGCCGCATCCCGCTTTTTTCTTTGACAGCAGCGGCAAGTACTATGCTAACGGCAAAGGAAAATACAGGGATGAAAAACTGAATTACATTGAGCAGTTAAAATATAGCAACAGGCTTATTTTAAGTATTGTTGATTCGGTAAAGCATTATCGTCCCAACTCAATTGTTATTATTCAGGGGGATCATGGATCAAGGCTGTTAAAGACGCCCGACGGGAAAATGAGGGAGGATGAAACATACCGCCCTTTTTCTGCTATTTTTTTTCCCAATAGAAATTACGGGCGGCTTTCAGATTCATTATTTACTCCCAATACCTTTCGTATTGTGTTAAATGAATTTTTCAAAACGGGACTTGATCTTTTAGAAAGTAACCCAAAGCGCCATACCCGCCCGGCCGTACATTAAACAACTCATTTGAAATCGTTTTGGGACAGATCAATCTTGCGGGCTATGTATTTGCCAATCATATCAAATTCAAGGTTCACCTTTTCACCCTTGTTCAGTTTACCGAGATTGGTATGTGAAAATGTATAGGGGATTATTGCAACGCTGAACTCATTCAGGGTTACATCAAAGCAGGTGAGGCTGATTCCATTTACTGCCACTGAACCTTTTTCAATAACAAGTGCTGCAAATTTTTCAGGAAAGCTGAACCTGAAAAGCCAGCTTCCGGACGTTTCCTCTTTTTTTAAGCATGTTCCGGTACAGTCGGCATGGCCCTGTACAAAATGACCATCTAATCTCTGCGACAAAGCAAGGCTTCTTTCCATATTTACATGCGACCCTGTTCTCCAGTTGCCAAGGGCAGTTTTGTTTAATGTTTCCGGTATAGCGGTTACCCTATAGGTTTTACCTTTAATTTCTTCTACTGTCAGGCATACCCCGTCATGGCTTACGCTCTGGTCAACCTTTAATTCTCCTGAAATTGGGGATTCTATCCAAAAGGTTAAGTTTGAACCGTTTGGGATTATTTCATTTACTATTCCTGTTGTTTCTATAATTCCTGTAAACATGTCTTGCAAAATAAATTTGCCCCCAATTTCGTATATGTCAGACAAATGAGGGTGATTCTTGGAAATTCAGTACAGATTCATATCTTTGCCGTCCCTAAAAAGTTAAAGGAGGTATCATATCATGTTAATAATTGATTCAAAAGACTGCGAAAATATAGACAAGGCCCTTAAAAAGTATAAAAAGAAATTTGAGAAGGCAAAAATACTCCTGCAATTAAGGGAGAGGCAGTCATATACAAAACCCTCCGTTAAGCGCCGTAATGAGGTGCTTAAGGCCGTTTACAAACAAAAACTCAACACCGGACAGTTAGAAGCTTAATTCTTTCAATATTCTGAAGATAGCCATAAGGTTTCAGTAACTTTATGGCTATTTTTTTTATATGGTACCTCAGCCACTGCAAAAAGCCGCTTTAGCCTATTTTTCATACCTGCAATTCGAAAAAAGGTATTCACCCCATACAGTCAGTTCTTATAAAAACGATATTGAGCAGTTCTTTCAGTTTCTTGAAATGCAGTTCGGGCCTGTAAAATTAATTGAGGTATCTTCTCCTTATCTTAAAAGCTGGCTGGCAAGCCTGCATGAAGATGGCATATCGCCTGTAAGCATCAACAGGAAAGTGTCTTCGGTAAGGTCTTTTTTTAAATACCACCTCAGGGAGGGAAATGTAAAAACCAACCCGGCGGATGTAATAACCGTTTTAAAAACAGCTAAAAGGCTTCCTGCATTTGTCAGCAGCCGGGATACAAAAACACTTTTTCAGCATATGGAATTCCCGGATACCTGGGATGGGAAGACGCACCACATCATTATGCTGCTTTTATATGCATCAGGAATACGCCTGAGTGAGCTGATCAACATCAGGGAAAACCATATTGATTACCGGCGCAAAAGCCTGAAAGTATTGGGTAAAGGAAATAAAGAAAGGATTATACCATTGAAGAAAGAAGTACTTGGCGCATTGAAGAATTACAGTGATGCAAAGCGTAAAGAGGCAGAACATGCCGGCAGTGATTTTTTTCTTGTTAATGCAAAAGGGAAAAAACTGTACCCCAAGTATGTTTACCTGGCAGTGAACAAATACCTCTCAGCGGTTACTACCATTCATAAAAAAAGCCCTCATGTTATGCGGCACACTTTTGCCACGCACCTTACCAATAACGGGGCCGATTTAAATGCAGTTAAGGAATTACTGGGCCACAGCAGCCTTGCCGCCACGCAGATTTATACCCACAATACCATTGATAAATTAAAGGATATTTTTAAGAAAGCCCACCCCAAAGCCTGACGAGAACCAATTTGTTTTATCGGCTGTAAAAAGTGGCAAATTTTATTTGAAAATCTGCCCTCAAAACATTAATTTCAATTAACTGCATGTTTTAAAAATATCTTTGAAAACACACAGTTCTTTTATTTATTGTTCACTGAAAAAAATTGGTTTGCTATGAACGTTAACATTCAAACGGTGCGTTTTAGTGCAGATTTAAAGTTAGTCGAGCACGTCAACAAAAAGATTCAGAAATTAGCCAATTATCATGACCGCATTACCAAAGTAGATGTTTACCTGAAACTGGATAATGTAGTACACCAGATCAAAGACAAAGTGGCCGAAATTAAGGTGAAAATCCCCCGGCATGAGTTCTTTGTAAAACAATCTTCCAAATCATTTGAAGCGTCATTTGACAATGCACTGGATTCCATAATTATCCAGATCAAGCGTTTAAAAGAAAAACAGGCAGCTTAGTATAAGGCCCCGCCCCGGCGGGGCTTTTTTGTTGTTGGGGTTTGATAAACCAAAAAGAGATCAACAATGATTTATTAATTAAAAATAATTTCTTATAGAAAAGACTACGCATTACTTAAAACCTGTTGAAAACAAACCCAAAAATCAGCAGTTCAAAATTTTTGAAATTAACAAATTCCTTTACCTTTGCCTTCCCAAAAAATGGGGGTAGTTCTTTATTGCATGTGAGTAATGCAGATCCGCCAGTGTAGCTCAGTTGGCCAGAGCAGCTGATTTGTAATCAGCTGGTCGGGGGTTCGAATCCCTCCACTGGCTCAGGGAGAGCGAAACTCCGTTTCGCAGTCATCGAATCAGAGATTCGGTTTCCGTATGGGCAGATTCCAGAGCGGCCAAATGGGGCGGACTGTAAATCCGCTGTCTTTCGACTTCGGAGGTTCGAATCCTCCTCTGCCCACGTTCTTTGAATTTCGAATTTGAAATTTCAAATTTGAAAATTGTTTTGCGGGAGTAGCTCATTTGGTAGAGCGATAGCCTTCCAAGCTATAGGTGGCGAGTTCGAGCCTCGTCTCCCGCTCTGGTTGAGTCATATCAGTCAAATAGTCAAATAAGTAGTTATGTTAGAATTTTTCTTATTTGACCAATATGACCCCTGCCTGAGGGACAGGCAGGCACTGACTTCAATGACTCTCAAAAGCCGTTGTAGCTCAGTGGTAGAGCACTTCCTTGGTAAGGAAGAGGTCAAGGGTTCAATTCCCTTTAACGGCTCATCGTGTCTGACGTAGCAAAGAGCGTCTGACACATTCAGGAGTAATCTTAAAAAAGATTGCCCCTCCAAGTTCTTAAAGTTGAAGAGTGCGACGCAACAGAAGCTGAAAATGATTCTGCTGTCGGCTACAATAAAAAATTTTTCAGGCAACCTGCGGCTTACGGTCTGCAGTTTGAATTTTAAAACACAACCTAAAACGGATAACAATGTCTAAAGAGACCTTCAAACGGGACAAACCCCACGTTAATGTTGGTACTATTGGCCATATTGACCATGGTAAAACAACACTTACTGCTGCTATAACTACCATTCTTGCAAAGAAAGGCCTGGCTACAGCAAAGAAATACGATGAAATTGATGCTGCACCTGAAGAAAAGGAACGTGGTATCACCATTAACACAGCTCACGTGGAGTACCAGACGGCCAACCGTCACTATGCTCACGTTGACTGCCCGGGTCACGCAGACTATGTAAAGAATATGATTACAGGCGCTGCACAAATGGATGGAGCTATCCTGGTTGTGGCTGCCACAGATGGTCCTATGCCCCAAACCAAAGAACACATCCTGCTTGCACGCCAGGTGGGTGTTCCCCGTATGGTGGTTTTCATGAACAAGGTTGACCTTGTTGATGATCCCGAATTGCTTGAATTAGTTGAAATGGAGATCCGCGAACTGTTGACTTTCTACGGTTTTGACGGTGACAATACACCTATCATAAAAGGTTCAGCTACAGGTGCGCTGGCCGGCGAAGAAAAATGGCTGAAAGCAATTGATGAACTGATGGATGCTGTTGACAGCTACATTCCGCTGCCACCCCGCCCCATTGATCAGCCATTCCTGATGTCTGTGGAGGACGTATTTACCATTACTGGCCGCGGTACTGTTGCTACCGGCCGTATTGAAAGAGGTATAGTTAAGGTGGGAGAAGGTGTAGAGATTGTAGGGTTAATTCCTCAGCCCATTACATCAACTGTAACCGGGGTGGAAATGTTCCGTAAGTTACTTGACCAGGGACAGGCTGGTGACAATGCGGGTTTGCTACTGCGTGGTATTGAAAAGAAAGATATTCGCCGTGGTATGGTTATTTGTAAGCCGGGTTCAATTACACCACATACTGACTTTAAAGGTGAAGTGTATGTACTGAGCAAAGAAGAAGGCGGCCGCCATACACCTTTCTTTAATAAATATCGTCCGCAATTCTATTTCCGTACTACTGACGTAACAGGTGAAGTAGAACTGCCTTCTGGTACAGAGATGGTAATGCCAGGTGATAATACTGCATTAACTGTGAAGCTGATTGCCCCAATTGCGATGGAAAAAGGTCTCAAATTCGCTATTCGTGAAGGCGGCCGTACAGTAGGTGCAGGGCAGGTTACTGAGATTTTGAAATAAAAAAGCCCCTCAATCCCCCAAAAGGGGACTTTGTGAAGGCTGCTAATAAAACACAAAGTACCTTTGGTATATATTCCTTAGGTACTTTGTACTTTTAAAAGTTCTTATAAAGATCAACGTTTTTCATCCCTCCGTTGGAGGGTGGGAGGCTCTTATACGGGCATAGTTCAAAGGTAGAATAGAGGTCTCCAAAACCTTAGATCCGGGTTCGAATCCTGGTGCCCGTGCTGCTACAAAGAATTAAGGTAAATTTGCATGTATGAACAAAATTCAAACCTACTTCAGGGATTCTTATAAGGAATTACTGGAAAAAGTAAGCTGGCCCACATGGCAGCAGTTACAGCAGTCAACCATGATTGTGCTTGTTGCCACACTGGTTATAACAGGCATTGTTTGGGTAATGGACTTTGGCAGCAACGGGCTTTTAAAATTTGTTTACTCCTTATTTCAGTGATAATGGAAACTTCAACACAACAGGAAACCAAATGGTATGTGCTGCGGGTGGTGAGCGGCAAGGAAAAAAAAGTAAAAGAATACCTTGATAAAGAAATTTCCCGCAGCGACTGGGGGAAAGTAATCAAGCAGGTTTTCCTTCCGGTAGAAAAAGTATATAAAGTTCAGAACGGAAAAAAAGTGATGCGTGAGCGCAACTTTTACCCGGGCTATGTTATGATTGAAGTAGAAAATACAAGGCTGAATGACGAGATTATCAATACCATTAAAAACATGAACAATGTTATTCACTTCCTGGGTAAAGACAACCCGGTTGCGTTGCGCAAGACTGAGGTGAATAAAATGCTTGGTAAGGTTGATGAAATGAGCGACGCTGGCGGAATTACCATGAGCGAGCCATTTATCGTGGGCGAAACCATTAAGATTATTGACGGGCCTTTTAATGATTTTAACGGCGTTATTGAAGAGGTAAATGACGAAAAGAAAAAACTTAAAGTAACCGTAAAGATTTTTGGCCGGGCTACACCTGTTGAGCTAAATTATATGCAGGTAGAAAAAATATCTTAAGCGTTAATCTGTGTTCTATATGTGCCCCATCTGAGGATGGGGTTTTTTTTTAAGGATGTTCACAAAATTGCTGCTAAAACCTTTTAGATATGGGAGGAACTGTTTATTTTTAATAAGGATAATAAAAAAAACCTGTTCAATAATTGCAGCGGTTTATTACAGTTTGTCTCTTATTAGAAGCTCATAAACCCTGAAAAACCCATACATGAAAAATGTTTCTATTAAAGATATTGCCAGGTATGTCGGGGTGTCAACAACTACAGTTTCCTTTGTGCTTAATGGAAAGGCCAAAGAAAAAAGAATTAGCGAAGAGCTAAAAAATAAAATACTCAAAGCAGCAGCAAAACTCAATTACAGGCCCAACCAGATTGCAAGGGGCCTCAGAACAGGAACCACCCACACACTCGGGCTGATTGTAGAAGATATTTCAAATCACTTTTTTGCCCACCTTGCCAAGGTTGTAGAAGATGAAGCTGATAAACATGGCTATAAAGTAATGTTTTGCAGTACTGAAAACAACGAGGAAAAAGCGGTCAGTCTGGTGCACCTGCTTAAGAACAGGCAGATGGACGGCTATATTATTACGCCAACCCCGGGCCTTGCGGGTGAGATTGAAAATCTTTTAAAAGAAAGTAAGCCCCTCATGCTTATAGACAGGTATTTTCCTGAACTGGATTCAGGCTATGTTGCCATTGACAACTACAGGGGCGCCCATGAAGCTGTAAGTTTTCTGATAAAACAGGGTTACCAAAATATTGCCATTGTAACCATTGAATCGGAACAGGTGCAGATGCTTGACAGATACCGCGGGTATGAGGATGCTTTGCTTGAGCACAGAGTTGAATCAGACCCTCATTTAGTAAAAAAAATACAATTCGATCTGGCGCATGATGCAGCTGTAAGGGAAGTGGTTTCTTTTTTGCAGAAACAAAAAAAAATTGATGCTATTTTTTGTACCACTAATTATCTTGGTGTTTATACCATTGAAGGCCTGAGGCATCTTGGCAAAAAAATTCCTGATGATGTAGGTTTAATAACTTTTGATGACAATGAGCTTTTCCGCCTTGGGTCTCCTTCCATTTCGGTTGTGGCGCAGCCCATTGAAAAAATTGGCAAGATGGCAGTTGAGGCTTTGATTGATCAGTTAAAGAATAAAACCAAAAGGGGGAGCCACATTGTGCTTAACCCTTCTTTAATAATCAGGGAATCTTCGAGGCAGCAATAACCATTTTTAAGATAATGTATCAAACAAAACACCCCGCTGATAGCGGGGCGTTTTATTTATGCAGTCTGAATAAAAATACCATCACATTATTATGCCTGAGTCATCACTACCCATTTCAGTTGTGGGCGGGGGAGGCGTTGTTTCAGCAGGTGCCGCTGCCGGTGCAGGTTCTGGCTTGGGTGCAGGCGCCGGAGCTGGTTTTTTAGCAGCAGGTTTAGCGGCTTTTTTCTTCGGGGCAGCCTTCTTTTTAGCTACTTTTTTAACTGCCTTTTTAGCCACTTTTTTTACGGCTTTTTTGGCCTTTTTCTTTGAAACAGCTTTTTTCTTCGCAACCTTTTTGGCCTTTTTTGCCGGGGCTTTTTTAGCGGCTTTTTTCTTTGCAGTTTTTTTGGGGGCGGCTTTCTTTTTAGAAGCAGGTTTTTTCTTCGCTACTTTTTTCTTTGCTTTAGCCATAGTTGGATGGTTTTATTGGTTTTGGTGAATAGGAAACTTAACAAAGTTGAAGGTAGAAATTATCAATAGAAAAATAAAAAATGTCAATACAATTTTCAGTCTTGGTTATTGAATTTTAATTACAGGGGTTTCCGTTTCAGGGTTGTGTGGTTTATAAAAAGTATTTTATCGTCTGCTTGTTAAGAAAAAGGAATAAAAGGTTTGTTTCTTGCTCCTGCTTTCTTAAAATCGACATGCAAACTTTTTTTACCCAATACAATCTTTATTTTCCTGCCTTCATGTTTTATACAAATAAAGGCATTGGCTTTTGGCCATTTAACTCAATAACCGGCCGTACGGGTTGCCCGGCTTGATATGAAAAAAGCATAGAAAACTTTCGCCGAATCACATATTCCCGTTACCTTTGCAACCCCAATTAAAAGTTCTTTTAGCCCGCCATGTTTTAAAGTAAACAGCGGGAAAACGAAATACCAGCCCTTGCCACAAGAGTTTGTGGCTGGTAAAGAGGAATTTGGGAGTATCGTCTCAGGCGATACGTCAGAACCAATAAATCATTACAAATGGCTAAAGAAATTACTGGCTTCGTTAAGTTGCAGGTAAAAGGCGGCCAGGCCAATCCTGCACCACCCGTAGGGCCCGCACTGGGTTCAAAAGGTATTAACATCATGGAGTTCTGCAAACAGTTCAATGGCAGAACCCAGGATAAAATGGGTAAGGTATTACCCGTTGTTATTACCGTTTATTCTGACAAATCTTTCGATTTTGTTATCAAAACTCCCCCTGCTTCAGTTCAATTGCTGGAAGCTGTAAAGCTGCAAAGTGGTTCAAAAGAACCCAACCGCTCAAAAGTGGGAAAAGTTACATGGAACCAGGTAGAGAACATTGCCAAAGACAAAATGCCTGACCTTAACTGTTTTACACTTGAAAGCGCCATGAAAATGGTTGCAGGTACAGCCCGCAGCATGGGTATTACCGTTGAAGGCAAAGCCCCGTGGGATAATTAATTGTTCATCACGAAAATTGAAGTACAATGGGAATTACTAAAAAAAGAAAAACAGTTGAAGCCAAAGTTGATAAGAGCAGGCATTATTCTCTTAAAGAGGCTTCTTCACTTGTAAAAGAAGTTAACTGCACCAAATTCGACAGTTCTGTTGATTTACATATCCGCCTTGGCGTTGACCCTAAAAAAGCTGATCAGGCTGTACGCGGCACTGTTACTCTGCCGCATGGTTTGGGTAAAACAAAAAAAGTGCTTGTGCTTTGCACACCCGATAAAGAAGCCGAAGCTAAAGCCGCAGGCGCCGATTTTGTAGGCCTGGATGAATTTATCCAGAAGATTGAAGGCGGATGGACAGATGTTGATGTAATTGTTGCTACTCCGTCGGTTATGCCTAAGATTGGTAAGCTTGGTAAAATACTCGGTCCGCGTAACCTGATGCCCAACCCCAAAACCGGTACAGTGAGCAATGATGTTCAGGGTGCGGTTAAGGAA
The DNA here is from genome assembly GCA_033763355.1 of Chitinophagaceae bacterium. Taxonomy (GTDB): domain Bacteria; phylum Bacteroidota; class Bacteroidia; order Chitinophagales; family Chitinophagaceae; genus JANRKT01. The sequence goes on along the minus strand of JANRKT010000028.1, from coordinate 14,596 downwards.
GTAAAAGCCGGTAAGGTTGCATTTAAAGTTGATAAGGCAGGAATCGTTCATGCATCAATTGGCCGTGTAAGCTTTACCCCTGATAAGCTTGCTGACAACTGCCAGGAATTACTGAATGCAGTGATAAAGGCCAAGCCTTCTTCATCAAAAGGAACTTACCTGAAGAGTGTTTACTTAGCCAGTACAATGAGCCCGGGCATTACAATTGACACCAAATTGCTGGTTCATTAAACCGGCTGAAATACATTACAGGATTGATCTTGTAAACAACTAAAAAGCGTAACAATGACCAAGCAGGAAAAAAACGAAGTAATAGATGTACTGAAAGAAAAATTCTCTCAATACAACAACTTTTATATAGCCAATACAGAGGCGCTTACTGTTGAACAGATAGGCAAACTCAGGAGGATATGCTTTAATAAGAAAGTGGAAATGAAAGTGGCAAAAAATACACTTATCCGTAAAGCGCTTGAGCAGTTAAATGAACAGCGTTACAAAAACGCTTTTGATTCATTGCATGGTGTAACAGCCCTTATGTTTTCAGAAAGCGCAAAGGAACCGGCGCTCATCATTTCTTCTTTCCGCAAAGAAACCAATACCGAAAAACCGGTATTGAAAGCGGCCTTTATTGATGGTGATGTTTTTGCAGGAGATGATCAGCTGAAAGTGCTGACCAACCTGAAGAGCAAGCAGGACCTGGTTGGCGAAATCATCGGCTTGCTGCAATCACCAGCCAAAAATGTTATCAGCGCTTTAAATGCCGGCAACAAACTGGCCGGGCTGATAAAAGCACTGGAAGACAGGGCGAATTAAACCTGAAAATATGGTGTTGCGGGCTTTTACACGCAAAACTTATAGCAAAGAGTTAAAAAATAAACCCAGGCCTGAGGGTAACAATTAAAGGCAAATTTTTTTAAAACCGCCGTCGGATTCGGTAAGCGAAAATGAAGACGGTAAAAATTTACAAACCATGGCAGATTTAAAAGCATTCGCTGAGCAACTGGTAAGCTTAAGCGTAAAAGAAGTAAACGAATTAGCTAAAATCCTGAAGGATGATTACGGCATTGAACCCGCTGCTGCAGCTGTAGCTGTTGCTGCTGGTCCTGCAGGTGGCGGCGCTCCCGCTGTTGAAGAAAAAACCGCTTTCAACGTAGTGTTGAAAAGCGCCGGCGCCAACAAACTGGCTGTTGTAAAGATCGTTAAAGACCTTACCGGCCTTGGTTTGAAGGAAGCCAAAGACCTCGTAGATGGAGCCCCCAAACCCGTTAAGGAAGGCGTTGCAAAAGCAGAGGCTGATGAAGTTGCGGCTAAATTGAAAGAAGCCGGTGCTGATGTAGAAATTCAGTAATTCTGCTGTTGCCTTTAAATGAATGATGCCGGGGTACCTGAATGTACTCTGGCATTTTTATTTGAAAAAAGGAATTATCCGGAAGCTGTTGGAGGTAATTTTAATGTGTTTTTAATCCGGTCAGGAGGCAGGTAGTTCTTTTACAACACGGGGGTGGTTAATTTTGCCCTGTATGGACGAGGTTAAAATACTTGTGGCAGAGGATGAAAAAAAAATTGCTGATGCCATAAAGCAGGGTCTTGAGGAAAATAATTATTATGTTATGGTGGCATATGATGGATTCATCGGTGAACGCCTGTTTTCTTCATATCCTTACGATCTTGTAATCCTGGACATTAACCTTCCGGGGATTAATGGCTACCAGCTCTGCAAAGCAATACGTAGCCGGAACCAACAGGTGCCCATTATAATGCTTACGGCTTTAAGTTCTACCAATGATAAGATAGAAGGCTTTAATGCAGGGGCTGACGACTACCTGGTTAAACCATTTGAATTTAAAGAATTGCTTGTTCGCATAAGGGCTTTGTTAAAACGCACCATTAACCAGAATTTGCCTGCGGGCAACATTTTAAGGGTAAGTAACCTTGAAATGAATCTGGATAGTAAAGAGGTAACACGTTCCGGGAATAAAATTTCCCTTACAGCAAAAGAATTTCAATTGCTTGAGTACCTGGTAAGAAATAAGAACAGGGTTGTTTCCAGGGCAGATATTTCGGAGCGTGTATGGGATATTAATTTTAATACAGGCACTAATGTAATTGATGTATACGTCAATTTTCTGCGAAAGAAGATTGACAGGGATTTTGCACCCAAACTAATTCATACACAGGTAGGGATGGGGTATATTCTCAGGGAAAACCCGGAATCATGAAAATTAAATACAGGATAACACTGCTATTTACAGTACTGGTCGTGGCCATTCTACTGTTACTTTGTTTTTCTGTGTACTACATTTCCGAATACAACCGTAACAGGGATTTCCGCAGCCGTCTGCGCAACCGTGCCCTGACAACAGCCCGGTTGCTGACGCGTATAAGTGAAATTGACAAAGATCTTTTACGCCGCATTGATGAAAGCACACTTGTTTCTCTGGAAGACAAAAACATCCGGGTGTATGACAGCCTGTTCAGGATTATTTATTCTTATTCGGATGATTTGAATGATACTTTGAATGTGTCACTGCAGGTTTTACAAAAGGCAACGACAAAAGGAGAACAGGCATATGCCAAGGAAGCAAGGCAGGTACTGGCACTGCGTTTTGAAGAAGGGTCTGATCATTATATAGTGGTTGCTGCTGCATACGATGGTACCGGGATAACCAAGATAAAGCAGTTGAAATTTATCCTGATATTCTGTTTTCTTGCGGGAAGTCTGCTAACCCTGCTTACAGGGTATTATTTTTCTGTAAAGCTGGTAAAGCCCATATCAGCAATAATTGATGAAGTGAATGAAATCTCATCCCAAAATCTTTCCACCAGGATCAAGGCGGGGTCTGGCGAAGATGAGCTGCAACTGCTGGCACGCACTTTTAACCAGTTGCTTGACCGTTTGCAGGAGTCATTCGACATTCAGCGAAGGTTTATTTCAAATGCTTCACACGAACTTTCTACTCCCCTTGCCTCCGTTTCCAGCCAGTTGGAAGTTTCCCTTCAGAAAAGAAGATCGGCAGGAGAGTACGAAGAAGTATTACGATCAGTTAATGATGACATTCAGCAAATGAACAAACTTACACGCAGCCTGTTGGAAATAGCCAAGGCAGGATCACAGGGAGGTATTGAGTTAAATGAAGTGCGGATTGATGAAGTGCTTATCCGGCTTCCTGCTGATGTAAAAAAAATACACCCGGATTACGAGGTACAACTGAATTTCCAGGATTTTCCCGAAGATGAAAAAAACTGTACTGTTTTCGGAAACGGCGATTTGCTGTACAGCGCTTTTAAAAATATTATAGAAAATGCGTGTAAATATTCGGTTAATAAATCTGCAAAGGTTTTTTTATACTTCCAGGATGGTGAAATAAAGGCGGCTGTGAGTGATGAGGGCGTTGGTATTCCTGAAGAAGAGCTGGATTCAGTATTTCAGCCTTTTTACCGCGGCGGGAATGTAAAAACCACTTATGGCTTTGGTCTTGGGCTTTCTCTTGCCAACCGTATTATTCGTCTTCATAAAGGCAGGATAGAAGTAGCTTCTGTAAAGGAGGGAGGGAGTGTCTTTACAGTAGTCATTCCTTCTGTAAAATTGCTGCATTAAATATGGTGGCGTAATCTTTTACTATAACTGAATGTCATTTTTTATCTTCTGTCTGTACGCCCTGCAATTAGGGCGAAATAAAACTTAGTTTTAATACTATTGCCAGTGCCTCTGAAAATAATAACAGCCGTAGTTGTAACTCTTACGCGGTTGCTATAAGTATTTACCTTGCGGACTTACAAAAAACGTTTTGACCTCACTTTACAAATTAAGCATCCTTCAGCCACGTGATTTTAATGCTGTTTTAACCGGGGATTAATTTGCCTTTAATCATGTGAAGATAAATTTGAACCGGCGGGATAGTCATGCAGGAACTTTTTAAACATATCGTCGTGTTGACAGACATAGAAGGAAAGAAACAGTCTTTGCTCGGTTTTTCTGCAGAGCTGGCGCATCTCTGCAAAGCGAAACTTGATCTGGTTCATCTGTTAAACCACCTTAATTATGCCATTGGTTCGCCGCTTGATTACCACCTTGCACCTGTTGTTTATATTAATAATGGAAAAAGGGAAATTGAAAACAAATTGAAGCTGATTGCATCCCGGATCGGATATGAAAACGGATTGCAGATATCCGTCAAGGTTCTGACGGAGCAACCGGAAAAATCATTAAAGCAATATGCCATGGAAACCGGTGTTGACCTGGTAATCCTGCAAGCCTGTAACAACAAATTGACAATGGATTATTTCAGGAATAGTCATGTTGAAAGGATTATTAATTATATGGAATGCCCGGTGCTGACAATAACCGGCCATAAAAATGCAAACGGGATCAAATCTATTGTTATTCCTGTAGGAGACCTTATACCCCGGCGCAAGTTAAAACTTGCATTCCTGGTGGCTAAAGTTTACAGTGCAAAGATTCATCTTGTTACATCTGCTGGTGTCGGCGAGGATAGTGAGAAATGCATTAACAACCTGTTGTCTGCGTGTGCAATGCTGAAGGCCTGGGGTAATGTTCAGGTAGAATGCAAGAGACTGGATGGCGCTGATTACGGGCAATCTGTTATCAGGTATGCCCGCAAAATATTCGCTGATCTGATTGTAGTCAATCCGGGAAGAGAAACAAGGCTCTCCGGCTGGATTAACTTTTTATTAGGTGCCAGGATTTATACTGATTCCGGTATACCTGTACTTATTGTAAAACACCAAAATTAATTATTGTTATTCAAACATGTAAGCATGATGAAGATTATTATCCTGTTTGGCTTTTTAATTACATCCTTTTCAGTTACCGCCCAAAGCCTTGAAGAAGCGGAAAAATTTTTGTATTACGGACGGCTTCAAAGTGCAGAAGAAGTATTGATGAAAATAATCTCCGGTAATCCCCGGGACAGTAAAGCCTATTATCTTTTGTGCGGGGCTTATTTAAAGTCGGGCAAGACCTCTGAAGCCGGTGAAATTGCCAGAACCGGAATTCAGAAAACAAGTGCGCCGCTGCTTAGTGTGGCAATGGGGCATGTTTTGCTGGCAACAGAAAAAAAGGAGGAGGCGGCACGTTTATTTACAAAGGCGCTTGAAGAAACAAAACATAAGGATGCAGAAATTCTTCAGGCGATTGCAAAAGCGCATATTGATGCAGCGCAGGGAGATGCAGGTTACGCTATTGAGCTGCTTGGTAAAATTCCCGGCAGGCACAGGAAAAACCCCGTTGTTGCAATATTGCAGGGTGATGCATACCTGAAGCTAACCGAAGGAGGTAAAGCCGTATCTGCTTATCAGCTGGCCGTTGAATACGATAAATCTGATGCTGAGGCATTTTATAAAATGGGCAAAATTTATCTTACTCAGCAAAATATACAGGTGTATGTGCCCTATTTTGAAAATGCCATAACAGCAGATGAAAAATATGCTCCTGCATATCTTGAACTATACAATTATTATTATTTCAGGGACATAAACAAGGCAGGTGACTATCTGCATAAATATATTTACCATAGCGATCCTGTTATAGAGCACAAGTATATGATTACAGACCTTCTTTATGCTTCGGGAAAATACAGCGAGGCTTTACAGAAGGCAAATGAAATACTCAGCCTCGAAAAGGAAAACACATCTCCCCGGCTTTATAAACTTCTTGCTTATAGTAAGGCTTCATTAAAAGACAGTTTAAAGGCAAAAGAATTTATGGATACTTACTTTTCAAAACAGGAGGAGACAAAAGTAATTGCACAGGATTACAGCTTTTACGCCAGGCTGCTGAGAAATTCAGACAGGAACAACGAACAGGTAATAAACTCTTTGGAAAAGGCCATAGCTCTTGATACCCTGTTAAATAACAAGCTTGAATACATGGCAGAGCTGACAGATTTTTACAAAAAGAAAGAAGACAAGCTTAATGAAGCAAAATGGCTGGGAAAAATATATGGGCTGAAGGAAAAGCCTTCAAATGTCGATCTTTTTAACTGGGGGCTTGCTTTGTTCCTCGGAGGAGATTACCTGCAGGCAGACAGCGTATTTGCAATCTACACAGAAAAATATCCCGACCAGGTATATGGGCATTACTGGCGGGCAAGAAGTAACGGGGTTATTGACAGTACCCTTGAAACAGGCACGGCAGTTCCGCATTATGAAAAATTAATTACGTTGGCTTCTGCTGACAAAGAAAAGCATAAAAATGTACTCATGCAGGCCAATAGTTACCTTGCTATGTACGCTGCTAACGTCAGGAAAGAGTTCGAAAAAGCAATTCAATATCTTCAAAATATTCTCGAGCTTGATCCGGCAAATGGTGATGCGTTAAAGAACAGGGAAATTCTTTATAAGGCAATTTCAAAAACGGAAACTGGCAATAAATGAGCAGTCAAACTGCCTTTAGCTAAATTGGGTGTTTTGTGGCTTTTCATTTTCATCTGGCCGGGATTCTTCCCGGCTTTTTCATTTCACGGGTTGGTATTAGATAATAAAGCTGTGTGCAAACTTTTATTGGATTTTGAGCCGTAATCCTTACCTTTGCGTTCCTTTAATTTAGGCCTAATAATTTTGACGTTCCAGTACACTCATAAGTTATTGAAAAATAATAGGTTGTATTATTTCTGATAATATGGCCGGGATTGTATTGTACATCAGTTAAACCTTTAAAAGCGCTTTTTACAGTATGTCTTCAACAAAAGTGGCTCTCCAAAACAGGCAGAATTTCGGAAAAGTAAAACACCTTGCAGCTACACCTGATCTGCTCGAAATCCAGATTCAGTCTTTCAAAGACTTTTTTCAGCTGGAAACAACTCCTGACAAAAGAAACAATGAAGGATTGTTCAAGGTTTTCAAGGAAAACTTTCCCATCACTGATACCCGCAACATCTTTGTGCTGGAGTTCCTGGATTATTTTATTGATCCGCCCCGCTATACCATTGAAGAATGTATGGAGCGTGGTTTAACGTACGCCGTTCCGCTAAAAGCAAAACTCCGCCTGAGCTGTAACGATGAGGAACACGTGGACTTCCAGACCATAGTTCAGGATGTATTCCTCGGCAACATTCCTTATATGACTCCACGGGGCACATTTGTGATCAATGGTGCAGAGCGTGTAGTGGTATCTCAGCTGCACCGTTCACCCGGTGTATTCTTCGGTCAGTCCATTCACCCCAACGGAACCAAAATTTATTCTGCAAGGGTTATTCCTTTCAAAGGGGCATGGATGGAGTTTGCAACAGATATCAACAATGTGATGTATGCTTATATTGACCGGAAGAAAAAATTTCCTGTAACTACATTACTCCGTTCTATTGGTTACGAAACAGATAAAGACATTCTTGAACTGTTTGGAATGGCCGACGAAGTAAAGTCTGATAAAAAAGCGTTATCAAAATATCTTGGAAAACGCCTTGCTGCACGTGTGCTGAGAACATGGGTGGAAGATTTTGTGGATGAAGATTCAGGCGAGGTGGTTTCAATTGAAAGGAATGAGGTGGTATTGGAAAGAGACACTGTTCTTGACCAGGAAGCTATTGATATGATTGTTGAAATGGAAGTGAAGAGTGTGTTTATCCAGAAAGAAGAAGTAAGCGGCGATTATGCTATCATTTATAACACGCTGAATAAAGATACCGCAAACTCAGAACTGGAAGCAGTACAGCACATCTACCGCCAGTTACGCGGCGCCGATGCACCGGACAATGAAACAGCACGTGGTATCATTGATAAATTGTTCTTCAGCGATAAACGTTATGACCTGGGAGAAGTAGGCCGTTATAAAATCAACCGCAAACTTAACCTGGATTCACCGCTTGACCAGAAAACATTAACCAAAGAAGATATTATAGAAATCATCAAATACCTTGTACGCTTAACCAACGGTAAGGCGGAGATTGATGATATTGATCACCTGAGCAACCGCCGTGTACGTACGGTTGGTGAACAATTGTATGCTCAGTTTGGCGTGGGCCTTGCACGGATGGCACGTACCATCCGTGAAAGAATGAACGTTCGTGACAATGAGGTGTTCACCCCGGTTGACCTGATCAATGCAAGAACACTTTCTTCTGTTATCAACTCTTTCTTTGGTACATCACAGTTATCGCAGTTTCTTGATCAGACCAATCCGCTTTCAGAGATTACACATAAGCGCCGTATCTCAGCGCTTGGCCCCGGTGGTTTGAGCCGTGAAAGGGCAGGCTTTGAGGTTCGTGACGTTCACTATTCACACTATGGCCGTTTGTGTACCATAGAAACCCCTGAAGGACCAAACATTGGTTTGATCTCTACACTTTGCGTTCATGCCAAAATCAACGAAATGGGTTTCATTGAAACACCTTATCGCAAGGTTGATAATGGTAAGGTGGATATGAAAAAGCTCTCTTACCTGAGCGCAGAAGAAGAAGATACCGCCAAAATTGCACAGGCAAATATTCCTTTAAATGAAAAAGGAGAATTTGTTGAAGAAAAAATAAAAGCCCGTCAGACGGGTGACTTCCCCATCCTTGACCCCAATGAAGTGGAGTTTATGGATGTGGCCCCTAACCAGATTGTTGGTTTAAGCGCTTCACTGATTCCGTTCCTTGAGCATGATGACGCCAATCGTGCATTGATGGGATCGAATATGCAGCGCCAGGCAGTGCCGCTCATTCTTCCCGAGGCGCCTATTGTGGGTACCGGTCTTGAAGGAAAAGCAGCAAGGGATGCAAGGATACAGATTCATTCTGAAGGAGAGGGTGTGGTAGAATATGTGGATGCGAATGAAATACATGTGCGCTACGACAGAAATGAAATGCAGCGCCTTGTAAGTTTTGAAGATGACCTGAAAGTATATAAACTCACCAAGTTTATTAAAACCAACCAGGAAACATGTATCTCTCTTAAACCTGCTGTGCTTAAAGGGCAACATGTAAAAGAAGGCGATTTCCTTACCGAAGGTTATGCTGTAAAAGATGGTGAACTGGCATTGGGCCGTAACCTTAAAGTAGCGTTCATGCCATGGAAGGGTTACAACTTTGAAGATGCCATTGTAATTAATGAGAAGGTTGCACGCCAGGACCTCTTCACTTCAGTTCATATATCTGAATTTGAATTAGAGGTTCGTGATACGAAACTTGGTGAAGAAGAACTTACGCCTGATATCCCCAACGTATCTGAAGAAGCGACAAAAGACCTTGACCAGAATGGTATCATCCGTATCGGGGCACAGGTAAAAGAAGGAGATATTCTTATCGGTAAAATTACACCCAAAGGTGAAAGTGATCCTACACCGGAGGAAAAATTACTTCGTGCCATCTTTGGCGATAAGGCAGGCGATGCAAAAGATGCCTCGCTAAAAGCGCCAAGCGGTACCGAAGGTGTGGTGATTGGTAAAAAATTATTCCAGCGTGCAAAGAAAGATAAGAATGCAAAGGTTCGTGAAAAAGCGGCTATAGAAAAGCTGGAAAAAATCCACGAACAAAATGAAAAAGATCTGCTGGATACACTTGTTGGTAAACTGCAGGTGCTGCTGAAAGAGAAATCTTCTGCAGGGGTTTCAAATAACTTTGGAGAAGTATTGATAGGCAAAGGCGCCAAATTCAATCCAAAGAACCTTGCAGGGATAGACTACCAGAATGTAAATCCCCTTGGCTGGAGCGGCGACGCCAAAACAGATGACCAGATCAACGTACTTCTGCATAACTACAATATCAAGTACAATGAAGAGCTGGGAAGGTACAAGAGGGAGAAATTCAATATATCAATAGGCGATGAATTACCTGCAGGTGTATTGAAACTTGCAAAGGTTTACCTCGCTGTTAAGCGCAAACTCAAAGTTGGTGATAAGATGGCGGGCCGTCACGGTAACAAAGGCATTGTTGCAAAAATTGTACGTGCAGAAGATATGCCTTTCCTTGAAGACGGAACGCCGGTTGATATTGTACTGAATCCATTGGGTGTACCAAGCCGTATGAACCTGGGGCAGATTTATGAAACCGTATTGGGATGGGCCGGTGAAAAATTAGGTGTGCGTTTTGCAACGCCGATCTTTGACGGAGCCACGGTAAATGAAATTACAGAGCTCATAGGTAAAGCGGATTTGCCAAGTTATGGCCACACCTATTTATACGATGGTGAAACCGGTGACCGCTTCCACCAGAAAGCAACTGTTGGTATTATTTATATGATGAAGCTGCACCACATGGTTGATGACAAGATGCATGCCCGTTCTATCGGACCGTACAGCTTGATTACCCAGCAACCGCTCGGTGGTAAAGCACAGTTCGGCGGTCAGCGTTTTGGTGAGATGGAAGTGTGGGCATTAGAAGCTTACGGTGCTTCCAATATCCTCCAGGAGTTGCTTACGCTTAAGTCAGATGATATCATCGGACGTGCCAAGACGTATGAATCAATTGTGAAGGGCGACAATATACCAAGGGCCGGAATACCCGAATCCTTCAATGTATTGGTGCATGAGCTGAGGGGCCTGGGCCTTGACCTGAATTTTGAACAGTAATTTTATTTGCTGATAAATTTTTAAAGCCACTCATTCAAACGGAGTGGCTTTTTTATTGGTACTGCACGTTAAGTTGCTGTTAACAGTTGTTGCTCCGATATGGAATTTGCTGTAGATTTATTCAAATAATGCGGATTGCTGTTTAGATGATATTTCGCTTCATTTGTACTGCCTTCTTTTTTCTGTTTATCTCAGTTAGCGTAAACAGCCAGACCCCTTATGTTGACAGTTTAAAAAAGTTAATTGCTGTTGCGTCCAACGCATCAAAAAAACTGGAAGCTATACTTGAAGTATGCAGGCAGTTTGAACAGGTTCCGGCAGACACCTTATATAATTATATTAACGCTGCAGAAAAGCTGCTGCCAAGGCATAATAATAAGGATAGTATAAAGGGATGGATTTCTTACTACAGGGGTGTTTATTATAACAGCAAGGCCAGTTATGATTCGGCGCTCATGATAATTGACAGTGAATTCCTGAAGATGAAGGATAAAGAATACAGCAATAAACTATTCCTTAATTTTTCTTATCTCAAAACAAATACGTTAATAAGGAGCAACAGGCATAAGGATGCCATTGCGGAATACAGCAGGATATTGCTGATGGCCGAACAAAGCAGGGATACTTTTTCCATGGCAAAGCTGATGAACGGTATAGGGTGGGCCTATATGGAACTTGACCTTGATAAGGAAGCCATTAACTGGTTCAGGAAAGCAGTACATGTTACTGATAATATTCAGTACACAAAACATTTCGGCCGGATTTATGGTAATATGGCTTCTGCGTACAACAGCCTGAAGCTGTATGATTCTGCCGAGGTATGTGTTAACAGAGCAATTGAACTTAACCGTGCTGAGCAAAATGTGGAATCGCTTGCCAATGCACTTAACATCAAAGCTGATATTTACCTGCATACCGGAAGAAAGACACAGGTTGAAGCGGTTTTAACAGAAGCGCTTGAGCTGAGAAAAAAGAAAGGCGATCCGTTTTACATTGTTTCGGATATGTTTCAGCTGGCAACTTATTATGCAGAAAATGGCCAGCCGGAAAAAGGAATTGCAGTGAGCCTGGAGGGGATTGAAATTGCAAAGAAATTCAATATTGCATCAAAACTCCCGGTGCTGATGAATGCATTGGCAGAAAATTATAAAGTTGGAGGCAACTTTATAATGCACAGCGAAACAATGGAAAAACTTTTGGTATTAAAGGATTCATTGTACGCTGCAAATACGGCGCAGGCCCTTGCCGATATACAAGGTAAATATGACCTGCAGAAAAAGGAGAATGTAATCATCAGGCAGCAACTGGAGCTTACAAAAAAAGATTATCTCTTTTACGGATCAATGATGCTGCTTGCACTGGCGCTGCTTATTGCCTGGCTTATTTTCAGGAACTATAAAAGAAAGCAGCGGATGAAAATGGAATTGGCCCTTGCAGAAGAAAAAAGAGAGACGGAAAAAGCGATAGCTGAGGCTGAAGAAAAAGAACGCAGGAGAATAGCGGCCGACCTGCATGATAACCTTGGGGCTTATGCCGCTTCCATAGCTGCCAATGTGGACCACATCAGCCTGCAATCAGGTAATGAAAGCATTTTTTCTTTACAGGAACTGAGGAATAATTCGCAGGCCATCGTATCACAGTTAAGCGATACCATCTGGGCATTAAAGAAAGATGCATTGTCGCTTACTGCTATCAGCGACAGGCTTAAAATTTTTATCCAGCGGATGCAGCCGGGCTATCCCCATATTTCAATTGATGTTACTGAAGAGATTGAAACGGATTTCCTGTTGCCTCCATCCCAGGCATTTCATCTTTTCCGCATTATGCAGGAGGCAATAAACAATGCACTAAAGCACAGCGGTTGCACGAATGTTTCGGTACTTATAGAGAGTGCCGGGCAATGGAAAATCAGTATAAAAGACGATGGTAAAGGCATTGCACAAAGCAATACCGGTAAAACAGGCGGAAACGGCATCGGTAATATGAAATCCCGGGCACATGATGCAGGGTGGGAAATTGAATGGCTCAGGAACGAAGCAGGAGGAACCAGTGTAGCCATAAGCCCGGCTACTATAAATTGATTATTTTTATTTGCAGCATCAGTAGTTAATTTGAATTATGACTTTTTCTATTGCATTGGCGGAAGACAATAAAGTGAACCAGAATACTTTTCTGCAAAAGATAAACCTGTACAAAAACCTGAAGCTGATCTTTTCTGCAGAAAATGGCCATGAATGCCTGGAACACCTGAAAGGTTTACCGCCCCAGAAGATGCCGCAGGTAATCTTTATGGACCTTGAAATGCCTGAGATGGATGGCATACAAACCATTTCTATTGCAAAGGCACTGTACCCGGATGTACATTTTATTGTACTTACTGTTTTTGATGATGATGAAAAAATATTTGAAGCCATCAAAGCCGGTGCATCCGGTTATTTATTAAAACACGAACCTGCTTCTGTATTGCGGGATGCGGTAATTAATGTTCTTGAAAACGGTGGTTCACCCATGAGCCCTGCCATTGCAAGAAAGACCCTTAAGTTATTGAGTAATGCTAACCGTCCTGAAAGGGAGCAACTTAATGAGCTCCCTGATGTCATCACATCAAGGGAAAAGGAAATTCTTCAATATACGGTAAACGGATGGGATGCAAAACGCATTGCAATTGCATTAGACATCAGTGTGCTTACCGTACGCAAGCATATTGCCAATATTTACCAGAAGCTTCATATACAAAGCAGGGCGCAGGTGCTGCAAATGGCACATAAAAACAAATGGTTCACATCTGCGGGTTAAAAATTAATGCTGCAGTTGATCCATTCGGGGTCAAACTTTACTTCTTTGTATTTTTTGTAAAAATTAATTGCGGGTTCATTCCAGTCAAGTACCTGCCACATCATGCCACTGAATTTTTTTTCTTTGGCTTCTTCAATCAAACGGTCAAGCAGCATTTTACCGATGCCTTTTCCACGGGCTTCTTGTGTAACAATAATATCTTCAAGGTACATCCGCTGGCCTTTCCATGTAGAATAACGTATATAATACAAAGCAAAACCAAGGACCTCACCCCCCGGCCCCCTCTCCGAAGGAGAGGGGGAGGTGGCCACAAATGCCCACCATACCGGCTTTTCACCAAAACCGCTTTCTGTAAAATGTTCCAATGTAACGGTTACTTCCTGCGGCGCTTTTTCATAAACCGCCAGCTCGTGAATCAGTTCCATTAATCTTGGACAATCTTCTTTAACTGCTCTTCTGATTTTTATTTCCATCGTTAACCAGTTCTTTTTCTCGTTTAAGCCTGCAAACAAGTACCCTTTACTCCCCTTTAGGGGATGGGGGTGTGTACCCCGGCCCTTTTACAAACCTTCCCGGTTTCGCACCTGTATGTTCCCCATCTTTTAATACCTGCACCCCGTTTACAAAAACATGCATCATGCCGCTTGCATATTGATGTGGCTTGTCAAATGTAGCATTGTCTTTTACTGAGGCAGGATCAAAAATTACGATGTCGGCATAATTGCCAACTTTTAATTCGCCTCGCTTTTTAATTTTAAGATTGGTTGCAGGCAGTTTGGAAAGTTTGCTTATGGCATCCTGTAAAGAAATAACTTTTTCGTCACGGCTGTATTTTCCCAATACCCTCGCAAATGTGCCGTAAGCACGGGGATGTGCATTTGATTTAAGAAATACGCCTTCATTGGTATAAGAGCCTTCATCGCTGCCAAAACTTACCCATGGAATGGCTACCTGCTTTTTTACATTTTCTTCGTTCATTAAAAAATAAGCCACACCAACACGGGTGCTGTCCTGTATTATCAGGTCCATTGCGGTTTCTTCAGGGCTTTTGTTTCGCAGCTTCGCCACTTCTGCAAGGCTTTTTCCGGTAAACTTTTTTAAAGAGTCCTGTTTAAAAGAGAGTAATAAAACATTTTCCGCACCACCTGCACCGTAATAAAGATTTTCCCAGTCGGCAGCATTTGTGTTCATTGCTTTTTTCATTTCTGCACGAACCTTCGTCTCCATCAGCCTTTCCCTGAGTTTGCCAAAACCGCCATCCTGCAATGAAGGCGGAAATGCTGCTGTCATTCC
>JANRKT010000027.1:0-18476 GCA_033763355.1 Chitinophagaceae bacterium | reverse complement strand
GGTATGTAAAACGCCCGGAGCCGAAATATGAAGAGATGCGCTTTATCAGAGATAAATCAAAAGCTGTAATGCACATTGCGTATAACCTCAGCACACAGTTTAATGTGGAGTTTGAAAACGATCAGCTACAGGGTGTGAATTATTACGGGGTATCGGAAGGCTTTCACGATATTCAGCCATTTGAAATTGCCTATGGCCGCTATTTAAATCTCATGGAGTTTGACCATGGCACCCCAAGTATTATTATGGGTTACGAAAATGCAGAAAAATTATTTGGCAAACCGGAAAAAGCGGTTGGCAAAGAAGTAAAATTAAAAAACCGCAACGCTGTTATTGCAGGTGTAATTAAAAAGCAGGGAAAAAGCCTGATTGGCGGATGGGAATTTGACCGCTGTATCATTATGCCCCACCGTTTTTTTAAACAGATGTATGAGGAGCGTTACAATAACCCGGTAATAATGGTACAGGGCAATGAGCATGTTACAACAGAGGCGCTTAAGGATGAATTAAAAGGCGCTATGCGTTCGTTGCGAAGGCTGGGCCCAAAGGAAGAAGATAATTTTTCATTAAACGCAGTTAGCGATTTCAGCAAAGCAGTAAGCGGTTTCTTTGGCTCAGTAAACATAGGGGGCTGGTTTATTGGTTTTTTAAGCCTGGTAGTAGGAACTTTCAGCATTGCCAACATCATGTTTGTAACGGTAAGGGAACGTACCCCCATAATCGGGTTAAAGAAAGCCATTGGCGCCAAAAAGCGCACCATCCTTGCAGAATTTTTACTTGAGTCTTCTTTCATCTGCCTTTTGGGCGGGCTGATAGGTTTAATACTGGTTTTTACACTTACAAAGTTTCTTTCCGCCGCTTTTAATTTTCCCGTTTTCATATCTATTGGTATCCTAAGCCTGGCTATTACCATCTGCATCATCATTGGCATACTTGCAGGCATCATCCCTGCCTCCATTGCTGCAAGAATGGACCCCGTAGTTGCCATCAGGTCTAAATAAGGGATAAAAAAAACATGCATTGCTGCTGTAATTCATAAATTTGGATACAACTTCAACCAGCATGCTTTCGCGTATTCTTTCTATTCTCCGGTTTACACTTGAAGAATTCAGCCACAATAAAGCCCGCACTTTACTTTCGCTGCTTGGTATAACCATTGGCATTTTCTGCATTATAAGTGTGCTTGCCACAACAGGCAGTCTTGAGAAAACGGTAAAAACAGAATTAAAATCGCTTGGCGTAAATACAGTTTATATTCAAAAATTCCCCTGGGGCGGGGGTGGCCCCGACAACTGGTGGAAATACATGAACCGGCCCACCCCCAAAATTGAAGAGCTGCATTTGCTGAAAGAAAGGGCTTTCAGCGCAGAGAATGTGGCATTCACTTTTTTTAATGTTTCCAATGTGGAGTATAACAATGCTTCGTTAGAAGGCGTGGTGTGGTATGCTGTTACGGATGAATTTGAAAAGATACAGGATGTAGAGATTCAATATGGCCGTTACATCAGCCCCGCGGAATTTAACCAGGGGGCAAGTGTGGCCATAATGGGTTATGACAATGCTGAAAAATTATTTAACGACCCGTCAAAAGCCATTGGCAATGAAGTTCAGTTAGGGCCTTCAAAGGCGGTGATAATAGGCGTTACCAAAAAGAAAGGGCAAACACTTATGGGGGGATGGGATTTTGATAACATAGTGCTGGTAAGTGCAAATTTTTGCCGCAGGCTGGCCAATTTCAGGAAACTCGACGGGTTTATTATGGTGCAGGCCAAACCAGGCATAACAGTAGAAGACCTGAAAGGGGAATTAAGAGGCCTGATGCGTTCCATACGCAGGTTAACGCCAAAAGAAGAAGATGATTTTGCATTGAATGATGTAACGGCCGGTTCTGACCAGATGAATGCTTTCTTCGGACAGGTAAGCCTTGGCGGCTGGTTCATCGCTTTGTTATCTCTTATTGTTGGTGCATTTGGCGTGGCCAACATCATGTTTGTAAGCGTAAGGGAAAGAACTTCTATTATTGGACTAAAAAAAGCCATAGGTGCTAAAAACAGGACCATACTCAGCGAGTTTCTCATAGAATCAGCATTCCTGTGTATCATCGGCGGATTGATAGGGCTTTTACTTGTCTGGCCGATGACATACATACTAACAACTGTATTTAAATTCAATGTTCAGCTTTCATGGGGAAATATTATTCTTACCCTAAGTATTTGTATCATTCTCGGTGTTTTGTCGGGCATTATCCCTGCTTCTGTAGCAGCCCGTATGAACCCTGTTAATGCCATACGGTCAAAATAAATTACCTGATATAAACATCAATTTTCCAAAGTATATTTTTTCACACCCGATCCTTTTTTGTTAATATCTTAAAGCCAGTGCAGTATTTCTTTCAGGTGCCCACGGTTATCTTTGCGCAAATCACGCCAACCCATGATTAAAATAATTTATGCCTGCCTCATACTACTGCTTTCCTCTGCCCTTCTGATGTTCACTACCGGCAAAACAAGCGTTGCCTGTAAAACTGAAACTGAAGGGGTAATAAAAGAGTACCAGGACAGCACCGGAATTTTTCTTTTTGTGGAAACACCTGATAAAAAAATATTTTATCCGCAAATAACAGACGATAAAGTTGTACTGGTATCCGGTTCCAAAGTTAAAATCTGCTACAATGTGGTTCAGCATTTACCCGATAATGTAACCGTTATAAACATCAATCAGGTTACTTACTTACCTTAGCAGGCCATGCCTGTACACATTTTAGCCATTGAATCTTCATGCGATGAAACCAGCGCTTCAGTTTGCTGTGATGGCAGGATTTTATCCAATGAAATTGCGGGGCAGGCCATTCATGAAAAATATGGCGGTGTGGTTCCCGAACTGGCAAGCCGTGCACACATGCAAAACATCATTCCGGTAGTGGATACCGCATTGAAGGCTGCCGACTGCCGACTGGAGACTGTAAATGCAGTAGCTTTCACACAATCCCCCGGTTTAATCGGAGCCCTGCTGGTGGGGAGTTCTTTTGCCAAATCGCTTGCTCTTGCGCTTGATGTTCCCCTGATAGCAGTACACCACATGCAGGCACATGTTATTGCAAACCTGATTACCTCCTTTACTGAGGGCAGGGAGGACCCCATACCGTCTTTTCCTTTTTTATGTTTAACAGTCAGCGGCGGGCATACACAGATTGTACTTTGCGAATCCCCTTTGCAAATGAAAGTAATTGGCGAAACCATTGATGACGCAGCGGGTGAAGCATTTGATAAATCTGCCAAATTATTAGGCCTCCCCTATCCCGGCGGCCCTTTAATTGATAAGTACGCCCAAAATGGCAATGCAACAAAATTCCCGTTTCCAGAACCACAGATAAAAGGACTGGATTTCAGTTTCAGCGGGCTTAAAACTGCTATCCTGTATTTTTTGCAGGAGCACCAGCAACAATATCCGCAATTCATTCAAAACAACCTTGAAGACATCTGCGCTTCCATTCAATACCGCATTGTTACCATTTTGCTGAAGAAACTTAAAAAAGCAGCATTGCTTACCGGCATCAAAAACGTTTGCCTCTCCGGCGGTGTGTCTGCCAATTCAGGGCTCAGAAAAGAATTTCTTGCATTGGGTAAAAAAATGAACTGGGTTACACATATCCCCGCTCCTGAATATTGTACTGATAATGCCGCCATGATAGCCCTCACAGGTTATTACAAATACATGGCCGGCCGTTTCAGCGATTTATCTGTAAGCGCTTCTGCCCGTGCAGAATGGTAATATTGAAATAGCAAAGGAAAATCTATCTTTGCCCCGCTCCCTCTGGTAAAAGTTTTCAACCCTTAATGCCGAACAGCTATTTCCAGTTTAAGCAATTCACTGTATACCAGGATAAGTGTGCCATGAAAGTGAGCACCGATGCCTGCATCTTAGGTGCATGGTTTGCAGCCAAAATAAGGGATTATACTTATATTCTTGATATCGGGAGCGGCACCGGTTTGCTGATGCTGATGCTTGCACAAAAACTCAAATCGCAGATACATGGCATTGAACTGGACCCTGACTGTTTTAAACAGCTTAAAGACAACATCGGCCACAACAACTGGAAAGATAAATGCAGGATCTTTATAGGTGATGCAAGAACTTTTGTTTTCCCGGTTAAGTATGATTTTGTAATTACCAACCCGCCGTTTTACGAAAACCAGCTGCCATCTGATGATGAAAGAAAAAACCTGGCTAAACACAGCAGTAACCTTTCATTACAGGAACTGCTGGATACTACTTATACTAACCTTGCTGAAGATGGTTCATTGGGTATCCTTTTACCGTCTCAACGGGTTAAACCATTCAGGCAAATGGCAGAAAAAAAAGGATTTTGTTTATCGGAAGAATTACAGGTAAAGCAGACAACGCAACATGACTATTTCAGAAGTGTATTGCACTTTACAAAAAATAAAGTAAGCCCTGTGCAAAGCTATAGCCTTGCAATAAAAGAAAAGGATGAATATACAGCAGAGTTTACTGAACTCCTGAAAGATTATTACCTGAAGTTATAAGTTACTTCACCCCTGCATATTCTTTAAGGTAATGGTATTCGTCAGTGAGCATGCCCCCTTTAACAATAGTGGCTTTGTCTACGATTTTACTTCCGCCCTTTACAAGGTCTTCAAGTATGTATTTGATGAGCTGCTCCCCGAAATAGCGGCTTGCATCACGTGGCAGTTCATTGGGCAGGTTGCCTACTGCCATCACGTCAACAGAGTTGGGTAAATATGGGGCTGTTTTCTCCAGTTTATTTTTATCCACGCCGTAAATGGGGTCTTCAATGGTTTGGTCTCCGAGGTTAATGGGTATGGAACCATTTTTATCATCGGTAATATCAGCAATTGTTTTAATCCTGAAGCGTGGATCGCTTACTGCCTCCTTTTCAAAAAGCCGCGGAATGTTTTTATCCCAGTACACCCCGTTCATTAAAATATCTGTTTCATAAGCATAAGCCAAAAATTTGCAGCTGTACAGTTCCGGATGCTCATGAAATTCTTCCCTGTCATATTTTTTATTACTAAGGTGTTCATACAGGTCTGCTCCTTTCAGGTGAACATATACCGGGTAAGCAAATGTTCTTTTCAGGTAAATGTCAGGTTCTGTTTCGTGTATGCCCATCAGGTTCATTACCTCAAGCACCCCATGCGCCACACGGCCCGAACCTGTTACTGCAATTTTTACATTGGGAAGCTTCAAACCAAAATAGCTATGTATAAGCTCCCGGAAACTTCTTTGCCTGTAAACCCTTTCCAGTTTATACAAACCGGTGCGGTTTCCATAAGCCATTATTCCATTATGTGCGCCAACAACACCTGCAAAAAAACCAAAACCAATAATACGCTGCCCGTCCTCATGCTCCATACATTCATAATCAATCAGCGTAATTTTCTTTTCAATAATAGCCTGTAACAGCTTTTGGTTTTGCGGTTGCTGCTTTTTGGTATGCGAAAAGAAAAGGTAGGTTTTCCCGGCTATAAGTTGTTCAACAGGCACTTCCTTAATGCCCATAAGAATATCACATTCACTAAGGTTGTCTTTTACTTCCACACCTGCCATCTGGTATTCCCTGTCGCTGAAGCAGCGTGTTAAAGAAGATTGCAGCACAATTTTTACTTCAGCAGCGTTTTTATGTATCCACTTGCATTGTGCAGGTGTTAACGCAACACGGTTATCCGCAGGTATTTTCCCTTCCCGTATCAACCCAATCTTTATCATAGCAAACAATTAAAGCCCGGCAAAGCTAAGTGTTAGTTGCAGTGAAAGAAACAGTTGTGTCAGGTAAATTATTGTTGTATGTAAGGCAGGAAATTGGTAATATTGCAGCCCTGAAAGAAGTCATGAAAGTCATATAAGTCACGGAAAGTATTTTCACTGACTGTTTTGACTATTTTGACTTCATGACTGAATAGCCCGGATGGCGGAATTGGTAGACGCGTCAGACTCAAAATCTGGTATCAGCAATGATGTGCAGGTTCGATTCCTGTTCCGGGCACAAACTGCAGCGATCCGCCGAATGGCGAATCGCTGTTTTTATTTAAGCATACTTTGTTTTACATGGTTTATGTGTATGTCATTGAAAGTTTAACTGACCAACCGTGGTACACCGGAATGGCTATTGATCCTGTTACAAGGCTAAAGGATCATAATGCAGGTAAGAACAATGACGAAAAAAGGACAGGTTTGCTTCTCAATCTGCATTAAAAATCAGCAAATAAACCTGTCAGGTTTTAAATTTAGAAAACGGTAGTCTTTAAAGACTACGGTTTTCTTTATCGCTTTTTAAGCGAAGCGGGAGCTTCGCTTTACACATCCAGGCCGCACCTTTGCATAAAGGCGTTATTAAACACATTTCTTGAAGGCGCATCAAGCAATGCATGGCGGCAGGCTATCCACTTATCAACTGCTGCATCGCTATACATATTTCTTACACGCTGCGGAGTAAGATTAAAATTCATTTTACCCCAATGTAAGGTATAGGGAATATTCTTTGCTTCCAGCCTGTCCCATATCTTCTGAAAGAAATTCCTCGCCACCTGTGACTCTACCCCATCCAGTTCAAGAATACATGTTTTTTCAAATTTCGTAAACCCAAGTAAAGCCTTTGTACCTTTTACATAACGCAATGCCAAACCACCGGGGAAAGGTGATTGTTTGTTGATGTCAACAATTTCATCAATTACCTTACTTGCATCTTTGCTGTCAATACCAATAGCAGCGCTGGTGGCCTGCCCCCGGAATTTGGGGTTGCTGAATGTCTCGCCAATGGTTCCGAAAGCGTCCACTGCAGATTTAAATGCAAGGGGGAACAATGCATTAACAAGTGCAGGTACTGCCAGCACCTGCAAAGGTTGCGGAAGCGCATCCAATACAGCCTGTATCACCCCCAATGTATTATCACCATACTGAAACCTCGGGTCATCATCCCTCACCCTTTTGGGATAATTGGGTGTGTAAGGAATTTTATACATGGTTTTCAGATACACCCCTTTTGCATCATTGTCTTTTTCAAACTTGTGGGGATTAACGATTACTTCAAAATGATACAGTTCCTTATCAGTACCATCAGGCGGATAAGGGAGTTGTAAGAGTATATCAGAAAAATCAAGATGGTCAATGGCTTTTATCAAAGCATCATCATAAGTTATTTCATCAGCACGTTGCTCAGATAATAAATAAATGGGGTCTGTCTCCAGCAAAATGCCATGTATAAACCCAAAACTTCCAAAGCTCACCAGCGCTGCATTAAACATGTCATCATCACGTATCAGTTCGGCACCAATCCAGTTGATGAGATCATTTGATGCAACAGGA
The DNA here is from genome assembly GCA_033763355.1 of Chitinophagaceae bacterium. Classification (GTDB taxonomy): domain Bacteria; phylum Bacteroidota; class Bacteroidia; order Chitinophagales; family Chitinophagaceae; genus JANRKT01. The sequence continues at coordinate 11,129 of JANRKT010000027.1, read as the reverse complement.
TAAGAAGCCCTTTCCAGCCACACATGTCTTGTCGGGCTCACTACAAGATGCAAACCCACAATGGTATCATGCACAGCGCCAACACGAAAAGCGGAACCATGTGTTCCTGTAGATGTGGCCCCGGCAACAGACTGGCCATTGCTTGCGCCTGATGCTCTCAATGCACGTTTCGGATCAGGTTTCTTTTCCAGTTTTTCATTCAGGTCAAGTATGCTCATGCCGCATTGTGTAAAAAACAAATCGGCAGGGCCTTTACCGGTATTAAGATAATCCTGTGAAATAAATTTTTGAGGAATCCAGAACGACAAACGAAGAGCCTTTGTATCAATCACTCCCCCGTCACAAACCGCCACATCACTGAACGACCAGCCATTGCCCATGGCCCGGAGCTTAATGTTGTTATCAATAGCATATTGAATAAGCCATTGAAAATTGGCGGTGGTAGCCTTATACTGCTCCGACATGGTTGGCGGATTAAAAGGTATCCTCAGTTTAAATGAAGTATCCTTTTGAAAAGTATGAGTAAAATTCTGGTGGCCGTTTGTCCATTTGGTAATGGCAAACCGTTCAATGCCGTCTGGCAGATTGGTAACAGGAGGCATAGGAAAAAGTTTTTGAGGTTATGGCCTTTGGCCTAATGAATCTGGTGCGGGGCTGTAAGGCGCACAGCACCACTCTACTTTCTGCGGTATCACAATTCCCAATGTAACTGTTGAAAGCAGGATGTAACCAAGATTGGTTTTTACCGCTACTTTGTTCATGTGGTTAAAGCGTGGATCGCATTTGGGGTCAATATCCTTTGGCTGCACAAGGCCCCATGCAAAACTCCAGGTGGTTTTCTTTTTGGTGGGGTTATTGGCGAATGTATCGCAATCGTATTTGCTCACAATTTTTGTAGTGCTGCAGCTTTGTGTAATGCAGGCAAAACAAATAACCATTGCAGCAATCTTAAGCCGGAAGATAAAAGTGGTATTCATAAGCGCCAGTTTAAAAGTGAACTAATAACAAAACTATGAGGATGGGTTGGGAAAAAATAAGCGGAGCCTTTAACCTTTGTGAAGATAAAGTTAGTAAAGCTTTGCAGCAATAGTAATACCACTTTAGTGGTAGGGGGAAATACATGATTTAACCAAAAAAAGAAATATGGTGTACCTGGCATTAATGTGTCTGCTACCTTTGGAGCAACTATGTTCTTACCCGCCTCAGGCGGGGGAGAACATAAAAAATCCGAAGTTAGAAACTTCGCATAGCAGTAAGTATAGTAGTAATTTTATAACAACACCTCACACACGCAATGAACAGTTCAGCAAACAACCCTGATGTTAAGCAGGCAGTTCCTTTTTTTATGGTTAAAAACATGGACAGTTCCCTGCAATTTTATATTGAAGGGCTGGGTTTTGAATTGGCAAATAAATGGGAGCCCGAAGGCAGAATAGAATGGTGCTGGCTTCAGATTGGCGGCGCTTCACTTATGCTGCAGGAATACAGGGCCAATATTCCGGCTATAAAATTGGGCGAAGGCGTAAGCGTATGTTTTATGTGCGGGGATGCTTTGGCAGTTTATAAACAAATTACTATTAACGGGCTTTCAGCATCATTAGAACCATTTGTGGGCAATAATTTGTGGGTTGTTGGATTAACAGACCCTGACGGTTATAACATCTTTTTTGAAAGCCCAACTGAAGCGCCGGAAGGAACGACGTATTCAGAATGGATAAAGACAGTTTTGTAGCCTTCCCCGGAACAATCAACCCACATTGCCCAATTCGTGTCCTCACCAACTGCAACTGAAATCAAAACAAGAATGAGATTAGTTTATGAATACACAAAGAATGCAGATAGGCGATACATTGTCCAAAAATCACAATCCCCGCCATCAGGCAGGGATTGTACAAAGTATAAGGAGAGGGTCAATATATTATCATCAGCCCAGCATCTTTTTAAGGTTTTCCATACTGGTGCTTATACTTGCAAATGCATCTTTGGGCATGTCGTGCTCTACAAAATAATGTTTCATACCCGAGACCTTTGCATTGTCAAATATGCGTTTGAAATCTATAATGCCTGTGCCTACCGGCTGCGGGCCTTTCATGTCTTTATCAATATCTTTTACATGCCACAGGTGGAAACGCCCCGGATGTTTTTTAAACAATTCAACCGGGTCAATACCTGCCTTGGTTACCCAGCAAAGGTCAAGCTCCATTTTCATTTTATCTGCGTCTGTGTCTGACAACATCACATCGTAGGGAACTTTACCGTCGAAAGTTTTAAACTCACCGTCGTGGTTGTGATAAGCCAGCGTAACGCCTGCTTTCTTGCAGGCATCAGCGGTTTTATTCAGCGTATCAATTGACTTTGTTAATTCTTCCGCCGTATCATAAGGGGTACTGGCGCATACGAGATAAGGAACGCCTGCTTCTGCAACACTATCTACCAGTTCCTGCATGTTGTCACGCAGGTTTTTCATGGGCGGTATGCTGATGGGGTTGCCATTTGCATCTGTCGGCGGCTTGGCGCCGGCAGGCATACGGAAAGGCGCCCCGATCACATGGTGCGACTTCCAGGAAAGCCCGTTGTCTTTTAATAAAGTACTAAATTCTTTTGCTGATAATCCATAGAACCCGCCTTTGCGGCTGAATGCAGATTCAATTTCTTTGTATCCTATACCTGCAATTTTTTTGATATTGCCTGGCAGGTCGTTTTCAATTATCCCGAATAAAGTAAAGAGCTGCAGTCCCGCAGGTTTCATTTTGTAATTGTTCAGCAAAGCGGATGTGGCCTTATTTGACAATACCAGTCCTCCTATGGCAAGGGAACCTGAATCACGGATGAATTTTCTTCTGTTATACATGGTATTTGGTTTTATCGTGAATGGTAAATGATTGAATGTATTCCTCATCGATTTTATATACCGGCCTGAGAACTGTAAAATGCTAATCATTTGCTCTGTTTTACTTCAATAGCCGACACCTGCATCAGGATCCTCCCTTCAACTGCTTTTTCATTCCTGAAAACAAAATAAACATCACGCTTTCCACTGACAGGTGTAATTGTGATTGTCTGTACATTCCGTCCTTCCTTTACCGGTACCAAAGCGCTTTTACCAATCATTTCGCCGGCAGCGCTGTCGAGGTGTATTTCAATAATACCGCCTGCAGCATCTATGCGCTGCGATGCGGAAACGGTGATACTTATTTCTGCAATACCGGTAAGGTCAATATTCTTATAACCCACATAAGCGCCGTCACCCGTCATGTACATGGCCTTGAACAATGTGGTTTGCAGCGAAACGCCTTTTGAAAAATCAACAAGTTCAGGACTTAACAGAGGGTGGCGCAACACAAGTATCTCTTCCCCTGACAAAGGGCCCATTGCTGCAGTTCCTTTATCCCTGTAAGCGGCACGCAATACAAATGTGCCCTTGTCTTTTGCGCCTTCTGGATATTTGGTGGTATAAGTACCCTTAAGCGGTTGCGATTTTACTTCTTTCTTATCTTCTATAGTTAAGATGTATTGTACAATATTTTTTGCATCTGCAAGTGAAATCTGCGGGTGTGCACTCATCGCATGTTCACCCCAAACACCTACTCCCCCGTTGATGATCTTCTTTGCAAGGTTTTCGGTAACTGCAGCAGTGCCGCTCTTGTATTTCCTTGCCACCTGCACATAACTGGGCCCGATTGATTTTTTGTCTTTTACGTGGCATGACTTGCAATCGTTTTTTGCAATCAGCAATTGCCCGGTTGATGCCATAGCGCCTTTATCGGCTTCACGCTGCAGTTGTGCAATTTCAATCTGGTCGTAACCGATGGGCAGGTAATCAATGGTAACTGCTACCTGCGATGGTTTTATTTTACCATTCTCCAGGCTTCCGTCTTCTTTGTCTTTTACTTTAACAGTGTATTCAAAACTTTTATCAGGAAAATAAAATGTACGGTTAGCATTCCCCATGTCAAAAGAAACCTGGGGTGGTTCATTACCGGCTTTCAGTTCAATGGTCTTGCTGTTTTTGGCACCCTGTGCATCTGTTACCGTAAGTGTGGCTTTATAAATCCCGGGTTTATCCAGCTTAACTGACGCATCAGGCTGTTTGACAACTTTTATAATCCCTGCACCTGCAACTTTCCATTCATAAGTAAGTTTATCCCCATCGTAATCCATCGTTCCTTTTGAAGTAAGATTAACATTAAAAGGCAATGCACCTCCCGTTTTATCTGCTGCCGCTTCAACTTTTGGCTTGCGGTTGCCTGCGTTGTATTCAAGCTTTACCAGCCTTGCATTGTCGTTGCCTTTAAACCAGGCAGTACCATATTCAAGAATGTATAAATCACCTTCCGGAGAAAAATCCATATCAATGGCGCTGCTGAAATTTTCATTGGGCAGGAACCTTTCCATGGATTTGTAATTGCCGTTTTCATCCATTGTTACAGCCATGATCCATCCACGCATAAATTCAACAATTAACCACTTGCCTTCGTAATATGCAGGAAAAGGTCTTTTTGCTTTGGGAAAATCTGCACGTCTGTAAACCGGGCCGCCTGTAGCACTGCGTCCCGAACTTCCGAGCAATGGAAATTCTTCAGACATGCCATAGGGATACCATATCATCGCTTTTTGCGGTGGCGGCAGTTTATTTAAGCCAGTATTGTTGGGTGAATTGTTTACAGGGTGGGCAACATCAAAAGGGGCACCTGCTTTTTTGGTTTCGTAATCGTAATGGTTATAGGGTTTATTATCCCCTATAAAATAGGGCCATCCGAAATTACCCGGGCCTTTCGCCTGGTTGAATTCATCATAACCCCTTGGCCCGAATTCAGTATCGTTTGATGCATCTGGCCCTACTTCGCCCCAATACAAATAGCCGGTTTTACTGTCAATAGAAGGGCGCCATGGATTACGGTGGCCCATCGTATAAATTTCAGGACGTGTTTTGGTTGTGCCTTTGGGAAAAAGGTTTCCTTCGGGAATTGTATATGTGCCGTTGTCCTCAGGATGGATGCGTAATATTTTTCCGCGGAGGTCATTGGTATTTCCTCCTGTGCGCTGGTCGTCTGAATTTTCCATTCCTTTTCTTTTATCAAGATTGGAAGTACCCGATTGCGGATTAACGGTGTTGTTCCCGACTGTAAGGAACAAGTTTCCCTGTTTATCAAACACCATTCCGCCGCCGGTATGGCAACATTCTTCACGCTGCGTGGGGATTTCAAGAAGTATTTTCTTTGATGTTTTTATTAATTTATCTCCACGCAGTTCCCATCTCGCCAGTACATGTTTGGCTTCTGCAGAATCTGCATAATACATATATATCCAGAAATTCTTCTCATATTGCGGGTGAACAATAACACCCATCAGGCCTTCCTCAGCTTCCCGCTTCTGTCCTTTTTTATTGGTATAAATTGTATTTACCGGGAGTTTGGCAATCACCTTTACTTTAGCCGTTTTGGGGTCATAGGCTTTCAGGTTCCCTTTGCGCTCTATAAATAATATCCTCCCATCGGGGAGAAAAGTCATCTCCATCGGTTCATCCAGCTTTTCTGTGAGGATTGTTTTGGTAAAACGGTTATCATCCGGTTTGATGGCAACAGAAGGGTCTTCTTTTGCAGCAGTAAAACTTAACCAAAAACCTGCCCCCGATAAAATACATAATACAATTAAGGAGGCAGGTTTGAAAATAATAGCAGGCAATCGGGACATAGTTATAAAAATTGGTTGATCTTTTAAATAAGTTTAAAGTTATCCTTCGCTAATGCTTAACAAAAAAAGTTTAATACAAACGGTAAAATAATCATGATAAAAACCCTTCTTTGGGTTTATTGAATAATGCCTTTTTATGATTTATTTACCCGCTTTCTTTCTTCCGTACTTTGCCGTTCTTGCATCATTAATCACACCTTTCCAGTTGAGGCCATAGGCAAAATCATAAACATGCCCTTCGCTGTCTTTATAACAAATCATATCATGGGGCACATCCTCAAATTGTTTTTCAACAGTTGCCATATCAGCAGGCATCTGTAAAGGGAGCAATCCTGATGGATCGGTTTTGCCTGTGATAATATCCAATGCTGCCTGGCCCTGCACCCCGAAATTTACAAGGATGGCATTGGCATTTTTTTCAAATTCAGAAAATACCATGGGATTTGTTACATCAACCGAAACAATTACAGGCTTACCTTTCATCTTCGCATAAGTGTCATTCACCATGGCAAGGTCAGTAAGGTTAATGGCTTTTGTACTTTTACCTTTATACGTGCGGTTGGTAAATTTTTCAAGCGGGTCGCCGCCAGCCATACTGGGGTCACGTGCATCTTTTGCTGTGTATTCCCCGTATTGCAGGCTGATTGGAATGTACCCGTTTCCTCCGGCTTTTGCATCATCTGCTGTATATCCGTTACCGGTATTCGGGCTTTCGATAAACACCAGTGCAAAATCCGCTTCATCAGGATTATCCGTAACATTAAAGTATTTCTTTACAATGTCAATTTTTACCGGGTATTCATTTCTTTCAGGAGTTGGTATGCCGAGGAAATTTCTTCCCGCAGGCCTGTACCTTTTGGGCAAATAAACAGTTTTGCCTTTCTGAAGGGGAAGGATATTGCCCTTGTTCTTCACCATTACTATAGAATTAAGCTGTGCATTATAACCTGCAGCCATAAATTCCGGCTTGCCTACCGTACGTTTGGATTCTTCGGGGTCAACATAGGGGTTCTCAAATAAACCAGGACGGAAAATATTTTTCAGTAACCTTACTGCAGATTGTTCAAACCGTTTGCGCATGAAAGCTTCACCGTGTTCTTTAACACCCATGTTGTAAGCTTCTATTACAGGCTTTGCATCGTTATTGCCGCCAAACTGGTCAACACCGGCCATCAGCACTTTATAATGCCTTTCAGCTATTGACAATTTTTCAACGCCCCAGGGTTTCCCGGTAATAAAAACATCAATGGCTGTTTCATCACCGGTTACCAGCCAGTCTGTACACACCACGCCATCATATTTATATTTGTTGCGCAGCAGGTCGTTGATGATATAGGAATTGTAATTGTTGGCTACGTTTTCTTTGTTCTTTACATCCTGGTTGTAGGAAATGGTATAATACGGCATAACGGCCGATGCCATTTTTGTTTTGCCTTCCAGTTTAAAAGCGCCTTCTGTAAAAGGTATAAAGTGCATCTGAAAATTATTGCCGGGATATACGGCATACTTTCCAAAACCATAATGCGCATCACGTCCTGCTTCACCACTGCCGCCGCCGGGCCAGTGTTTCACCATAGCGTTTACGCTTGTATAGCCCCATCCGTTTGCAATTTCTTTTTTGCCTGTTGATGTCTGGAAGCCGTCAATATAGGCACGGGCCATGTCGGTAGCCAGTTTGGTGTCTTCACCAAAAGTTCCGCTGAAACGGTTCCACCTTGGTTCAGTTGCCAGGTCAATTTGCGGGGATAATGCTGTTGTAATACCAAGTGCACGGTATTCCATAGCGCCGATTTGACCGAATTGTTTTACAATCTCGGGATTGAATGTAGCAGCAAGCCCCAATGAACCGGGCCACATTGAAATATTTCCGCCAGCGCCTGCATTGAATTCAGCATTGGCTGATGTGCCATGACGCGGATCGGAACTAGTATTGGCCGGGATACCGAGGCCAAAGCCTTCTACAAGCGCCTGCATATTATTGTTCCATTTGGCGGCCACTTCAGGGCTTTGAACAGAAGTAATCAATACATGCCGCAGGTTATCTTTTGTAAGAAATTCTTTTTGCTGGTCTGAAAGGTCATAAGGTTTGGCGCCGCTTTCTTCAAAAGTTTTTCCGTTGTAAGTACCTGCAAAAAAACCTCTTCCCCCTCCGGGAATTGCCTGGTGACGGCTGTATAACATCAAACCCGCAATCTGTTCTATTGACATTTTTGAGGCAAGGTCTTTCGCCCTTTCGTCAACTGGCAAACGCCAGTCCTCATATTTATCAAGTTTGCCATTCCGGTTGAGGTCTTTAAAAGTAAATACGCCGGATTTTATAAGCATGACACCCGATTTGGGGGAATATCCCAATGTGGGGCCGTTTTTATTCACAATAAATTCAACTGAAACAGTGCTGTCATCATTTAAAATTTTCTTATAGTCGGCAATAACCGGCCGTTCTGAGCCAGTATTGATATTGATCCACGATACAGCAGCAATTAAAACAGCTAAAAGAATTGTTGAAAGAAGGGGGATTACCCTGCGTGACTTTTTCATGCTATGGCAGTTGAGTGGTTGTAGAAAGAGACCTAAAAAATTTTACACAATTGTACTTAGGACGATTTTACACAAATTTACTTTTGCTTTCTATAAAAACAGCGGGGTTTTTACACCCCGCCGGAAATCCTGTTATTGTTATTGCTGCATACCTTCCGTAGCACCCGACATACCACCGGCCTGTCCCTTCATGTTCTGGCGCTTGAAGAGGGACACATCCATTTTACCAAAACGGTAAGTAAAGTTCAGCCTTACCATCTGCGGGTTGTTCAGCCTTGAATAATCCTGCACAAAAAAGGCGCTTTCAGTATGCTGGCTTGATTTACGTGTACCGAAGATATCGCTTACATTAAGTGTAAGGGCGGCGGCATTGTTTTTCATAAAGGACTTCTTCACGGCTATGTCCATACCCCAGAAAGGCCTGATATAACCCTGTGAAGCGCTTTGCGCCTGCATCATGGGTGGCCCGCCAAAACCCTGTGAGTTGTTTATAGGCAAATTGGTTTTGCTCTGGTAATCGGCAGTAAGCTGAATGGTGAAGTTCTTCGGCAGTTTAAAATTGTTGTTGAACTTTCCAAACCAGCTCCACATGGCATCCTGCGATGTGCCGCTGATGTTATCGGTATTGATTTTTGAATTATAAAGGTTAACGTTGGTAGTTACATCCCACCATTTGGTAATGGTGTTTATTGATGTAAGCTCTGAACCGTACGCATAACTTGAATTGGCGTTGATGAAGGTGCTGATGATATCTTTATTACCTGTTATAGGGTTAATGCCTTCGTCAAGATAACGTGTTATCAGGTTATTGGTGTGCTTGTAATAAACAGATGCAAGAATGCTGTTCTTTCCTTTAAATGTTTTGCCATACGACATTTCCAATGAATTGGTGAACTCCGGAACAAGATTGGGGTTGCCCCTTGTAATGTTCAGGCTGTCCGTATAATCCACATAAGGTATCAGCTGAAAGAAGTTGGGCCTGTTTATCCTGCGGGTGTAACTCATCTGCAGTTCCTGGTTCTTCTTCAGTTTCTGGCTCAGGAAAACCGAAGGAAACAAACTTACCGGATAGCTGTTGCTGAATTTTTCGCCTGTATTGGTGAGTTCACCTTTATAACTTGAACTTTCTGCACGCAAACCAACCTGGTAACCAAAATTTTTAATGGTGCTCCTTAATGAAATATAAGCTGCATATACATTGTCGTTATTTTTGTAATTATTGGTAGCTGACGGGATTTTAATAAAATCAGGAAAGCCAATTCCTTGTATGTAAGTTTCGTTGAAATTTTTGATGTTGCGCAGTTGTGCCCTTACTCCTGTTTCCAGTTTGGTGCTTCCTTTAAACGGCCTTACATAATCTGTTTGCAGGGTGAGGAAACTGTTTTTCCCGTCGCTGAGTACCTGCTGGTATTGTGTGCCTGTTTTATTTTCTGTTGTACCAAAATAATCTGTTGTGTACAATGAATTGCTTTCGTTCTTTCCGGAGAAGAAGTTCATATCAGCTGTCCATTCTTCGCCTGCACGGGGAAAATTATGTTTCATCCCCAATTGTAACCCATGGGCGTTAAACTCCCGCTTGCCCCCTGTGCTGCGGCGGCTGCGGTTGGTAAGGATCCCTGAAGCCAGCAAACTGTCTGTATAAATATCAATTACATCATTGGGGTTAAACTCACCATGAACTTTGATACCCGCCAGCGATAAAGTTGTTCTGTTGGTAATAAAATAATCAACACCCAAACGCCCGAACATAAATCCGCCTTTGGTTTTATTGAGGTTGTTCTGGTTAATAAGTGTTTGGGGGGTATCTGCAAAATTAAAACGCTCAGTAGTGCCTGTTGCTTTGTTGCGCATCTGGTTGGTCATTACACTGGCTGATACATTGAATTTATCCTGCCTTACATTAAAGCTCCCGCCGCCGTTCATACCTCCCCTCCTGTCAACACCCGCCATGATGTTACCATTGTAACCGGTTTTTTTGTTCTTCTTCAAAATAATATTCAATATACCCGCATTACCGCCGCTTGCATCAAATTTTGCTGAAGGGTTGGTAATTACTTCCACGCTTTCAATAGCATCAGCAGGTATCTGGTCAAGGCTCAGGGTTGTAGGCCTTCCGTCAATATAAATCTGCGGTGAAGCATTGCGGAGTTTTACATTACCGTCAATATCCACCTGAACAGAAGGTACGTTCTTCATAATATCAACAGCGGTGCCACCGGCGCTCACAATATTCTTGTCAACATTAAAAACTTTCTTGTCAATATCCATTTGTATCATAGGCTTGCTTGCAGTAACCACAACTGTCTGCAACTGCTGCACATCAACTGAAAGTTTAATATTGCCCAGGTCCTTATCAATGGCATTCAGCATACCGCTCATGGCCTGCATACCCTGTGAAGGATCGGAGGATGCTTTAGGTGCGGCGCTGCCTGCATCCATTTTCATCTGGAAGCTTACGGTTTGTTCGAAAGGTTTATAACCGGATGCTGATATTTTAAGTTTTAAAGCGCCAAACATGGGGAGTTCGCTGAAGCTGAATTCGCCGTTTGCTTTTGTTGACAGGCCTTTCAGCAATACATCTTTTCGTTTTTTGGAGACGGTATCAAATTTATTCTGCAGCAATATAACTGAGGCATCACTGATAGGCTTGCCGGCGCTGTCAACTATTTTGCCATAAATGTGGCCCATATTAGGGGCCTGCTGGCCTTTACCGTTTGCTGCCCCGGGGAACTGGGCATATACTGAAAGGGCGGAGAATATTACTGAAACAATCAACAAAGCTTTTTTCATAACCATTAATTTATAGTGCGGCACAAAACTATTATGCATTAAGCGGCCGGGCGGGTAAATGAGATGATATGGGAAAATGTTGAGACAAAGGGTTTCCGCCCTAAAAA
>JANRKT010000026.1:0-3324 GCA_033763355.1 Chitinophagaceae bacterium | reverse complement strand
TTTTCTTCTTCAGAAAGCTTCCCCTCCAGGTAGTCAAGCAACTTCTGCTGGTCCGGTTTTCCGGCTTTTGAAAATATGTCGGCCCATTTATCGCTCATGGCTGGTCCATCCTCTTTTGCAAAGTTATTTTTAAATTCCGTTTGCCGTTCTGTATATAACTTTTTACCTGCATTAAAGTATATCCGGTACGTTCTGTTATCTGCTGGTACGATTGTTTTTCGAGGTAAAACAAACGTACACATGTTTTCTGTTCTGCAGGCAGTTCTTCCAGTATTTCTGTCAGCAACGAAAGGGTCTTATCCTTCCGGTAATGCGCCAGTTTACTGTCGTCTTCTTCAGGTGAAACACCTATCATCTTTTCATTGATCTCAACAGGGGTTTTGTTTTTATCCCGCAGTTTCATCAGGCAGTGGTTTTTGGCAACCATGTATATCCAGCTTTTAAAATAATCCACTTTATACTTCTGCATTTCGGTAATGGCCTTCAGGAAAATCTGCTGTACACTGTCTTTGGCCTCTTCTTCGTTTTTAAGGTATTTCATGCACACACCCAGCAGCAACAGCGTATATCGCTGCAGCAATATGCCCAGCCATTGGTTATCGCCTTCGCGGTAAAAGCGGCCCAGCAGTTCAGTATCGGTGATGTCCTGGTATTTGTCTGAGTTCACCTGATGAAAATAGAAATTTTTCTATAGCTGAGATGACGTGTTTTGTTAATTTCCATAATTTAGAAACTTATATTGCAGTCAAACCCTGATATTTAATGATGTATGCTGTTTGTTGTGTGCCTGTTAGCCCGATAAGAAAAGAACCATCACATGCCGCTGAAATGACAAGCCAGTTATTGTTTGGCGAAAGATGTATGGTTACCGAAGAGTTAAAAGATGGCTGGTGTAAAATAAAATGCCGTTTGGATGATTACGAAGGTTATTGCCAGGCCGGCCAGTTAGGGCCGGTGGAAGAAGAAACCTATAACTGGAAGAACATTGGCCTTACCGCTGACTGGGCCAGCCCGCTGAATTATAACGGGTACCTCATGCATGTGCCCTTTGGCAGTTCGCTTACTGCCGTGAACTACATGCAGGGCTATGCAAAGAAAAAGCAGATGGTGGATTTTAAAGGTGATGTATGGGACCCCACTGAAGCAAAACGGGACGCCCGGACAATACGGAAAATAGCCTTTACTTATTTTAACACGGCTTATGTATGGGGTGGCAGATCAGTATTCGGAACTGATTGCAGCGGGTTTACCCAGGTGGTTTATAAATTCCTTGATGTTGCATTGCCGAGGGATGCAGCCCATCAGTCAGCCATAGGCGAAGAGGTGGACTTTTTACAGCAGGCCCGTTGCGGCGACCTTGCTTTTTTTGATGACGGTGAGGGCCACATCATCCATACCGGTATTTTGCTGAATGATTTTGAAATCATCCATGCTGCCGGTAAGGTTAGGGTTGATAAAGTAGATAACCATGGTATTGTAAACGCCGAAACCGGTGAACGTACGCATCACCTGAGGATTATAAAGAGGGTGGTATGAAAGATTTCCCGCAGGGGCGCAACGGGCACAAGGCGGATTTTTATCAGCAGATATCAAATTATTCTGATGCAGGTTTATATCAGCAATACTTACAGGGAAATGTCAGCGCATGCGGCGGGTGACATGGTTGGGGCATTAAAATCCATTGATCAGCCATTGGTATGTGTTGCCTCAGGCGATACGCCTGCGGGTATGTACAGCGAATTACTGAAACACATCGAAAGCAAACACACGGATATTTCAGGCTGGCGTTTTGTTGGCCTGGATGAATGGGGTGGTATGAACGGCGACGATGAAGGCAGTTGCCGCTATCATTTAGACAGGCAGTTGTTTAAACCTGCCGGTATAGCTGAAGAAAAGATTTGCTTTTTTGACGGAAGGGGAGATGCTGACAGGGAATGTAAACGTATAGAAGATTTTATAACAGCTCATGGCGGCATTGATGTTGCCATATTGGGTTTGGGCATGAACGGCCATGTGGGCATGAATGAACCCGGTTCTTCTGTTGATATATTGTCGCATAAGGCCGCACTTGATCCGCTCACTGCGCAGGTAGGGCAGAAATATTTTTCAAAACCTGTAAAGCTTGAATACGGGCTTACATTGGGAATTGGCAGCCTGATGAAAGCGAAAAAGGTTTTTTTACTTGTAAATGGCCCCCGCAAAGCGGAGATTGTTAAGAAAGTAATTGGAGGCGAAATTACACATGCCGTTCCTGCTACTTTGTTACGTAATCATCCGGCATTGGGCATTTATCTTGATAAAGAAGCTGCGCAGTTGTTACAGTAATTTCAGTTTTATTGTTTTTTTGCCTTTTTTGAGTTGATGCTTTGGCTGTTTTTGATTCTTGTATTTTTTTTGGTTCTTGTATCTTGTTTTTTGTTCCTTGTTCCTTATTCTATTTCCACAATCATCTCAATTTCCACGGCAATATTATCCGGCAGCATATACATGCCAACGGCTGAACGTGCATGTTTGCCCTTTTCGCCAAACACTGCAACCATCAGGTCAGAAAAGCCATTCATTACTTTGGGTTGTGCGGTAAAGCCTTCCGCACAGTTTACCATGCCCAATACTTTTACAATGCGTTTTACTTTTTTCAGGTCGCCGTTTACAGCGCTTCTTAAAGTAGCCAGCATGGCAATGCCTGTTACTTTTGCCGCTTCATAACCCTGTTCAACAGAAAGCTCTTTTCCCACTTTACCGTATATATAAGTCCCGTCTGCTTTCTGCGGGCCATGTCCGGCAAGGTAAATGAGCTTTCCCGTTTGCACATACTTTACATAATTGGCCATGGGTTTGCCGGGAGTTGGCAGTGTAATATTAAGTTCTTTTAATTTTTTTTCGGGATCGGTTTGGGCGGAAACAAAAATGGAAAAGAGTATAGCAATTGACGTAAAGAAAAATTTTCTCATAACGCTGGTTTGGTTTTGAAGGTACGGAATAATTTGGATGGTAATATAATCATGTCTTCATGAACCAGCTTGTAAATTGCTTTATTTCTGTTGCAGTTAGCAGGATATGTGCAGTGGGGCAGAATATTATATTATGGTATAAGTGAAATATCACTTCTTATCAAAAAAAAGCATCTTCACTGCAATGATGATCATGATTACAGCAAATATTTTTTTCAGTGTTTCCTGCGGCACACTCAGTGCAAACCTGCTGCCCAAATAACCCCCGGCAACAAAGCCGATTGCCAGTACCCCCACAATCCTGAAATCAACATAGCCTTTTTTGTAGTAATTGATTACGGCAAGAAAAGTAACGGGCAGCATCAGCAATGCA
>JANRKT010000025.1:0-10914 GCA_033763355.1 Chitinophagaceae bacterium | reverse complement strand
GGTAACAGGCTGATCATTCAGCCAGTCATGAATAATTCTTTTTTCTTTCAGCATATTCCAGTCGTATGCTTTTGTTTCTTTGCCGTTTCTCACACCTATTACCCATGATTTATCTTTCCATGATGAGCTGTCTGCTTTTGTTAATGAACCCCTGCTCTTTCCTGTTTCATAATTGCTCATGCTGTCATATATAGCTTTAAAGGCAGGGTCGGGCTGCATTACAAGAGATTGCGGATACAACTGCAGCCATTTGCCCAGCGAAGTTTGCAATGTGTGCACTTCCGGTAAATGCTCCCCTTTCAGTTTTCCGGCAATCGCTTCACCATTCACCTGCCGCCACCAGCTTTTGGTAGTGGCATCTTCAAACATGGCATTAAAATGATCCATGCCCACCAGCCTGAAGTTTTCATATTTTCCATTTACAAATGGTTCAAAAGCCCTGCCTGTTCTGCATACGGTGCAATAAGTAACAATAACTGGTTTGCCGCCAATGGTATCCGCTACCTGGTGGTGATAGCCGATAAACTGCACCGGGTAGGCTTTTGCTTCGTTATTCTGCGTAATGCCAATCACCAGCCTTTGAGAATCTACTTTATTGGAGTCAGCAGTTGCCATCAGCAATTGCTTTGGCTGGTAAAACATGTGGTCGGCAGCCATTTTAAAATTGGCCATATAAGCCACAACGGCAACTATAGCAACAGGTATCAGCAACAGCCATTTTCTTTTTAAGCGGGCTTTTAAAAACCCGGCAGCGATCATCAGCCCAAATAAAATCCTGAATGCCCAGCGCCATTTGTATAAAAAATAGGCAAGGTCAATGCTGTTCGTTTGCTGGCTGCCCGGCATAGGCATGATGAAATACACATTGGCTATTTCAAACAAGAGCAATCCGGTAAAACCAATCCAAAAAAGTTTTTTCATTGCAGTTTATTTGTAAAGGTCAAAATCTATATATCCTTCTTCCGCCCTCATCTTTCCGCGTTTTACATAAAAGTCCCTGTCCTGCGGCGCCCATGTTCCCAACCCGTCAACATACCGGTTAAACATGCAGAATGCCGCAGCAATCAAAACAGTATCGTGAATCTCCCTGTCTGTTGCTCCTTCCTCCCTTGCTGCATTTATCTGTTGTTCAGTAACATTTTTCCCTCCCTTTTGCACACTGGCGGCAATAGCAAGCAATTTTTTTAATTTATTACTCAGGGGCATGGCATTAAAATCTTTTTTTACACCATCCATAAAATGTATATCGCATTGCAGGTAATGCTGTGCAATACCACCGTGGGCATTCTGGCAAAAAAAGCAATCGTTTAAATAAGAAACGTAGGTTGCTATCAATTCCCTTTCACCCCGGCTGAGCGTATTATTGTCATCTCTTAATAAAATTTCCGCCAGTTCATTCAATGGTTTTGCCGTTTCGGGCCGAAAGGCCATTGGCCCCCGGATACCCGGTAAATTATTTTGCAGATTGATATGTGCCATAAATTAGTTTTTACAATTAAGGAGGACAGTAAATAACAATTAACCTGCTGGTATGAAAGCTTATTAAAAGTTATTTACCGCCCCCCCCCGGGTATTAATTTTCTGTAAGTGGCAAAGGAAATGCCTCCCATACATCATCTCCTGCCCTTGAAAGCGGCAATTCATTTAATTTACTGTACCTGCGCATGTCAACCCACCGATGGCCCTCAAAAAAGAGGGAATATCTTCTTTGTTTAAGCATCTCATTAATCAGTGCAGTTTGTGTTACCGCCCCGCTGTAATCAGCCAGGTTGTGGCCCCTTCTTATTATATTAATGGCATTAACAGCGTTAACAAGGTTATTCAGTTGGATATTTGCTTCTGCATATATCAATATAAGCTCTTCGTTTCTGATGATGGGCACGGGGGCAGTGCTGCTGGTGTAAACCCATACATCCCTGTTTCCTGTAAGCCCGCTGCTTGAAGTTGGTGAATTGCGTAACACTGCTTTGCCAATTCTGCTGTCACCCGCTTCAATATTTGTTGCAAAAGAAGGTTCTGCAAGCCTCACTTCACCCGTTTGGTTTTGGGGGAAAAATGCCGGGTTAAGCTGATCTCCCGAACCCGTACCAAAAACGTGGCTTATGCCTGTATTAAAATTGCCATTAAGATCGAAAAATGATTTATTCAGATCTGTTAATGCATTACTCCATTGCTTGCGGTAAACATCCACCCTTGCCGCTAATGCCCGGTTAAATTTAATGAACCCCGCTGCATTACTAAACCCCGAAAACCCGGATGTAAGCGGATATATAATTGTAGCGCCTGTAAGATCAGTCTCCGCATCATTAAGCAAGGCCGAGATTGCATTTAATGATTCAGTATGACCGACAATCGGCCCGGGATTTTCAGGGTCTGCTACTTCTATTCTCACTCCATTTGTATAGGTAAGATTGAGGTTGAGCAACAGATCGTATGCTTTAATGGTTTTTGCAAATCCTGCATAACCCTTTTTTTCAGCATCAGAAATTAAGGTGGAATTGGCCGCTGCCTGTATAAGAACGTTGCAATTTTTAACCACCCGGTACCGTGAAGCCCATGGATTGGTAATATAAAAGCCGGTGTTATTCAGAACAGAACTTCCGCCTCCAAGCAGGTCTGTCACATAGCGTGGGTCAGCTCCTGAAAAACGGTAAATTTCACGGCCCACCACTCCCGTTACATCAAGATAAAGCCCTTCGTTGTTCCGCATGCCTGAAAGTGTTCCGCTCACAAGGTTGTTTAACTTATCCCTCGTGGCATTATTCAGAAAATCTTCAATGGTTGGGTTATTAAGATTTCCATAATCTTTTTTACATGATGTAAACGAAAGAAAAAATATAAAGACGAGTATTGTGTTTAAGCCTGTAATCTTTTTCATAATAACTGCTTTTTCAATTTTAAAATTCAATGCTGATATGAAATGTGGCACGTTTTGATGCAGGGAACGGGTCAACGTCAACACCTGTTGAAAAGCCGGTCCCAAAATTGGAAACCTCCGGGTCATACCCGCTGTATTTTGTTATAGTAAGAAAATTATTGAGTGAAACCCCCAGCCTCAGGCCGCTGATAAATTTTACAGGAACCCTTACGGCTGTATAATACAATCCTATTTCCCTTAACCGCAGATAGCCTGAACCTTCTACAAACTGTGTTGCTGTTACACCGATAGTACTGATGCGGTCAATTGCATCAGGCACGTTGTTTTTATTGAGGTCTTCATCATAATTTATACTCGTTCCGCCCAGGTCATTCAGCAGGTTGGTAAGGTTAATGTTATCGCCTTTATATTTCCAGTGTAAAAGAAACCGCAAACTCAATCTGTCCCTGAAAGTAATTTCATTAAATGTATTCATCTGGAACTTTGGTTCCTGGTTACCCAGCACGCCAATGCCTGCCCCGTTAAGGCCTATGATTTGTGTTGCTGATTTGCCTTCTTCAATTTGAAAAGTTCCCAATGCCACGCCAAATGAACCCAATACAACAGGCGGAATAACAAGCTTTGTTACCTTGCTCCTGTTCAGCCAGAAATTCACAGAACTGTTCCATTTAATATTTCTGCCTGCAACCGGTCTGGATTTGATACCAATTTCAATACCGGAGTTTCTTAAATCGCCTGCATTTACCCATTGTGTTGAAAAACCTGTAGAGGCCGGCAAAGTTCTTGACAGCAGAAAGTCGAATATTTTCTTTTGGTAATAAGTGATCTCAAAATTCAGCCTGCTTTTAAGGATGCTGAAATCAATACCAGCTTCAAACTCAGTTTGCCTTTCAGGCTTAATGCCGGCTTCGCCCAGTTGTGTATTTACAAGAGAACCCGGAAAACCAGTAATATTAGAAACAACAAGAGATGTAAACTTGCTTCCAAACACCGGGAAATTTGCAGACTGGCCATATGCCGCCCTCAACTTAAGGTTTTCAAAAAAGGTTGTTTTCCAGAAATCCATCCGGGTAAGGTTCCATGACACGCCTGCTTTGGGATATGCATAAAATTTATCCGGATCGCCATTGTTTGTTGACCTGTCGAAACGGATGCCTGCTGTTAAAGTAATGGCGTCAATGATGCTGGCTTCTTCCTGTATAAATATACCGTCATTCTGAAATTTGGTACGGAACTGCGCAGCAGTAAGTGCACCGGCCTGGTCAACATTTGATTGGCCCGATATAACCTGCGTAGCAACATTGAGTAAATTATTGTAGTCGCCTGTTTCCTGGGTAATACCTGCAGAGGTAGTCAGCCCAAGTTTATCTGAAGGATTAAAAGTATTTACCAGGGAAATAATGTAGTTGGTGTTCAGGTTCCTGGTAAACCCCTGGATGGATGTTCCTTTATTCACTGCCTGAAACTGCAAAGCACTTGGAAACTGTGCATCGGTATGAAGGTTATAAAAATCAAAGCCGCCCCTTGCTATCAAACGCGTACCTGATTTTTCGCCCTTAAATAAAACAGCATCGAGGTTAATCCCCGTTACAAACCGGTTTATCCCTTCATTGTTTTTCATCAGTGCAATTGTTTGAAGGGGGTTAGAAGCTGAGAACGGGTTATTGGGATAATAACCATTTGCATCCGGGAACAATTGTGCAAAACCCGGGGTAGATGAAAGTGCAATGCCATAGGTTACGCCTGCATTATCATTTCCGGTCAGTCCCCTGTCTGCCGAAGAATTGACATAGTTGGTACTGATACCAATTTTAATGTTATCGTTTAACCTGTGATCAACATTTAACCGCAGGCTGGTATTCCGGTAGCCGGTTCCGTTTATGATGCCTTCTTCATCTTTTTGCCCGGCTGAAAAATACAAGCTTGTTTTATCTGTTCCTCCTGTAATACTCATTACTGTATTCCGGGCAAACCCTGTGTTACCATAAACTTCCTTTTCATAATCATATATCTTTCCTGCTGATTGCGCATCCAGGAACTGCTGTCTCAATGCAGCGCTTGTTGCAGGATCTGAAGACAAACCGGCTGCCCTGTCTGCAGTAAACTCACGTACACCCAGCAGGTTTCTTACTTTTATAAATCCCACATCCTGTGAAACACTAACCTTTGTTTTCCCCTGTCTTCCTTTTTTGGTTGTAATAATTACAACTCCCGCAGCGGCACGTGAACCATAAATAGCAGCAGCTGAAGCCCCTTTTAAAATTTCAATATTCTCAATGTCATCTGCACGGAGGTCAGCTATGCGGCTTGACGGGTTGTCCTGTGTGGAAGCATTACCGCCTGCGGCTGCGCTGGTAACAGCATTTAAGCCGGCAGAAGTAGCTGTATTATCAAGGAACACCCCATCTACAACATACAGGGGTTGTGTATTCCCAAAAACAGAAGTTACGCCGCGTAATTTAACAGAGATGCCTCCACCCGGGGCGCCTGTATTTGCATTGATATATGCACCGGGTATTTTCCCGTTTAATGCAGCATCAAAAGTTTGTGCGGGGGCTATTCCGTTCAGTTCTTTGTTTGAAACAGTTGCAACAGCATTAGCAAGGTTTCTTCTTTTGATACTTGTGGTTAAACCTGTAACCACTACCTCATCAAGTTTTGCAATATCTTCTTCCAGTTTTACCTGTATATCAGTAATAGTTGGCCCGACTGCAATGGTTTGAGATTTAAACCCTGCAGAACTGATAACTATCCTGGGGGACCTTATTTTCCCCGACAAGGATAAACTGAATTTTCCTTCTGCATCTGTAGTTGTTCCCTGGTTGGTTTGCTGAACAACAACACTTACCCCCGGCAAAGGAAGGGCATTTGCATCTGTAACCTTTCCTGTAACAATTTTTTCCTGTGCAAGCAGCAAACAGGGCAGTAACACAATAAACAGCAGCCCTGTCATACGATTGATGAATTTTCTCATTGCTTTAGTTTTGGTTTGAAAAATAATAATCGTTTGTTCCGACGTTATTCACCTTAAAAGAATTTTTTATACTGTTGGTTGTTCTTTGCTGTAAATGTGACTGCCATAGCCATGCTCTGCCACTTGTTTAGCCCTTACGGGATAGGAATCCATATCAGCAGGCGCCGTAGTAGCCAGGCCATCTACATACCTGTTGAACATACAGAATGCAGCAGCAATAAGTACTGTATCGTGTATATCTTTATCGTCAGCGCCATTTTCCTTTGCATTTGCAACATCTTCTGCTGTAACAAACTTTCCCCCCTTCTGTACTTTTGCTGCTATAACCAGCAGCGATTTCAGTTTATCAGAAACAGCTGCTTTAGTATAATCTTTTCTCACCTGTTCAACCAGTTCCCTGTTGCCTCCGAGATAAATACAGGCTATCTCTCCATGAGAATGGTGACAATAAAAACAATCATTCAGATAAGAAACATACATTCCTATCAGTTCCCTTTCGGCACGTGTAAGCCCGTCATTACTCCTTAATAATATTTCAGCCAAATGTCCCATGGGTTCCGCAGTTTCAGGGCTATAGGCCATAGCGCTTCTTATGCCAGGCAGGTTATTTTTAAAATCTATATGAGGCATAATTTTAAGAATCAGGTTAATTGTTATTTATTCAATACTGCTTCAGCCAGCAGGGTGCCTTTTATACGGGCACTTATTTTTTCAAATGCTATATCTCTTGCTGTAGAGTTATCATCCGCAAAAGGAGAGAAGCCGCAATCGTCGGTAGTACCAAGTTGCCCTGCAGAAATAATTTCTGCTGCTTCGAGAATTGTATCTCTTACTTCTTCCGGTGTTTCTATTTGCGGGTCAAGCACATCTGTAACACCCAAAAAAACAGTTTGGGAGGGACGAATATTTTCTTTAATGGATGCCAGTACAGAAGCTTTGTCTTTTTCACCTGCATATTCCAGGTAAAAATTACCGGCTCTCAATTGAAATAAATGAGGCAAAAGATCAGCATAAGAAATATCAGCGCTATGTGTTGAATCATGATCGCCGCCGGGACATGAATGCACTCCGATCTTTTTTCGTTCTTCTTCATTAAAACGTGACAGTACCTGGTTGTTAAGATCAATAAAGGATTGCAGCAAGCCCCCGGAGGGGTCTAATTTCAGGGATAACCTTGCTTCAGTAAAATCAATCTGTACATTATAAGCGCCGCTGTCCAGGCTCTTTTTTATATCGGCCTCTGCTTCATTCAGCAAGTCATGAATAAATTGTTCACGGCTGTACCCTTTGATCCCGTCCTGCGGGTACAATAAACTCAGGGCAGAGACGGATATAACTGCCTGCTTAACCGGTAAAGAAGTAAATTGCTTTGCTTTGTCAATATAAGTGTTTGCATAGGTTTGATAGCGAAAAGGACCGGATGTAATAACGGGCAACTGTCGTGTATGTCCGTCAGCAAAAGGAATTACAACACCATTGGGATCAAGCCCTCTCATACCTGCAACAGGATAAGTAACAAAACTTGGCTTGGTTTGCTCGCCATCCGTTATCACCGGGGATCCGGTGGCTTCAAACCGCTTAATGGTATCTGCAATTGCCCTTTCAAATAATTTATTAAGCTCATCATCACCAAGCTGACCAGAAGCATGTGCTTTCATGCCTTCAATCAATTCTGGCGGCCTCGGAATACTTCCTACCGGTTCAGTTTTTATTTTCATAAAAAACATTTTTACTGATTAAATAAAAACATTTCAAAAATTTATTTTCGAATCAGTCTGCTGCCTGTTGCTGCGGCAATACATAACCTCTGGCCATTCGTTTTCCCATCTCTTCATATATTTCCGGGTCAGTTGGTGTAAAACTTGCCAGGCCATCCACATAGCGATTGAACATTGAAAAAGATGCGGCAATCAATACGGTGTCATGTATTTCCCTGTCATCCGCTCCAAAATTTCTTGCAGTGGTTATATCTTCTTCTTTCACTTCTTTGCCCAGCACCTGCACTTTACCTGCTATATTGAGGAGGGCCTTCATTTTATCACTCACATTTGCATGCTGCATATCATTTAATACATCATCCACAATATTTTTTTCATCCCCGTATAAACATCTTGCGGCTGACGCATGGCTATTCATGCAGAACATACAGTTATTCCTGTGCGATACATACGCTGCTATAAGTTCTCTTTCAGCTTCCGTTAAAGGGGATTCGCCCCTTAATAAAACCTGCGCCAGCTCATACAGGTGTTTACCCGTTTCAGGTCTGAACATCACCAGACTTCTTATACCTGGCACCCCTTCTTCAACTTTTATATGCGCCATAGAACAGCTTTTATACTTCGGTTTTCCCCTTTTCCTGCTGAGATGAGAAAAAGGTTACTGCAAACCCTATTATAAACACCATTGAAAAAATAAACAATGAATTACTGTAACCGCCCAGAGCGGATACCAGCACCCCCACAAACAATACTGCGGTTGCGGTAAGCAATCTTCCTGTATTAAAACAAAAACCTGTTGCCGTACCCCGTATGCTTACCGGAAATAAATCAGGAATATAAACAGATAATACCCCCTGGCTGGCCCCGAAGAATAATGCCATCACTGCGATTTCAGCATAAATAACAGGGGAGAAAGTATGATTGGTTTTAAACAATACGAATGAAAACACGGCACAAACAGCAAAACATAATAACAATGATTTTCGTACACCGATGCCGTTCATTAACCAGCCTGATAAAAACCCGCCTGTCAATCCGCCCATGCCCAGCATCATCATACTGAGACCGCGTTCTTTTTGACCACTGCCCGATACAATTAAACCCTGTATCCATGTGGGCAGCCATAAAAAAATAGCCCATAAACCTATCAGCATGCTGCCAAAAATCACCGAGCCAAGCAAAAGATCGTTGCGGTGGTTTCCTGAAAAAACAGTTGTGCCGCTTTTGTTGCTTTGAATAAATTCTTCCCTGTGGTATTTCCATTTCTTTGACTCTTTCAGCAGCCACAGAGAAAGAATAGCAACACCTACAGGTATTATCCCAAAAAGGAAGGCCTGCCGCCAGGATGAAACGAAATAATCAATAACACCAGCTGAAAAAATACCAACAGGTATGGAGATAGATAATATACCTACAAATATGGTCCTTGTTTTTTTTGGCCATTCTTCCATCATTAATGTATTGGCTGTAACAAGAATGCCGCCAAGTCCAAAACCAGTGAAGAAGCGGCAAATTACCACTCCCTGCCACAGCGGCATAAAGCCCGTTATCAAAGTGAAAATGCCATAGGAAGCAATGGATAATATTACAGCTGCTTTTCTGCCTGCTTTATCGCTGATCACTCCGCATATAAACCCACCTAATGCGCCGCCGAAAATAAAAATGGAATTGATATATGCGCTGATATAATTCAGTTCATCGTCATTTTTACCTCCAAGCAAATCCCTTACTGCAACAGGCAAATACACCGGCATTAATGTTGACACTGTTCCGGCCAAAGCAGTTCCCAGGAAACAAATGGCAAACATCAGCCAATGGTAGCCGGTTATTTTTTCATCATCAGTCATCATTGTTGTTTTTTCAGGTGATCATAACCCTGCGGCAAACGATTGTACCCGTTATTCTTCAGTCTTTCACCCAATGCTTTATAAAATGCAGGATCAGCGGGTGTAACTGTTGCCAGCCCGTCAACATAGCGGTTGTATAAACAAAACAGGGCTGCGATTAAAACGGTATCGTGAATTTCAACATCAGTTGCGCCGGCATCTTTTGCCCTTTGCACAGATTCTGCTGTTACGCTTTTACCGCCTTCCTGCACCAGGGAGGCAATAATGAGCAGGGCTCTCATTTTATCACTTACCGGCGCTGTACTGATATCTTCTTTTACTCTTGCAGAGGTATTTTCCTCACCCAATAAAACATCAGCGGCGGCGGTATGTGCGGTAGCGCAGAACCTGCATTGATTGCGGTGAGAAACAATAGTGGCAATCAGTTCCCTTTCAGCTTCAGTTAAAGAAGAAGGCCCTCTTAATAAAACCTGCGTTAATGAACGGATGGGAGCCGCACTATCTTTTCTGTATTCAAGCAATCCGGTAATTCCCGGGAGATGTTCTTCTAACGGAATGTATGGCATTTGTTTTTGTTTGGCTGCATTAAAAGAGAATCGTAAACCGTCCCGCCGGGAACGGAAGGACTTGAGTTGATACGATTTTGCTATTATGACTGCGTTGTTGAATCCATGTTTTATCAGGTTAACTCATATAGTTTATCAAAATTGACGCCTTCTGCAAAAAAGAAAAAGTCAAGACCCCTCATCCGTTTTATGCCAGGAAACGACATAATGAAATAAATATCTCTGGCCTCAGCAATCCGGTAATAACTACCACGAATATTTTTTAATGTTATTACATTCAACGGATACAGCAATCTTGTACATCTGCTCTCCCTGTACTATACATGCACCATTAAATTTTAATGCCTGCTGTTACATAAACATTTCTGCCGTCACTTGGCCAGATACCGGGCCCCGGGTAAAACGTCGGCCGTTTGGTGAAATACTGTTTATTGAAAATATTATTTACACCAGTCCTGATTGTAAATATGGAATTGGTGCGTAACGAAGCATTAAAATCCCAAATGCCATAGCCGGGTGTAAATCCCCTGGCGCCGCTGGCGGGTGGCGTTAGCGTATTCAGCGCATCAGAAAATGTGGACGATGTATAGCTGTAAAGCAAAGTAAAACTGAACCCTTTATACAAAATGTCAAATCCATTTCTGCTGATCCATTCCGGAACGGCCTCTACTTTATTACCTGCAATAGATTTGTTTTGTGTTCCCGATGCTACCCGGCCACTGGTATAACGTGCATGAATGTATGAAGTGGAGGTGAATAATCCGGCAAACACATTATGCGTTACAGGAAATTTATACTGTAAAAAAAATTCCAAACCATTGGTAAGGCTGTTCCCGATATTTGTTTTATAAGTGTAAGACTGTCCTGTGTTGTCCTGCAACACCAGTGTACCCATACGATTTTTATACGCCATCCTGAAATAACTGATGTC
>JANRKT010000024.1:0-11202 GCA_033763355.1 Chitinophagaceae bacterium | reverse complement strand
GCAATTTCTTCTTCGTTGATTACAATTTTCCCTTCTTCAAGATAATCTTTCAGAAACTGGCGTATGGAAGGCTTAACTTCTTCCCAGTCTGTATCGGGGGTTTTCGTAAGCGTAACAAAATTGCTGGCTATAAAAACACTTTTTATAAAGGGGAAACCAAATAACTCCATTGCCAGCGGTGATGGGTTTGCGCTGTCAGCATCAGGAAAATCAATGCTTCTTCCGGGATACAGTAATTTATTTGCCACAAATTTCATGGTCTCCGGGTTGGGCGTCATTTCGGTATAAATACTGATTACAGGATTGCCTGTTTTGATCATACGGTTTAAGTTTTTGCGAAGTACAAAATTAACAACAAACAGCCGGGCGGAGTTGTTTTATACCCGCATTGTAGCTAAGGAAGAGTTATTTTCCGGTACATTTTCCCAAATTCGTAAATTCGGGCTATAAAATTCAACAAACATGATATCACCAAAAATTGAAAAAGCGCTGAACCAACAGGTTGTTTTAGAGGCAGAATCTTCGCAGATTTACCTTGCTATGGCATCATGGGCGGAGGTAGAAGGATACAATGGCGTTGCTGCATTTTTATATAAACATTCAGATGAAGAAAGGCTCCATATGCTGAAGCTGGTAAAGTTTGTTAATGAGCGGGGCGGCCATGCGGTAATACCCGCTTTAAGCCAGCCCTCTTCAAAATACAAAGGGGTTAAACCCCTGTTCCAGGAAGTGCTGGACCATGAGATACATGTAAGCAGTGAGATCAACAAACTGGTTGATGTGTGCCTGAAAGAAAAAGATTATACCACCCATAACTTTTTGCAATGGTATGTAAGCGAACAAATAGAAGAAGAAGCCCTTGCAAGAAGAATAATGGATAAACTGAAACTGATTGGTGATGACAAGGCCGGTCTTTATATTTTTGACCGTGATGTGGCCGGTATGGGTAGTGAAAAAGAAACTGGTACGCAGGGTGAATAAACCTGTGTATTTACATTTTCAGGGGCGGCAACAACCGCCTCTTTTATTTTACGGGGGTTAGTGTATACCCGGCTTTCCTGAGCAAATTGATTACACCGTTTTCTCCCGGCAGGTGGCCGGCGCCTACTGCAAAAAAGTTGCTGTTCTTTTTCATGGCATCTTCCATTACCGGTATCCAGTTTTTATTGCGGTTTACCAGAAACACATCCTCATAACCTGCAATATCAGGCGAAGCGCTGATTTGCCTGTGCAGCGCAGCAAGGTCCTGCTTTTTGTATGCTTCCGTCATTTGCTGAAACTGCTGCCGCTGGCTGCCAAAAGCATTAATCATTTCCATAATCATTTTGGCCTGCACCGAGTCGGGAATTTTATCAAAAACCGCAAACTGGTCTTCAAGGCTTTCCAGCCCTTTTATTTCCTTTTTAGCTGATTGCGCCATTTGTAAAAAGCGCTGTTCATAAGACTCCTGTTTATCGCATGGCAATGCTTTGGTATATAGCAAACTCATCAGGGTAATGGGTTTCATTTTATTAAACAGCAACAGTGGCATGCCCACAGAGTCACGCATATATAAATTCAGTTTATCGTAGTCTTCTTTGCTGAAAAGGTCCTTTAGCGATTTGTCTTTCATCATGGAAAGCTTCATGGTTTTAAGCATCATGGCGGGGTCGTCAAGGTCAAGCTCAAGATATACCATTGCAGCGCTGTCAAACCTTAGTTTC
Source organism: Chitinophagaceae bacterium (assembly GCA_033763355.1). Lineage (GTDB taxonomy): Bacteria > Bacteroidota > Bacteroidia > Chitinophagales > Chitinophagaceae > JANRKT01. The sequence continues at coordinate 9,499 of JANRKT010000024.1, read as the reverse complement.
AAAGCATCGCTCAATACAAAATCTTCTTTGCATATCATGTGTATGGTGCCATACAGGTAAGAAGCCTGTGAGAGCTGTTTACCCGTTATTCTCCATAAAAGCGTGTTTTCTTCGGTAACTTTTTTCTGAATTTCTTTTGGGGTACCGCATCCCGCTATAAGTAACAGCAGGTATATAAGTAAACAGTTCATTCTCATAGTTGAAATTAATTTAAGCATTGCCGTGGAGGGATTGAAAAGGCAAATTTACCACGTAAACCAACGCCGTAATTTGCAATGGCGGGAATCGGAAATTTGCATACTCCGTAAATTCTTTATACTTTAGCCTTCCTCTTTGGATATAAACCACGTGCTACCCTGAAATCCAACCCGCTTGAATAGCCTATCACTGTAATTTATTGCAAAACAAAAATTGAAAAAGCATTTCAATGAAGAAAATACTTTTTCTGCTTGTGTTTGTGTCCACCCTGTCACAAGCACAGCGCCTCGAAACCGAAATTTTAGTGGGTGTTACAGGCTATTCAGGAGACCTTGCCAGCGGCAACAAGCCCTTTAACCCTGCCAAACCCGGCGTTAACGTAAATCTTGATTACTGGTTCAATCAGTTTGTAGCCATCCGCGGAGGGATTGGTTATGGAAAAATTTCCGGACAGGATAAAGGTGGTTCAGATACCTTTCTGGTAAGGCGGAACCTGAGTTTTGAAACTGATGTTTATGATGCCAGCATTGGTTTGCAGGTAAACCTTCTCAATCCCTGGGATTTTAAAGTTTTCCCTTATGTATTTGCAGGTGTCGGCGTTTTTCATTTCGATCCGAAAGCAAGAGACGCACAGAATAACCTCGTAAGCCTGAGAGATCTCAGTACCGAAGGGCAGGGCCTGGAGGAATTTCCCAACAGGAAACCCTATAAACTCACACAGCTATGCCTTCCCTTTGCAGTGGGTGTAAAAACAAAATTCAGCGACCGCTTTGGCATGGCTGCTGAAATTGCTTTCCGCCCTACATTTACCGATTACCTTGATGATGTCAGCACCACATATGCCGATTTTGAAGTATTGCTTACCAAAAAAGGGGAGAAAGCAACCAAGATGGCTTTTCGCGGAGATGAACTTTCAAGGCCTCTCCAATACCCGCAAAACGGCACCATACGCGGTAACCCACGCAAAAATGACTGGTACTATTATGGCGGCATAAAGTTCACCTTCCTGCTCGGTAAAATTAAAAAGTATGAAGAGCAGGATGAAAACGACGGAAAAAAGAAAAGGAAGAAAAAGAAACAGGAAGAAGAAACAAATGAGGCGCAATTCTAATCCCCGTCATTCATTTCTTCAAGTACCTGCCTGAGCTTTTTAATGTGGTTGCCGTATAATTTTTTTACATACCATTTGTTGAGCATATAAAACAGCAGGGTTACTGCCGCTGTAACAAGCACGATCATCAGTATGGCTTTCCACCACGGGTTGGCTGCAGAAGGATAGAAGATACCCGGTAAATTAGTTCCGGGTATTTTATACCGGATTAAAACACCAAAGAAAATAAATAATACCGGAATGAGCGCTGTGCCGTATATAAGATAAAACCGTACGTATTTTTCAAGCGTTTTTACATGCAGTTCCAGGTTTGATTTTACCCTGCAGCTTACACACTGCATTTCGTTAAGCAGTTTGCTTTTACGGTAGTAATAAACGCAAAAAGCAAGTGCAAGCACAATATAAGTCCATGATACTTCGCTGACCCTTCCTTTAAAGGCGATAAAATAATAAACCGCCGCACCGCCAAACAAAACAATTACAAACAACAGCTCAATAAACAAGTTGCGTTTCATTTTTGCAATGGGACTATGGGATCTCCGGCCCGGCAAATAAGTAAGCTGACCGCTGTTTTTTTCAGCCGTACCCTTCTTCTCCATTTCTTTCCACACTTCTTTTAACTGGTCAAGTTCCATACACTGTTGTTTTAGTGAGTTCACGAAGTTTGTCTTTAACCCGCTTCATTTTTACACGCAGGTTATTCTGGTTAATGCCCAGCACTTCTTCCATTTCATCATAGCTCCTGTCGTCAAGGTATAACATCACAAGGGCTTTTTCCACTTCAGAAAGTTTAGTGATGGCTTTATAAAGCATGCGGAGCTTTTCTTCTTTCTCTGCATCATGGGGCTGGTCAGCAATTTCAAACGGAGCAGAATCAGGATAACTGACCCGGGGGTTTCTTTTTTGCCTGCGGAAATCTGAAATGGCTGTATTCAGCGCAATGCGGTACATCCACGTGCTGAAACGGCTTTCTCCCCTGAACTTCGGGTAAGATTTCCACAACTGGATAACGATTTCCTGGAAAAGGTCTTTCCTGTCTTCATCCGTGCTACAGTAGATATGACATACCTTATGAACAATGCCGCTGTGTTCATTTACAAGCCTCAAAAAATCATCATGTGAAGCAGTAACTTGCAAAAAGCTTTTATTGATAGTCGTTTGTTATTATAGATTGTTACAGGATGAAATTAGAATTTTATGAAGAAAATTTACCACCTTGGCAATTGCACCACATCGCAGGCTATCATCACAGATACCAAAATTGACCGCAGGGGGTTTAAAATGCAGGATATAAAATCCGAAAAAATTACCCCGGAACAATTAGATGAAATGAAGGCTATAGCGGGGAGTTATGAAGCCCTCTTCAGCCGCAGGGCCATGAAGTACAAAGAATGGGGCCTGAAGGATAAAAAGCTTACAGAACAGGATTACCGCAATTACATACTTGAAGAATATACCTTTCTTAAGCGACCTGTTGTAATCATAGGCAACAAAATTTTTGCCGGCAGCGAAAAGAAAACAGTGGAAGCATTAAAAAGGGCGGTAAAGTAAAATAAGCGTAGCCAGGGAAGGCTCATCCCCTGACATTGAACGCTCTGCAATTTTCATCGCCGCCTTTAAAATAGGGGTTCCGTATCCATAATTTTTACTATCAAGTTAACCGGAAGAGGTTTTGATTTACCTGTTGCTGCCGGACTATAATTTTCACCCCGCACAGGCGTTCATTAGTAAGAAAAACTTTATCCATCCAATATTCTTATTTATGAAAAAGCTTACCCTTGCTATATGTTTTCTTGTAACGCTTGTTGCAGTAAAAGCGCAGCGTGTTGATCTTGACAAATTTAAATTTACAACAGCCTACCGGAATTTCCCCAGCGACCCGCTGCCCCAGGAATACAAAACCTACCATGTAAGAATAGAAGCCGCCCCTTCAGTAGAGGCCGGCATTAACATGAATAACCTGGTAAATGCTGTTGACATAACAGGCCTTAAAAAGGTTACCGGCACAGGGCATGTTACCATACTGGCAATAATGGATGATATTATTTTTGAAAAATCGGAAACCAAAGAAAGGATAGAGGTTAAAAAAGACAAGCAGGGAAATGAAACCCGTAAACCATATTATTCGGTTGAGCTTACTTATTCATTCAGCGCAAGGGCCTCTGTTTATGATTACAAAGGAAAAACCATACTCAGCAATTTTATTTTATACAGCCGCGATGAAAAGAGCACTTATAAGACCGGCGAATCCTCATCAGCTACAGAAGCAGTAAACGGTTACAACAACAAGTTGCTGGAAACAAAGTCATCCCTTGCACAGCAGCTTGCCAATGCTGCACTGAACAACCTCAATAATTCACTGAACAACCTTTATGGTTACAGGGAACAAAGGGCAAATGACATACTCTGGATACTGAACAACAAAAGGCACGCAGAATACGACGGCCACCAGAAAGCATGGAACAATTTCCGGAATGCCATTGTGCTGATGAGCGCCGATGAACCGCTGAATAAAGTAAAAGAAAAAATGCAGCCTGTAATTGATTATTTTGAAAAAGCGAAAGACAGGTACAGCGGGACCGGCAAGGAAGATAAAAAGCTGCGCTATGCCAGCTATTATAACCTTGCAAAAATTTATTATTACCTCGACCAGCCCGATAAAGCCATAAGGGAAGCAGATGCACTGGCCATGAACGATTATGATGCAGGCGATGCAAAATTCCTGAGGGGCATGGCGGAAAGCCTGGAAAACCTCTTCAGGAAAAACAACATGAGAACCAGGCATTTTGCAATGGATATTGCTAATTATGAACCGCCGGTGAAGTATTAACGGGTTATTTAAGTGTTGCCATTCGTTTACAAGATTCCTAACCGGATGCAGGAATATTATTCAGCAGTAACATTAAGCATTACTTTCTTTTCAACCGTGCTTCGGAATACAGTGTAAAATCTTTTCCCGGCTCTGCAATCTCAAACCTTTCAATAAATTCATTTTCGCTTAAAATGATATAGGTTTCCCTTGCCATAAACCCCGGTGGGATATTTTCAATTGCCTCGCTGATAAAAACAATATACTTCTTGTCATGTGATATGCTGTCAAGTTTATATTGGTTTACGAATCCCTCAATGTGAAACTGGCGCAGCATAAAACACTTTCGCATACCATCATAACTGATATAACCCTTGTCTTCATGTGTTTCTCCCTTGTTGTTATTGGCTGCTGATGGCGGATAAACAGATTTGTTTTTTATTTCAATAAACCGTTTGTTCATTACCCAGCTGTAACTCCTCTCATATTTCCCTTCGCCGGGTTGCCCCTTGCTGTTACCGGTCCAATCACCAACAAAATAACCAACGGGCAGCCAAAGGCTGTCCCGTTTGGAAAGCTGGGCGGATGACAAAGAAGGAAACAGCAGGAAGAGAAAGAATATGCGATTCATCTGATGCTTCATAAAAACCATGCGTTTTATTATTCAACAATGCGCAGTTTTGCATAGTTGAGCGCCTCACCCCCGGCCCCTCTCCTGCAGAGAGGGGTGTTGCTCCAGTGATATTATTCAACTGCCGGAATCAACAATGCGCAATTTTGCATAATTCAGCATTATCTTCTTCTCACCATTCAGATCAAACTTTATGGTAACAACAGGGTTGTGTGCGCTGCCTTCCTTCCTTACCACTTCCCCAAAGCCGAATTTCTGGTGCTCTACTTTTTGACCTGCCTGTAAATTGCTGGTATCGCTTGGGGTAAAATCTGCAGATGGTGTATGCTCTGTAAGTTTTTGTATTGTGGTTTTGGGTGTTAAGTAAACCGGTTTATCGCTTTTTGCTGCTGAACTTTCATTGTAGTAAGTCCCTGATTGCCGTGATACCGCCCCTGATTCGCCGTCATCAGTTCCTGAACCCCATCCTTTCATCCTGTTAAAACCGTTGGATGCTCCCCATTTGCTGCTTTGGTTTTTAGGCCCGCCGCCTGCATAACTTTTATCTAAAAATTCCTGCGGCAGCTCATCAATAAAACGGCTCGGTTCATTTTGTACCAAACTTCCGAAACGGTAACGGCTGTTGGCGTGGGAAAGCCATAATCTTTTCTTTGCCCTTGTAATGGCAACATAAAACAACCTTCGCTCCTCTTCCAGCTCTTCCCTTGTATTTACACTTAAGCCATTGGGAAAAAGCATTTCTTCCAAACCGGCAACAAACACACACTCAAACTCCAGGCCTTTTGCAGAATGTATCGTCATTAGTTTTACCACGTCTGCATCAGGGTCCTTCTCATCCTGGTCGGTTAATAAAGTAATTTGCTGTAAATATGCTGCAAGGCCCTTGTCGCCCGCTTCACCGTCCTCTTCATTCAATGGCGTTTCAATCCATTCTTTAATGCTGTTCAGCAATTCCTGTATGTTCTCATACCTTGCTACGCCTTCTGTGCTTTTATCGTTAAAAAGTTCTTTTACAATATTGGTTTGTTTGCCTACATGCACAGCCACATCGTATGCATTCTGTTTGCTGAGCATGCTCTGAAAGCTTTTGATCATGGTAACAAAGTTTTCAATGCTTTCCAGTGTGCCCGCTTTAAAACCAAACTCTTTTGCCCTTTCCAGCACCTGCCACATGGAAATGTTTTTTTCATTGGCAAACAGGATGGTTTTATCAACCGTTGTTTTACCAATGCCCCTTGCCGGAAAGTTGATGATGCGTTTTAATGCTTCTTCGTCTCTGGGGTTTACAATAATACGCAGGTAAGCAATAAAATCTTTTATCTCTTTGCGCTGGTAAAAGCTGATGCCGCCGTAAATAACATAAGCAATGCCCATGCGGCGAAGGCTTTCCTCAAAAGCACGGCTCTGTGCATTGGTGCGGTACAGAATGGCAAAATCTTTATTGAAGTAATGGTTGCGCAGCTTTTGTTCCTGTATGGCATCGGCCGCAAATTTCCCTTCTTCATTATCAGTTACGGTACGCACCAGTTTTATTTTTTCGCCGGTTACATTTTCTGTCCAAAGGTCTTTTGGTATTTGCCCTTTGTTGTTTTTAATTACTTCGTTGGCAACATTCAAAATGCTTTGTGTGCTGCGGTAGTTCTGTTCCAGTTTAATAATGGCCACATCGTCATAATCTTTCTGAAACTGGAGAATGTTCTGTATGGTTGCCCCGCGGAAACTGTAAATGCTTTGCGCATCATCCCCCACCACGCAAATGTTTTCATGCTGCGCCGCCAGCAGTTTCATTATTTCATATTGCGCAGGGTTGGTATCCTGGTATTCATCAATTAAAATATAGCGGAATTTGGTCTGGTACTTTACCAATGCCTCGGGGTAAAGCTTCAGCAGTTTATACATGTTAAACAGCAGGTCGTCAAAATCCATTGCGCCGTTTTTAAAGCAGCGTTTGGCATAGGCATCGTATATCTGCGCAATAGCTGGCCGGTTGCTGCGCATGTCTTCCTGCTGTATGTAGTAATCATTCCGGTATTCTTCAGGTCCCACCAGCGCATTTTTTGCGGCAGAAATGCGGTTGTAAACCGTATTGGGTTTGTAATGTTTGTCGTCAAGGTTCAGTTCGTTCACAACTGTTTTTACAACAGCCTTTGCATCATCGGTGTCATAAATGGTAAAACTGTTGGGATAGCCAAGGCGGTGCGCCTCGCTTCTCAGTATCCTTGCAAACACGCTGTGAAAAGTGCCGATGTATAAATTGCGGGCTTCGTTATTGCCCATGATGTGCTCAATCCTTTCCTTCATTTCCTTTGCCGCCTTGTTGGTAAAAGTAAGGGCAAGGATGTGAAAGGCATCCACGCCATTGGCCATCAGGTGTGCAATACGTGTGGTAAGTACTTTGGTTTTACCGCTGCCTGCGCCGGCAACAATCATCAGCGGTCCGTTGGTATGCAGTACGGCTTTTTGCTGCGGCTCATTTAATCCCTTCAGGTAATCTTGCATGGGTGCAAATTACAGCATTGACTGCTGAATTGGAGGGGTTTTGCCCTGCCGCATGTTGAAAATTATTATGAACTTTGAAGCATGTACACAAATGAACAGATAATACTTGCTGTAAAAACACAAATACTGGAAACATTGCCTGATGCCGATGTTATTTTTTTTGGCAGCAGGGCCAATAATACCGCCCATGATGAAAGCGATTGGGATATACTGGTGCTGGCTGATAAAGCAGCCATTACAAAGTCAACCAGGCAAATCCTTCATGATAAATTATTTCCGTTAAGTGTCTCCATTGGGTCATTTATTAACCTTCTGCTGATTTCACGGCAGGACTGGCTTTACAATCCTTCTTATTATTCCCTTAAAAAAACTGTAGTTCAAAACAACCTGTTGCTATGAACGACGCCCGGCTGAAGGCCCTGCAATTAAAGTTACAAAATAAGTTTTACGCAACTGTCATTAACCGGCTTTATTACAGTTGTTTCCATGCCACAAAAGCGCTATTGCTGTTAAAAGACCTTACTCCTAAAACTCACAGCGGGGTGGTTGCAATGCTAAACCGGCATTTTGTGCAGTCCGGGGATTTTGATATGATGCAGGCTTCTTTTTACAGTCGGTTAATGCAGGAAAGGATAAACGAGGATTACAGCGATGAGATAATTGAGGATCCCGAAAATGCGAAGGAATTAATTGTACCTGCCCGGCAATATGTAGCGTATATAGAAACCCTGATACAGAAGTTAATTGCGGAATAAACCAGCTACTGCCATTTTCAGGCAAAGCAAAATCCTCCAGTAATACCTCCGGATCCTTCAGAATAATGCTGAAAAATTATGACCCCCGCTGTGAACGGCCGGGCATGCGGGCATTTTTTGCAGCCGATTTGCTGCTGCCTTTCCCTTTCTGCGGTATAAAGCTGGATTTACCCTGTTGCTGGTTGCCTTTCTTTTTGTCTTTGCTTTTGCTTTTATCGAAGAGTGACATAGGTTTTTATTTTATGATGTGCTGTAAAGATAAGGAGTTGGAAGAATTTTTAAATGCAGCCTGCTCTGAAACCGGGTTACTCTAAGGTTCAGCCAATAAGCAGTCCGCCAGGCTTCTCAATAATTTATCATGCAAATCTTTTTGCAGACTCCCGATGCTGCCAATAATTTCTTCGGGGGGTAATACAGCAAGGCTTGCCAGCCTGAATACACTTGATGCCCTCAGGCCAGTGGATGTGAAAGCCGGATCTGTGTCTTTAAGAATCAAGTCAAAGTCTGGAATACTTTTCTGTAGTTGTGTTGAAACCGCGCAAACCAGTAAATCATAGTATCCGGGGAGAATTTTTAAGATCAGAACGGGCCTTATTTTTTGCTCCTCATCCCCTGCGGAATTACAGTTAAAACAATGTCTCCGGGTTTCATTTTTTATAGCCTGCGTTAGGTTCTTTTACCATACTCAAATCATACTCCGGTTCATTTTCACCATACGCATTTGACAAGTTTTGTTTGCTGAACCTTTGCCAGAAACCTGCTTCATCTGTATGTGCAACCTCCACCTCAATTCCATATTCAAGTGCAATTTCTTTTTGTATTTCCCCGCTGCCTTTGTTGCCAAAAATATTTTTCAGCACTTTATTTGCGTAGTCAATCTGCTTTTGCTGCAGCACAGTTAATGCTACCAGAATAATCAGCAGCACCATATCCTCATCCAGCATGGTAATAATACTTAGCTTGTCTCCCTGTTTAAGGTTATACCCTTTCAGCGATTGGGCCAGTTTTTGCGGCCGTGTACTGCTGTCAATATAGAGTTCAACTGTTTTCATATAAGTCAGTTACAAATTACAGATAAAACGGCAGACCGGTAATGAAAGTTGTTTAATACATACCATAGGAATTCCTGCGCACATGGATTACAATCGTCTTAACATTCCGGACAAGTCCCGGTCTTTCATCTGGAAACCCTGTTTGGCTTTCTGAAATCCTGAAATTATTTTTGATAAAAAATCTGTGAAAAATTTCCTTATTCATGCCCTGTTATTATCCTCCTTTTCAACCTTTGCGCAAAAAAAGGAAGCATATTATGATTATAACTGGAAACCCTGTCAGCCCGAAGCCGCACGTTTTTTCAGCCTGACAGAAAAAACAGACAGCGGCTGGTTGCGCAAAGATTATTTTCTCGGCACCATGCAACTGCAGATGCAGGCATTGTATGAAGACAGCGATTGTAAAATTCGTAATGGTTCCGGTTATTATTTCCATGCCAACGG
>JANRKT010000023.1:0-3870 GCA_033763355.1 Chitinophagaceae bacterium | reverse complement strand
TTACGGGTTAAAGGTTGCCGCCATCAGCAGCCATAAACTGCCCGATGCAAACGAAGGGCATTTAACCAATAAGGATTTATACAACGACAAGGAACTAATTGATGAAGCCGACCTGAACTGGTACGACTACGGTTTCCGTTATTACGACCCTCAGATAGGAAGGTTCCCCCAGCTTGACCCGCTTACGGATGGTTACCCCGAACTTACACCCTACCAATATGCAAGTTGTGAGCCTATTGCAAATATTGATTTAGATGGATTAGAGAAGGCAGATGCGCTTAAAGCCGCAGGCAGAGTATTCACAGATCAAACAGCTATTGTAACTGCCAATACATTCCTGAGCGATATTGTAATCAAGGCCCTGCCAAAAGCGGCAAAAACAGGCGGATTTTGGGCAAAGGTTGCAAACTATGCGGTGAAAGCAGGGGATATTCTTACTGATGCGCTCCCTTTTATAGGCAGCGGAAAGGATATTTACAATGGAATAAAAGACGGCGATGGTTTGCAGATAGCCATGGGTGTTGGGGGGCTGATATTGGATATTTTTACTCTTGGCACGGCCAGTGTTGTTAAAGGTGTTGTTAAGGGAGGAGTTAAGATACTGGCAAGAGAGGGCACAGAGACCATTGTAAAGCAGGAAGCAAAACAGGTAGCAAGGCAGAGTACACAAAAGTTTGTAAAAGAAGAAACTCAGCAGGTAACAAAAAAGATTCTTAAAAACCCGCCTTGTGGATGTTTTGTGGCCGGAACCTTAGTGCTTACCGACAGCGGCTATACAAAAATTGAGAAGATAAAACCGGGTGATGTTGTCTGGGCTTATAACGATACCACCCATGTTTACGATAAAAAGAAGGTTGCCAATATTTTTGAGTATGTAAGAGACACGGTTTATCAGATACGTATTGGTGAAGAAGTTATAAGCGCTACCAGCGACCATCCTTTCTTTGCTGGCGGCAGGTGGCTGCGGGTAGCCCAACTAAAGGTTGGCGATAGTGTGGTAAGCTATAGTGGTGGTAAAATTGCAATAAGCACCATTGAAATTATTGCCAATCGCACCACGGTACATAACTTTGAGGTAGAGGGGTACCATACCTATTATGTATCTAAGCAGCATGTGTTGGTGCATAATAGTGGGCCGTGTCCATTAAAGTCAAAAACACATGGAAACAAATTGGACAATAAGCCGGCAGAGGGATATTCTCTTAAAGATAGGTCTACTGGTGAAGTACAAAAATTCGGTGAGACTACACGTGGCGAAAGAAAATTTGGAAGTGGTAATCAAAAAAGGTATAGTAAAAAATATTTAAAAGAAAACAACTTAGATTATGTGAAAGAAACGCAAGGAGGCAAGAAAACAATGCATAAATGGCAGAACAAAAAAATTACTGATTATAAAAGTAATAATGGCAAAAGACCACGATTAAACAAAAGTGATTACTGATGAAAATTTGGATTGGCGGAGAAGTAGATTCTGATATTTCTGAGTCTTTCCGCATAATAAGAAACAAAATTGAAAGTGCCATTAATTACATCATTAGTGATAAACATTACGGTGATGGGCTAGTTTCTTGGGATATAATCATTGTAATAAAAAAAAATGATGGAAAGTTTTCTTTTAAATACAATAAACGTAAGAAAGAAACTGATATTAGATTGCCAATCAAATATGATTTATTTAATAATTCGACTGAAAAAAAGAGGAAAGAAATAGTTTTAATCAGTTTGCTTGACTGTTTAGAGATTTTAAAACGAAGTAAAATGATCGATATTGACTTCGATGAACTTAATGAAGATTTAAAAAAAATTACATTGTAATTACGTAATAATATATGAATTCTAACCTGGAGCGATTAGAAGATGTTTTCAAAAAAATGCAAACCAATAGTTTTAACGTTGAAGCAGATTTGAAATGGGGTTTTTATTTTATCGACTATCAAAAAGAAAAATTGGTAAAAATTTTTGATGAGCTTAAGGAAAATAACTATAAGATTGAAAGCTTAAAGCTTAATGACGAAAATCTCTGGCAACTTCACGTAAGTAAAATTGATATGTTAACTCCAGAAAAACTTCACAAAAGGAATGAGGCCTTTAATGAATTAGCTGATTTCTTCGAAATTTTTTCGTATGATGGGTGGGATGTTGAAAAGATTTAAAAATAGCATTGCTAATTCTTACCGGTGGCCGGTGGCTGCGGGTAGCCCAACTAAAGGTTGGCGATAGTGTGGTAACATATACCGGAAATAAACTTGCAATTAAAGCTATTGAAATTGTTGCCAGGCTGTAAGCTCCCCTATTTTTCGGTCCACTCAAAATTAGAGTTTTCCCGTTTTTAGTAATTCTAGGGAAACGGATTAATAAATTCAACTGGTGGTACATTTCCCAGCGATTCATGAGGTCGCTGATAGTTGTAATCTTGCTGCCATTCATGCGCCATTTGTCTTACTTCCGGCAGACTGTAAAACAAATAAGCATCCAGTAATTCTTTTCTCAAAGAGCCATTGTTGCGTTCTACGAATCCATTCTGCATGGGTTTGCCAGGTTGCATGAACTGTAAACGGATCTGTCTGTCATCACACCATTGTTGCAGCCTGTCGCTGATGAACTCGGGTCCGTTATCTACCCGTATTACCTGTGGCTTTGTTCTGCGTTCAATCAGTTGTTCAAGTGTCCGGATCACTCTCAGTGCTGGCAGGGAAGTGTCGATTTCGATGGCCAATGATTCCCGATTGTAATCATCAATGATATTGAGCAGCCTGAACCTTCTGCCATCTACCAGGCTATCACACATAAAATCCATGCTCCAGCCCTGGTTAACAGCCTGCGGAACCATCAAAGGTTGTTTTATCCGCTGAGGCAATCTGCGTCTTGCTTTTCTTCTTACATTCAACCGTAGCATTGTATACACCCGGTAAAGGCGTTTGTGATTACAGTCGCAACCCTTTCTTCTAAGACGGTAATAGCACTTCCAAAAACCAATCGTTGGATGCTTATCCACCAACTCATGTAATGCTTCAATCAAAGAACTGTCATCCTTCGGTTTTTTCTGATACATCAGCACGGATCGGGGTAACGCTACCAGTTTGCAGGCCCGACGGACACTCAATTTCTCCTGCACCAGCATTACCGCTACCTCCCGTTTGTCGTCAGGCCGCCGTACTTTTTTTCCAATACTGTTTTAATAGCATCAATCTCCAGTGTCTGATTGGCAACGATACGTTTCAGGCGGGCATTTTCTTCCTCCAGGTCTTTCATCCGCTTCACATCACTGACCTGCATACCCCCATACTTTGCTTTCCAGTTGTAAAACGTAGCATCACTGATGCCATGTTCACGACTGATGTCTTTAGCTGACTTCCCAGCTTCCTGCTGGTGAAGAATGGAGACAATCTGGGCCTCCGTAAATCTTTTCTTTTTCATATTTCACCATTTAAGTTAGAGAATTTCTCTAATCCCGAATGGCGAACTTTTGGGGGAGCTTACAAGGCGAACTAGAGTGCATAATTTTGAAGTAGAGGGGTACCATACCTATTATGTATCGAAGCAAAGAGTGCTGGTGCATAATAGTGATCCATGTGACTTTAGTAGCGTTATCAAAAAAGGTACCTCCGAATGGAATAAAGCAAAGTCAGAACTTTCAGGACTTAGCAAGGGCAAGAAGAATGTAGTTGTTGAAACTGCTTCAGATGCAAAGCAATTACTGAAAGAGTCAAGGGGGAATATGAACAGATATAAGAATTATACAAAGAAAAAGTATAAGAAAGGATATGAAACCCACAATAAAAAAAGTGCGAGGGAATTAGATGCTGGAAATGAACTTCAGCATATAAAGTGGAAGGATGGGAAAGCTGGCGGGCACATTTATTATAAAAA
>JANRKT010000022.1:0-9025 GCA_033763355.1 Chitinophagaceae bacterium | reverse complement strand
GGCAGGCCCACGCCATTGTATTTTGCAAAGCGGCTGAGTAATAAATTCAACACAAAGATTTATTTGAAGCGGGAAGATTTATGCCATACCGGTGCGCATAAAATAAATAACACCATTGGCCAGATTTTACTTGCAGAACGGCTGGGTAAAAAAAGGATCATTGCGGAGACAGGCGCTGGTCAGCATGGTGTGGCTACAGCAACAGTTTGTGCATTAAAAGGTGTGGAGTGCATTGTGTACATGGGCGAAAAAGATATTGAACGACAGGCGCCGAATGTAGCGAGAATGAAGATGCTTGGGGCAAAAGTAATTCCTGCAACAAGCGGGAGTAAAACATTAAAGGACGCAACGAATGAAGCGATCCGTGACTGGATCAATAATCCCAATGATACGCATTATATAATCGGCAGTGTGGTGGGGCCACATCCTTATCCGGATATGGTGGCGGGGTTTCAGAGTGTGATAAGTGAAGAGATACGCTGGCAGTTGAAAGAGAAAACCGGCAGCGAATTACCAACGCATGTAATAGCATGTGTAGGCGGCGGGAGCAATGCGGCCGGTGCATTTTATCATTTTTTAGATGAGCCCGCTGTGCATTTGATTGCAGTTGAAGCGGCAGGCCATGGTATAAACAGTGGCATGAGCGCTGCTACCACGCAGCTTGGTAAACCCGGTGTATTGCATGGCAGCAGGAGTTTGGTGATGCAAACAGAAGACGGACAGGTGGTGGAACCGCATAGTATTTCAGCGGGATTGGATTATCCCGGTATTGGCCCATTGCATGCACATCTGTTTGAAAGCGGGAGAGGGATATTTTTAAGTGCAACAGATGATGAAGCATTAAAAGCGGCATTTGAATTAGCGAAACTGGAAGGGATTATTCCGGCGCTGGAAAGTGCGCATGCATTACATGCACTGAATCTGGTAAAATTAGGAACAGGCGATAAAGTAGTATTGTGTTTAAGCGGCAGAGGAGATAAGGATCTGGCAACTTATATGAAACATCTTTGACCTCACCCCCGCCCCCTCTCCTTGAGGAGAGGGGGGCAGGCTACCGTAGTTGTATCCTGAATTGATATTATGCAACACCTATATAATGATGGAATCTTATAACGATAATTTGCATAAAGGAGCCACTGGAAAATTATATGAATATAGCAGGGAACTTAGGAAGGGTGCTACTGAAGCGGAAAAGAAATTATGGGATAAATTAAGAAACAGAAAATTAGTCGGACTCAAATTCAGACGACAACACCCATTAGATAAATTTATTGCTGATTTTTATTGCCATGAGAAAAGACTGGTAATAGAAATTGACGGTGAAGTACACGATAATTTGAGGGCAAAAGAAAATGATACCGGAAGAACTTATGATTTGAAAGAACTGGGAATAACAGTTATCAGGTTCAGGAATGAAGAAGTAATAAATGATATTGAAAAAGTGGTAAAAAAAATTGCCGATACAGCACTTATTATTGCTGAAAAGGCAGACGATAAGAAAAATGGAAAATGATATGCCGGCACAAAAGCAAAATAAAAGTACTGTAGTTGGGTCTCCCTCTCCTGAAGGAGAGGGATTAAAGGGTGAGGTAAACGGTAGAATTAAAACACTGTTTGAGAAAAAAGGGCGAAATGTACTCAACATCTACTGCACCGCAGGCTATCCTCATTTAAATTCAACAGTTGGGGTAATGAAAGCACTTCAGGATAATGGTGCAGATATTATTGAACTGGGGATGCCCTACAGTGACCCGCTGGCAGATGGCCCGGTGATACAGCACAGCAGCAGCATTGCACTTGCCAATGGGATGACGATAAAAAAATTATTTGAGCAACTGAAGGATTTCCGCAACCAGATAAGTGTCCCTGTAGTTTTAATGGGTTATATGAACCCGGTATTGCAGTATGGATTTGAAAAGTTCTGTGCCGATGCTGCTGCTGCCGGGATAGACGGGTTGATATTACCTGACTTGCCGGAATACGAATTTGAAACTGAATACGGCGCCATCATCAAAAAAAACGAGCTGGATTTTATTTTCCTTGTTACACCTGAAACAAGTGATGAAAGAATTAAAAAGCTGGATGGGTTAAGCAGCGGGTTTTTATATGCAGTGTCATCTTCCTCTACAACAGGCAGCAATAAAAACATGACAGAAGTGATTGCATATTTGCAGAAACTGAAGGGTATGGATTTGAAGAACCCTGTTTTGGTAGGCTTCGGAATAAAGGATAAACAAACTTTTGAAACAGCCTGTAAATATGCAAATGGAGCTATTATTGGAAGTGCTTACATCAGGGCTTTGGAAAATTCAAATGATGTGGCTGACGTTACAGAGAAATTTCTTAAATCAATCAGATGAGTTCAATACAAAATAAAGAAAGCTTAGAACCCTCGCCGAAAGGAGGAGGGCTGGTAATTATAAAATACAACGCAGGCAATATTCAATCAGTCTTGTATGCACTGGAGCGAATCGGTGTTGAAGCAGTTGTAACAGATGACCATGAGCAAATTAAAAATGCAGATAAAGTTATTTTCCCTGGAGTGGGCGAAGCCAGCAGCGCCATGAAATATTTGAAAGAAAGGGGATTGGATGAAGTGATAAAAAACTTAAAACAACCTGTATTGGGTATTTGTTTGGGTATGCAACTGATGTGTAAATACTCTGAAGAAAATGATACTGAATGCATCGGAATATTTGACGAAGAAGTCAGATTGTTCCGGCAAATAAATAGAATTACATCTGCTGAAGTGTCAGTGCAAAAGCAGAATACAGGATCTGATGCCTGGCCCCCCTCGCCTTTAGGAGAGGGGCAGGGGGTGAGGTTTAAAATTCCGCAAATAGGCTGGAATAATATTTATAACCTGAAAACACATTTGTTCAGCGGCGTGGCAGAAAGCAGTTATTGTTATTTTGTTCATGGATATTATGCTTCGCCGGGCAAACATACCATAGCAACAACGGATTACATAAAGCCGTACAGTTCAGCTTTGCATAAAAATAATTTTTACGGGGTACAGTTTCATCCGGAGAAAAGTGCAAAGGCAGGAGAGACCATAATAAGAAATTTCATCAATATTAAATAAGATAATCAGGCGTAAGCAGCCGCGTATATGTGTATAGAAGAGAAAAGTTTATCGGGCAAAAGACCCCCCTCGGGGGGGGCGGGGTTCATCATACCAGCAATTGATATTATAGATGGCAAATGCGTTCGCTTAACGCAGGGCGATTATTCCCAAAAAAAAGTTTACAACGAAAATCCTCTTGAAGTTGCAAAGCAGTTTGAAGCTGCCGGGTTAAAGAGGCTTCATTTGGTTGACCTTGACGGTGCAAAAGCCGGCACAGTAAAAAACTGGAAAGTGCTTGAAGATATTGCAGGAAATACAGGGCTGCTTATTGATTTTGGCGGCGGCATAAAAAAAGAAGAAGATGTAAAGCAGGTTTTTAATTCAGGTGCAGTGTGGGCGACAATCGGCAGCCTTGCGGTAAAGAATGAAGAAGAGTTTGTAAAGTGGTTAACAAAATTCGGGGCTGATAAATTTTTACTGGGCGCTGATGTAAAGGGAGAGATGATTGCTGTTGGCGGCTGGCTTGAAACCACCGGCATTAATATTTATGATTTTATAAAGAAGTATGTGGATCATGGGGTACAGCAACTATTTTGTACTGATGTGAGTAAGGATGGAAAATTAGAAGGGCCTTCAGTTGAATTGTATAAGAACATCATCAGCCGGTTTCCCGGTTTGCATTTTATTGCCAGCGGCGGGGTGAGTTCAATGAAAGATATGGAAGAATTAAATGCAATTGGCTGCAAAGGCGCCATCGTAGGCAAAGCTATTTATGAAAACCGTATTTCTCTAAATGAACTGAAAAGCTTTATATGATTGAACTGAACGATTTTTTATTGTTTGCGTTTGCCAGCCTGATGCTTAATATCACTCCGGGTAATGACATGCTTTATGTGGCCACACGCAGCACAGGCCAGGGCGTAAAGGCGGGCATCATTTCTTCATTGGGAATTATGGGCGGTTGTATTGTTCATTTGCTGGCAGCAGTTGCGGGACTGTCAGCACTTATTGCCAATTCAGCAATTGCATTTTCTGTTATAAAATACCTTGGCGCCGCTTATTTGATCTATCTTGGTTTAAAGAGTTTTCTCAGCAGGCAAAACAGTTTCCGTGTTGACACTACAATTGATGCAAAGCCTTTATCAAAAATTTTCTGGCAGGGCGTATTAACAAATGCACTCAACCCTAAAGTAGCGCTGTTCTTTCTTGCATTTTTACCGCAGTTCATTCATCCCGAAAAAGGAAATGCCCACTGGCAGATTTTATTGTTAGGGATGTGGTTCAATATTTCAGGAACAGCAGTAAATATTGCAGTGGCTGTACTCTTTGGTAAATTGGGTAACTGGCTCGCAAAAAGAGAAGGGTTTATTAAATGGCAGAGTAGAATAACAGGATTGCTCTTGCTGGCCCTCGGTATTAAAGTTGCATTAAGTTCACGTAAATAAATTTTCCTGTTTTCATATGGGGTTTTGTTATTAAATATTTTGAGATATTATGAATGATGGATCAGATTTGAGGATGCAATCAGTCAATTCTCCCATTAGGGGGGCAGGGGGTCTTACCAAAAGAATTATACCCTGCCTTGATATTAAAGATGGCCGCACGGTTAAGGGAACCAATTTTGTTAACCTGCGTGATGCAGGCGACCCTGTTGAACTTGGCGCTTTATATGCGCAGGAGGGAGCTGATGAACTGGTGTTTCTCGATATTACTGCAACTGTTGAAAAACGTAAAACATTAAGCGAACTGGTTAACCGGATTGCACATCACATTAATATTCCTTTTACCGTTGGTGGTGGCATCAGCAGTGTAGAAGATGTGCAGGTGTTGCTGCAAAACGGGGCTGATAAAATTTCTGTAAACACCTCTGCTTTTAAAAGACCGGAATTAATAAATGAACTGTCAAAAGAATTCGGCAGCCAGTGTGTGGTGCTTGCTATTGATACAAAAAAAGAAGATGATGGTGAATGGTATGTTTACCTGAACGGCGGCAGGAGCAGGACAGACGCCAAATGTTTTGAGTGGGCGAAGAAAGGGGTGGATCTCGGCGCCGGAGAAATACTGCTTACATCAATGAACCACGACGGGACCAAAGCAGGTTTTGCCATTGATATTACAAAAAAGCTTGCTGACGAATTACCTGTGCCAGTAATCGCTTCAGGCGGCGGCGGAACGATGCAGCATTTTGTGGATGTTTTTGAAGGGGCACATGCCGATGCGGCCCTGGCTGCAAGCATCTTTCATTTTAAAGAAATTGCTATTCCGGATTTGAAACGATATTTGCAGGAGAAAGGCATTGTTGTACGGATATGAAGATTCAGGTACAGGGTTTTTAATAAAGAAATAAAAAGCTGAATTTACTTGTTGCACTAAAAGAGAGTGACCCCGCATGGGCGTGGCAGGCACAAGTGGAGCTGAGTAGAGTTACAAATGCAGGTTAAATAATAGCTTTTAACTTTATAAAAAAAACAATAAATCAATAAATTTTTAGTTCCCCTTCAGGGGACAGGGGTATGAAAATAGAGTTTAATAAATATGCAGATGGCCTTGTTCCGGCAATCGTACAGGACTATACTACGCAAAAAGTTTTAATGCTTGGTTTTATGAACGAAGCGGCTTTAAAGAAAACAGAGGAATTGGGAAAGGTTACGTTTTACAGCCGCAGTAAAAAAAGACTGTGGACCAAAGGTGAAGAAAGCGGAAATTTTTTACATGTAAAGCAGGTGCTGATTGATTGTGATAACGATACCCTGCTGGTTAAAGCGGAACCGCATGGCCCCACCTGCCATACCGGCGCCGATACATGCTGGAGTGAACGCAACCATAAAGAGGATTTTTTATACTACCTGGAGGATATTATTGAACTGCGTAAAAAAAGCGAAGATGCGAAGTCGTATGTAAGACAGTTGTTTCAGAAGGGAATTAATAAAATTGCACAGAAAGTGGGGGAGGAAGCTGTGGAACTGGTGATTGAGGCCAAAGACAGTAATGAGGAGAAATTCCTCAATGAGTCGGCCGACCTGCTTTTTCATTATTTGGTTTTACTTAACAGCAAAGGTTATAACTTGCAAAATGTAATTGAAGTGCTTAAAAAAAGACATTCGGAATGATAAGGCTATTGCTGATATTATTGCTTTTACCTGCCTCCCTTTTTGCACAGCAAAAAGGTTTTGTGATTAATGGCAGCCTGAGCGGCCTGCCGGATAATACGGAGCTGCTGCTGCAGAACGAAGAACTTGCTCCCGGCCCGCTGGCTAAAGCTGTTTCAAAAGGCGGGAAATTTATTTTGAAAGGAGCTGTAAAAGAGCCCAACCTGTATTATGTAACTTTCAAAGGCAGCAAACAAAAATTGTATCTTTTTCTGGACAACAGTAAGATCAGTTTATCAGGCAATAAAGATTCTTTGCCCTATGTTAAAGTGGCTGGTTCAGCAACGCATGATGATTTCGGAAAGTTCAACCAGGTGTTTAACCCTCTTTTTGGCAAATTGTCTGCTTTGGCCCAGAAATTAAACAGCGGTTCGCCTGACCCTGAAGGTAAGCTGATGGCCGAATACCAGGCGGCAGTGGAGCAGGTAAAAGCGGCTTCAGATGAGTTTGCCATTGCACAAAAATCTTCGTGGGTAACACCCTTTGCCATACTGGTGGTGATGCAGGTTGACAATGACATCGTGAATACCGAAAAAAGGTTTATGCAACTGGATGAACCTGTAAAGGATGGTTATTTTGGAAAGATGCTGAAAAATGCCATTGATGATGGCAAAGTAGGAGCTGTTGGCACTGATGCAATTGAATTTGTACAGAATGATACTTCAGGCGTCCCTGTAGCGCTATCTTCTTTTCGCGGTAAATATGTATTGATTGATTTCTGGGCAAGCTGGTGTAAGCCCTGCCGTGTGGAAAACCCCAATGTAGTAAATGCTTTCAACCGTTTCAGCAATAAAAACTTTACTGTACTGGGTGTTTCACTTGACAGGGCGAAAGAACCCTGGCTACAGGCCATTAAAGATGATAACCTTGCCTGGACACAGGTAAGCGACCTGAAATTCTGGAACAACGAAGCCGCAGCCAAATACAAAGTACAGGGCATACCACAGAATTTTCTCATTGACCCCAATGGTAAGATCATTGCGAAAAACCTCCGGGGCGATGCATTGCACAGCAAACTATGTGAAATATTGGGGTGCAATTGATCGGGACAATATATTAATATTGTCAAACCACATTTTGTTAATGATTGTTCCGCAGCTGGACGATGTGATATCGTCTCATCATCCTTTAAGGTAAAAGGATTTTTCTTTCCTCCATTGCAGTTCTCACTTCTTTAAACCCGGCGTTTTTGTAATTGGGCAAAGCATGGGGATGATCCAGTTCGCAGGTGTTGAGCTGTATCCATTTGGGTTTGTAACTCCATGCCTGCTGAACAACCCATTGCAGAAAATATTTGCCAATCCCCTTTCCGATAAAAGCAGGAAGTAAACCGAAATACAATACTTCTGTAAACTCTTTTTCTTTAATAAACTCTGCATAACCGGCCGGTTCATTGTCATAATACATCAGATAAATATCCGTGTTTGCAGCATTTATTTTTTCAGCAAGCATTTCATCCGGCATCACCATCCTGTCGAGCCAGTAATATTTTTCGCCGACGCCATAATAATATTTGCGGTAGGTTGCCACATCAATGGGTTTACCAAGTAAGATGAATGTGGCGCCTTCCTTAACAGGCAAACTTTCTTTTGGTTTTTCATGCATTTCAAGAAAAGTAACTTTTACAGGGCGTGTAATAATCCTTGACCGGTCAATGTTGTAGTTCATGTTTGCTAAGATAAAAGGAATCATAAAAAGAACATCCCGGAATTACCCGGGATGCAAGCATGAAGTAAGCCTTCCTTAGTTTTTCACTCCATTCTTTTGTGTCATTCAACCGTCCTTCATGTTTTATTGTAAAGCCAGCGGCTCACTGTAAAAGAAGTCATCCATTGCCACAAGGTCTTTTGTTCCGCCCTGGCTGATGTCTTTCGCTGCGTTGGCAAGCAAACCGTTACCTGCCGTTATTTTTACACGTGAAACTTTCTCATCAGGAAAATGCACGCCAAGGAAAGAAAACCCGTTGGCATCATTTCTTACAGGCACTTTAAAAACGCCAAGGCTTTTTGTTCCGTTAAAATATTCAACAGTGGTTGAACCGGCATCGTCAACATCTGAGAAAATAAGCCCGAAACCTTTTACAAATGCATCGGTATTGGTGCCCGCCACCCTGAAAGTAAGTTCAGTTACATTATTGCCAATGTATGCAAAGAGTTTCTTAGGACTGAAAGCCCTGAACTCTGCGGCATAGCTTGCATCTATATCGGCAAAAGCGCTGCTGTCAATACGGAAGCTGGTGCCGGTATTGGAATAAACCAGTCCGCGTTTGCGGCCATTGGGGCCGGCGGGATCAGTATTATTAAAGAAATCAAACGGAAAATTATTGGCATTGGTAAAGTTTGCGGGAACGCCATCCCAGTTAATTTCCCTGCGTCCGCTGGTTTTGTTGGGCGTTGTGTTAAGCGAATCGCCTATTAAACTGCGGAACTGTGCAAGGGCAGCGGTAAGGTCGCCTGCAGCTTTAACTTCTGTTTTGTTGATGGTTGGCGTGGGCGTGGGGTTGCTGCCGTAGCCCCCGTCTTTACTGCAGCTTGCAAATAAAATAGCAGATGCTGTGAGCAATACTGAGAATTGATGTAACCGTTTCATTGTTTTTATTTTTTTGATGAGTGATGATTTTTGAATTACTGTAGCTTTTAAAGGCTGCGGTAATTTGCAGTGATACAGGTGTTGTTTGTATTACCTGTTTTGCTGACACAAAATTGCAGCGGTAAACAGCTATGTTATGTCACTCAGTTAGTGTGAAGGCATCACTGAAAGTGGGGAGGGTGTGAGAATGTTACAGGCTTGCCTGCAGAAGAGAGATTAC
>JANRKT010000021.1:0-5202 GCA_033763355.1 Chitinophagaceae bacterium | reverse complement strand
GGCGGTAAAAAAGAAACCGGCTGCTGCAACCTCGATTCTTTTAATGATGCCCGTGCCGCTGCGGTGCACCACGGGTTCCCCCATTTTGTGCTGGACATACGTGAAGAGTTTGGCGATTTTGTAATTGACAATTTTGTAGATGAATACCTTGCAGGCCGCACACCCAACCCCTGCGTTATGTGCAACACGCATATTAAATGGAGGGCATTGCTGAAAAGGGCTGATGCCCTTGGCTGCGATTATATTGCAACCGGCCATTACGGTAAAGTACGCATGCATGACAATGGCAGGTATGTGGTAAGCAAAGGCATTGATGACCTGAAAGACCAGAGCTATGTATTGTGGGGACTGCAGCAGGATCTGCTCAGCAGGACTTTATTGCCATTGGGCAATTACCACAAAACAGAGATCAGGAAAATGGCGGAAGAATTCGGCTACCCCGAACTGGCCAAAAAAAGTGAGAGCTACGAAATTTGCTTTGTGCCCGATAATGATTACCGCGGTTTCCTTAAAAGAAGGGTTGGCGGCCTTGAAGAAAAACTGGCTGATGGAAATTTTGTTGACCGCAACGGGAAAGTTGTGGGCAAGCACAAAGGCTACCCCTTTTATACCGTTGGCCAGCGCAAAGGGCTTGATATAACTTTCGGCAAACCCGTATTTGTAACGGAGATCATCCCCGAAACCAATACCGTGGTGCTTGGCGATGAGAACGACCTTGACCGCAGCGAAATGACTGTGGGAAAGATCAATATGATTAAATACGATGGTATTTCAAACGGCATGGAAGCCCTTACCAAAATAAGGTATAAAGACAAAGGCACATTAAGCAACCTGTACACAGACGGCGCTGCTGTAAAGGTGAAATTTTATGAAAATGCCAAAGGTGTTGCCCCGGGACAGAGCGCTGTTTTTTACGAAGGGGACGATGTAATCGGTGGGGGCATCATTCAGCGTTATGTGCCAGCCATTTAGGCAATAAACAAATACAAAAAACCGTTAGCAACCGGGTGGCCTTTGCCGCCCGGTTTTTTGTTGAATTAATTTTTGAAAAGCAACATTTTACAAACCAACAGGCTCTATCCTGAAACCTGTAATTTTACAAATCTCTAAAACCTATGCTGAAAAGACTTTTACTTCTGCTCATCATAACCGGCGCTGTGTTTTTTACAGCGGGCTGCAAAAAACAAACAGAAGTGCTCAATGTGCCCCCGGTAAGCGATTACCTCCCCCTGCAGGTTGGCAAATACATTTATTACAAGCTTGATTCAACAGTATATGTAAACCTTAATACCGTAAAAGAAGTACACAGTTATATTGTTTTTGACCAGGTGGAAGCTGCGATAACCGATAACCTCGGCAGGCCTTCATACCGCATCAGGAGAAAGATGAGGAGCACCACAGATACCACCCAATGGCTTGATAATTCAACTTTCATGATAACCCCCCTCGAAAAATCAGTGGAGTATATTGAAAATAACCTTCGCTTTATTAAACTGCAGGGGCCGGTTAAAGATAATTTTACATGGAAAGGCAACAGCTATATCAATTCCTACTCCAATCCCGAACTCCAATACCTTGATGACTGGGAATATTTTTACGAGAATACAGAACAGCCCTATACTGCAGATAACAAACCATTTGACAATACCATTACCATCAACCAGCGTGATGAGGTATTGGGCAATCCCGGAAACAAAGCATTTTATTTTGAGATCAACAAATCCATTGAAGTATATGGCAAAGGCGTGGGGCTGATCTATAAAGACTTTCTGCACGAAGCGTGGCAGCCGCCAAACATAACATCACCCAACGGCTACTATGAGCCCAACAGTTACGGGATTAAATTAACATTGCTGTCGTACAACTGATAAAAGGCATTATCCGTATCCAAACAAAAAACCGGAGTAGCTATGAAAAAAACAGTACTCAGTATCCTTACGGCTTTAACAGCCCTGTCGGTTACGGCACAATATTCCAAACATATCATTAGGCTTACTGACAAAAACGGCACCTCTTATTCATTCAATAATCCTTCTGCATTTCTCTCTGCAAAAGCCATAGAAAGAAGGACACGTTTCAACATATCGCTTGACAGTACAGACCTGCCTGTTACCGCTGCATATCTTGACAGCATCCGGCTGGCGGGCAATGTTACCATACTCAATAAATCAAAATGGCTGAACCAGGTTTTGATACAAACCACAGATGCAGCCGCTTTGGCCAAAATACAAAGCTTCCCTTTTGTAAAATCATCAGGCCCTGTTGCCAACCGGCCGTTTGTACCGGTAAATAAATTCAATGAACAGATTATTGAATCACCGCAACTGCCTTTTCAGTTCCAGGATGTAAAAGGAAATTATTTTGATTATGGAAATTCATCCGGCCAGGTAACCATTCATGAAGGGGAATTTTTACACAACAATGGTTACCGCGGCGAAGGCATGACGATTGCCGTGCTGGATGCAGGCTTTCAAAGATACCTTAACCTTGCCGCTTTTGACAGTGTAAGAAGCAACAATCAAATTCTTGGCACATGGGATTTTGTTAGAAATGAAACCAGCGTGAATGAAGACCATCCGCATGGCATGTGGTGTTTCTCCATTATTGCAGCCAACCGGCCCGGCATTATGGTAGGCACGGCGCCCAAAGCAAAATTTTACCTGTTCCGCACAGAAGATGCGGCAACCGAATACCCCATTGAAGAACAAAACTGGATTGCCGCTGCAGAAACAGCAGACAGCCTCGGTGTTGACCTCATCACTTCTTCTCTTGGCTATTATGTTTTTGATGACCCTTCCTTCAATCATACTTATGCCGACATGAATGGCAAAACAACCATGATTACCATTGCCGCTGACCTTGCTGTGAAAAAAGGAATGATTGTAACCAACAGCGCAGGCAACGAAGGAAGCGGTGCATGGAAATACATTATAGCCCCTGCTGACGGCGACAGTGTGTTTACTGTTGGCGCTGTGGATGTAAACGGGCAGGTGGCAGCTTTTTCAAGCTATGGCCCTTCATCAGACGGACGTGTTAAACCCAATGTAAGTTCTGTTGGCTGGAGAACCTATTTTACCAATACGGCAGGCAATACCGTGCAGGGAAACGGCACATCATTTTCCAATCCCAATCTTGCCGGTTTAATTACCTGTTTGTGGCAGGCTTTTCCGGATTTCAGGAATATGGAAATATTAGATGCCATACAAAAAAGCAGCAGCAAATACACTGCGCCTGACGACCGCATGGGCTATGGCATACCCAACATGAAAGCGGCCTACGATATTTTATTTGCAGAAAAGCAAAGAAGGGATGCCAGCCGCATACTTGGCGCCGACTGGATAAAAGCCTACCCCGTTCCCTTTCCTGATAAGTTTACCGTGTTACTGAAAGGCCGGTTAAATGGCAAGGTAAACCTGCAACTTATTGACGGTTCCGGAAGAAGCATTGCTTTAAAATCCATAGAAACACAAACCGGCAATTTCTACATCATTTCCTTTGACCAGCTGAACACTCTGCCTTCCGGAACATACATGCTTAAATACACTGACGGGAAGAATAAGAGGACGGTGAGAGTGGTGAAGTAACCCTTTAAGTGTTATTGGATAATATATTATACCTATCATCACGGTTATTTTTTTATTAAATCCATCCCCGGAATATAGAAGAAAAATATTCTTAAATGAATTTGAATAAAAGGATTTGATATTAATTTCACAGATACAAAATGATGCAGAAATTGTTAACCACCAACTTTAAACTTAAGAAATGAATTTAAATTCCATTGCTCTTTTCCTGGCAGTTTCGTTTCTGACAGAAACTTCATATGGACAATCTGATAATTCGGTTGATGTAATACCACATTGGAAAAAAGATGAGACGCATTCAGTAAAAATTAAAAGCACAACGACAGATGCTGTCAATGGAAATGCGGCTAATTATCTCTCCTTGTTTGATGCAAAATTTAAAGTCATTGAAGCAACTGAAAGTGGTTATAAAGTTGAATGGGTATATACTACTTCAAAATTGGCAGACAATGACCCAACAATTGAAAATCAGATCATCGCCAGGTTACTAAAAACAAAAATACTTTTTAAGTTATCGAATGTCGGCCAATTTGTCGAACTTATAAATACTGATGAAGTCAGAAATGCTGCAGGAAAAGCAATAGATGAACTGATAGCAAACAGCGCATCAAATCCTTCAATGAATATACAATACCAGGGAGCCAAACAGCTTATTGCATCTAAACCAGGTTTAGAAGCCGCCGTGCTTAAACAAATTAAGTTTTATAATTTTTCGTTCGGCTTTACTTACAGGCTAAATCAAGTGCAAACCAATAATATTAAATTCCCTAATCCGCTCGGAGGGCAGCCCTTTGATGCAATTGAAAAAGTTCAATTAACCAAGCTTGACAATAAAAACTCTATATGTATTACTGAAACAAATAAAATAATTGATGGCAATACTTTAAAAGCTGCTATAATTGATTACGTCCGGAAAGCCTCAAAGGCAGACACAAAAACAATTGAAGAACAAATCAGCAAATCAAATCTTGAGATGTCAGAAAACTCAATGCAGCAGATTGAATTTTCTAAAGGCATCATTCAAAAGTCATATTTTAAAAGAGTAATGCATTTAGGTTTTCAAAACAGAACAACTCTTTTAGAAATTGAAACGGCTGATTAAACCTGATTTATCATACGTTCCCGTTACTTTAATAATGATGTGCTGGCGAATATATCCCACTTTGGCGCTAGTATGCGGCACGGAAAATGTGCGTTAGCGTACTTCCCGCATATGGCGGGACAGGTTGTGCCCTGCCGGACATTATACCTTATGGCCAATGAGCAACACAACAACTCCTTGCACCGGTAACACATTTTAAATACCTTCACCCTGCACAGCGGCAACGCCGGTTCCGTTAGCGGTAACCCTATTGGATACTTCATCTCTTTATAGACAAATAAGACTATTTTGAAAATGAAACAGTATTTTCTTATAGCAATTATTCCTGCATTACTCATTCTGGGATGCAATGCAAACGACGAAAATAAGAGTAATGACAATTCCAAATCTTCTACGCCAGTCAATTCGCCAGGTAGTATCAACAAAAAATTTATGAATATTCATATCATGGCAAAACCAGACTCGATTGCAATAGATTCTGCACGGACGGCAGTTATTGTAGTTGATATGGAGAAT
>JANRKT010000020.1:0-7731 GCA_033763355.1 Chitinophagaceae bacterium | reverse complement strand
GTGAACTCCGCTTCAGAAATGATTGTTCACGGCTGAGGGAGTACGTGGCTTTTAACGGAAACGGTTTCTTCACTCCAGTTGGCAAAGGCAGGGTAAACAACCAGAACCTGCACCAGCCGCAGTTGGCTCAAATGCTTATTGTTACCCATTCATCATTGTTTCCTGAGGCATTAAGGCTTGCACAGCATCATCAGCAAAAAGACAATATTGTTTCTTTTATTGCCGACGTTGGCCAGGTGTATAATGAATTTGCATCGGGAACCCCTGATCCGACAGCCGTGAGAGATTTTGTAAAAATGTTTTATGACAGGGCGGGCAATGATTCCAGCAAAAGGCCCCGTTACCTGTTACTCTTTGGTGATGCGTCTTACGATTATAAAAACAGGCTGGTAAACAATACCAATCTTGTTCCCTGTTATGAAAGCCTGCCTGCACTTGACCCGCTCACCACATATACATCAGATGATTTTTTTGGTTTGCTGGATGATAACGATGACATCAACTCATCTTTTCCGGCCGCCCTTCTTGATATTGGCATTGGCAGGATACCTGCAAAAAATATCAGTGAAGCAAAGGCGGCGGTGGATAAAATTATCAGTTATTCATCTTCAAAATCATTCGGGCCCTGGAGAAACCAGCTTACATTTATTGCTGATGATGAAGATTTCAATACCCATCTTAACGACGCAGAGATCATCAGCAGCACCGCTTTTACCAAAGCGCCTGTTTTCAACAGCAGTAAAATTTACCTTGATGCTTTTAAACAGGAAAGCGGCACAGGCGGAAGCCGCTATCCGTTGGTAAATGCAGCCATCAACAACCGCATTTTCAGCGGAACATTAATCTGGAATTATAACGGACATGGTGGTTTCAGGCGGCTGGCCGAGGAAGCTATTCTTGATCTGGACATGGTAAATACATGGAGCAATCCCGATAAGCTTCCGTTGTTTATTACGGCCACATGTGATTTTGCACCTTACGATAATCCGTCTGTCAATTCAATCGGCGAAAATATTTTATTGAGGGAAAGGACCGGAGCCATTGCCATGATGACCACAACGAGACTGGTGTTTGCTTTCAGCAACCGCATCATCAACAACAACTATCTTTCAATTGCCATGCAACCTGATGCAAACGGAAATTATTTATCGTTGGGAGAAGCTGTGAAGAGGGTAAAAAACTTTACTTACCAAACCTCTGGCGATGTAAACAACAACAGGAAATTTACTTTACTGGGCGACCCTGCAATTACACTTGCTTTCCCGGTGTATAAAATCAAAACCACATCTGTTAATGGTATTCCGGTAACAGCAACACCGGATACATTAAAAGCATTGAACCGCTACACTATCACAGGCACTGTTACTGATCTTGCAGGAAATGCCTTGTCCAATTTTAACGGCACGGCTTATCCTTCCATTTACGATAAGGCCCAGAACATTAATACGCTGGCCAATGACCAGGGCAGCACCGTTACCGCTTTCCGCCAGCAGCAAAACCTTATTTATAACGGAAAAGTAAAAGTGGCCAATGGAAATTTTTCTTTCACATTTATTGTTCCCAAAGACATCAATTACCAGTTGGGTAATGGCAGGATAAGCTATTATGCAGATGATGGTGCAAAAGACGGAAACGGTTTTACTGATGACATCATCATTGGTGGAATAGGCAACGGGGTGCAGGATGATAAACAAGGCCCGCATATTAAAGCGTTTTTAAATGATGAGAAGTTTGTAAATGGAAGCATTACAAACGAAACACCTGTTTTGATTATCCGTTTGGCTGATTCGTCTGGCATCAACACAGTTGGCACAGGAATTGGTCATAGCATAACCGCAATTTTGGACAACAACAGTCAGCAGGTTTTTGTGCTGAATGATTATTACGAAGCGGAACTGGACAGTTACCAGAAAGGTGTTATCCGCTTCCAGTTGCCAAAAATGGAAGAAGGCCTGCACAGCCTGAAGATTAAAGCATGGGATATATTCAATAATTCTAATGAATACATCCTCGAGTTCAGGGTACTGAAGAAAGGGGAGTTGCAGCTGCAGCATGTGCTCAACTATCCCAATCCATTTACAACACGTACAAGTTTCTGGTTTGAACACAACAGACCGGGTGAGGATTTGCATGTTACTGTGCAGGTTATGACGGTTACCGGCAGGCTGGTAAAGACGCTTTCAAAAACAATAAACACCACGGGAAACCGTTCAATTGAGTTAGAGTGGGATGGTAAAGATGATTATGGTGATAAGCTGGCAAGAGGGGTATATTTATACAGGGTTGTGGTGAGAACGGCCGATGGAAAGAGACAGGAGAAAATTGAAAAACTGGTGATTTTGTAGATTTGTTGCATAATAACGTATTTTTAGCCCCCCAAAACTTCTGAATGGCATAGAACTCTACTCAAACTTTTATTTTTTATTCCGAATCGCCAAATACCTATTCAATGAAACAATCAACGAGAAGACTAACTGTTGTTGCAGTAAGTATTGTGTTTTCTGTAATGGCTGTAAATGCACAGCAAACCGACCCGATAAATGTGGTAACTACCGCCGTACCTTTTCTGAGAATATCACCCGATGCACGTGCCGGTGGTATGGGCGACCTGGGGGTTGCAACTTCGGCTGATGCCAATTCACAATTTTACAACCTTGCCAAGTATCCTTTTGCAACCGGTAAAGGGGCTGTTGCGGCTACTTATACGCCGTGGTTGAAAGATCTTGGTTTAAATGATGTTTATCTTGCTTCTATTGCCGGTTATTATAAAATGGATGACCTTCAGGCTGTATCCGGTTCTATCAGGTACTTCAGCCTTGGTAATATCCAGTTCACTGATAACCTTGGTAACGACCTGAATTCTTTCCGTCCACGTGAGTTTGCAATAGATGCAGGTTACTCAAGAAAATTATCTGACAATTTAAGCCTTGGTGTTGCATTGCGTTACATCAACTCCAATCTTGCAGGCGGCCAGGCTGTAAATGGCGTCTCTTATAAAGCGGGAAGTTCTGTTGCCGGTGACCTGGGTTTCTTTTATACAACGGCGCAGGAGAATGGCGCAGGCTGGAACTTTGGTGCAACCTTAACCAACCTTGGTTCAAAGATTTCTTATACCAACGATGCTACCCAAAAAGATTTTATTCCGGCCAATCTTGGTTTAGGCGCTGTACACACAAGTGTTTTCAACGAAGTAAACAAAGTTTCTTTTGGGCTGGATATTCACAAGCTGATGGTGCCCACGCCGCCTGCTTTGGGTGATTCTGCAGGTTTGGCCAACTACCGCACCAAAGGTGTTGTAGGCAGCTGGTTCAGTTCATTTGGCGATGCACCCGGTGGTTTCAGCGAAGAACTTAAAGAATTTTATTTTTCACTGGGTGGCGAATACTGGTACAACAACCAGTTTGCTTTCCGTGCAGGTTATTTTTATGAAAATAAAACCAAGGGCAACCGCCAGTACTTTACTGTAGGGGCCGGCATTAAATACAATATTTTCGGGTTGAACTTTTCTTACCTGATCCCATCCGGTAATGGGGTTAACCGCAACCCGCTTTCCAATACACTCCGCTTCAGCCTTGTTTTTGATTTTGACGGCGGGGAAAGCAGCGGCGAAAACAAATAATTGTTGCTGAAAAGATTTTATACATGAAAGCGCCCCACATCGGGACGCTTTTTTATTTTTACCATCACTAAAACCATTACATGTCTTACAGGATCGGGTATGGAACGGATTTTCACCAGCTGGCTGAAGGAAGGGATTTATGGATTGGCGGGGTTAAAATTCCACATCATAAAGGGGCAAAAGGCCACAGCGATGCAGATGTGCTGCTGCACGCTATTTGCGATGCGTTGCTTGGCGCTGCATGCCTCGGGGATATAGGCGTTCATTTTCCGGATACAGACCAGCAGTATAAGAACATTGACAGTAAAATACTTTTGAAGAAAAGTTTTGAATTGATACAGCAGGAGGGATATGCTGTTGTAAATGTTGACAGCACCCTTTGCCTTGAAGCCCCGAAGATTAAAACTTATGTTCCGCAGATGCAGCAGGTTATTGCAGAGATCCTTATGGTTACTGTAAAAGATGTTTCTATTAAAGCCACCACAACAGAAAAAATGGGTTTTGTGGGCCGTGAGGAAGGTTTGATAGCTTATGCAGCGGTATTGCTCAGCAAAATATAAAAGCGCATTTAATGTGTTGCCGTGTTAGTTAATTTTTCCGGCCGGAACTTCACGGTAAGTTATGGAGTACTATTTTTGCCGTCATGTCTGCAGTAAAAGTAAAAATCATCAATAAATCGGGTAACCCCCTGCCTGCTTATGCCACTTCCGGTTCATCGGGCATGGATATAAAAGCATTTGTTGATGAACCCATGCGGTTAAAACCTTTGGAAAGGTGCCTTGTTCCAACAGGTTTGTTTATTGAATTGCCCGAAGGATATGAGGCGCAGGTAAGGCCACGCAGCGGACTGGCCATAAAAAACGGTTTAACCTGTTTAAATACACCGGGCACAATTGATGCCGATTACAGGGGGGAAATAAAAGTAATACTCATTAACCTTTCAGCAGATAACCAGGTCATCAGCAATGGCGACAGGATAGCGCAACTGGTATTACAGAAAGTTGAAAAAATAAAATGGCAGGAAGCGGAAGCCATCAATATAACTGAAAGAAACGAAGGCGGTTTTGGCCACACCGGCAAAATTTGAATGACCTAATTTATCATCATGAGAATTGTACTGATACTGTTTTGTTTTGCTGTTGTAATCTTCAGTTGCCGGTCAACCCGTAAGATATCTACCGCCATGACCAAAAAAGATACCGCTGTGGTGGTAATTAATCCCGTAGAGAGCGATTCTGCAAAAATGGTTCATGATGCGCTTGAAAAAATAAAAGGCAACCACATTGACTTTAATACTTTCTCTGCTAAAATAAAGGTTGATTATGCCGACAGTAAAGAGCAGCGCTACGACTTTAATGCTTTTGTGCGCATGAAGAAAGACAGTGTCATATGGATATCCATTAATGCTGCATTGGGTATTGAGGCCTTCAGGGTGCTTATAACGCAGGACAGTGTAAGGGTGCTGGATAAACTGAACAAAACGGTGCAGTACCATACCCTTGATTATTTACAGGAATTGGCGCAGTTGCCTTTTGATTTTTATACCCTCCAGGACCTTATTATAGGCAACCCTGTTTACATGGACAGCAACAATATTGTTGCCTATAAAGAAGACGCCAATTTTGTATCACTTGCCACCAAAGGAAATTATTTCAAGCACCTGGTTACTTTTATTAGAGAGGGTTTTTCATTGCAGCACAGCAAGCTTGATGACGTGGATATTGTAAGGAGCCGTACAGCCGATTTATCATATGAAGCTTATGAAAACAGCGGGGAAAGAAAATTTTCTACCAACAGGCGCATAACCATAGCCGAAAAGACCAAACTGGATATTGACATGAAGTTTAAACAGGTGGAATTTAACCAGCCACTGAATTTTCCGTTTGCTGTTCCGCGTAATTACAAATTGAAGTAATTTTAACACTCGCCGGAAAATATAACCGGCTTAAATCCGTCTTTATTTTTACCCGGCACAAATTTCTTTACCTCTTATACACATCACTATGCTGAAAGCCCGTATCATTCTTTTTTTCTTTCTGCTTACTGCAATTACAACAGCAGGTCAGAGCCGCGAAGAACTGGAAAAGCAGCGCAGAGAAATACAGGCCGAAATTGAGGAACTGAGGAAAGCGCAGAGTTCTATTAAACAGGATAAAAAGGCATCTACCAAGGCCCTTGCGGTTATCCAGAACAAACTCCGTAAGCGTTTAGCTGTAATTAAAAATATCAGCGACCAGGTTAACCTGATTGACAATACCATCTTTACCAACAACAGGGAAATTTTCCGTTTAAAAAAACAACTGGATACCCTCCGCCTTCAGTATGCCCGTACGGTTGAATACGCTTACAAGAACAGGAGCAACTACGATATGCTCAATTTTATTTTTTCTTCCGCCAGTTTTAATGATGCCATTAAAAGGATTGCTTACCTGAAGTCATACCGTAATTACCGGGAAGAACAGGTAGCCAATATTTTTAAGACCCGTGCTTTAATGGAACAACGGATTGCTGTTCTTGCGGCCAACAAAAAAGAAAAAAGCCAGGTGCTTGAAGAGCAAAGCAAACAAATGAAAACACTGGAAGAAGAAAAGAATGAACAGAGTTTATATGTAAAAAAACTTAAGGAAAGGGAAAAAGAGATTGAAAAAGAAGTGGCTGCAAAAACAAGAGTAGAAAGAAACTTAAAAAACTCAATTGCTGCGATTGTAGCCAGGGAAATTAAAAAGGCTAAAGAAGAAGCCGATAAGCTTGCCAAAGAAAAAGCATTGGCTGAAAAAAACAGCACTAAACCGTCTACCACCACTACAGCACCAAAAAGCACCCGTACAGCAAGTGTTCTTGAAAACACACCCGAAGTAACCAAGATATCAGTGGGCTTTGAAAATAACAGGAGGAGCCTCCCCTGGCCGGTTGATAAAGGAATAATAACAGGCAGATTCGGAAGACATAAGATCCCTGAACTTGAGAATATCATTCAAGACAACATCGGGGTCTATATCCAAACAGCATTAGGTGCAAACGTCAAAAGTGTATTTGAAGGATCTGTTTCAGCTGTGAGTGATGTTGCAGGCAGTTATGCGGTTACCATCAGGCACGGTAAATACCTAACTACTTATTACAATCTTACTTCTGTTAGTGTAAATAAAGGAGACAATGTTAAGCTCGGTCAGGGGCTGGGCAAAGTGGCCCATTCAGATGATGATGATGCTGTGGGGGAATTATTGTTTGTAGTAACTGTGGTAGTAGGCAACAGTTCCAAATTTCTTGATCCTGAACTCTGGCTTAAAAACAGGTAAACATATCCTTAATCAAAATTTTTGAATACAATAGCCGCCGCTTATGCCGTGGCTGTTTTTCTTTGCATCACCACTTTGGAGTATAATTTTTCATATTCAGGAACAATACGGGTTATATCAAATCTTTCAGCCTGTTCTTTTGCGTGTTTTTTAAAACGCTGAAGGGTTTCATCTGTTTTTAAAATGTCAATGGCAAACCTGCTCATTTGTTCCACATTGCCTACCTCACCCATATAACCGTTTTCTCCCTGCTTTATAATTTCAGGTAATCCCCCTGCGTTGGTTGACACAACAGGAGCGCCGCCGGCCATGGCTTCCAGTGCCGCTAAACCAAAACTTTCATATTCTGAAGGGAGCAAAAACAAATCTGCAATGGCAAAAATCTCTTCCATATCCTGTTGTTTGCCCACAAACCTTACATCATCGCAAATGTCCAGTTCCCTGCACAATTCTTCAGCCATTGGCCTTTCGGGGCCATCGCCTACCAGCAGCATACGTGAGGGGATCTCTTTATTGAGTTTGTAAAAAATATAAATCACATCTGCAATCCTTTTTATTTTCCTGAAGTTGGAGGCGTGAAGAACAATGCGCTCACCATTGGGCGCAATAACTTTTTTAAAAGCATCAATGGGTTTCTTGTTAAAGCGCCTTACATCAACAAAATTGTGTATCACTTCAATTTCTTTTTCTATGTCAAATGTTTCATAGGTCTCTTCCCGCAGGTTATCTGATACAGCCGTAATGGCATCGCTCTGGTTAATGGAGAAAGCCACAACAGGCGCATAGGTTTTATCTTTACCCACCAGGGTAATATCA
>JANRKT010000019.1:0-18815 GCA_033763355.1 Chitinophagaceae bacterium | reverse complement strand
TTTTCTTTAAACCCTTCAGTAAGTTCATTGGTTTTAGGGTCAGTCCAGTTCATGGCAAAAACGGGAAAGCCATATTTGGCGCCGTCACGCTTGCTTAACTTTCCGTTTGGCCCAAGTATCAATGGCAGGTGTGCCCATTCGGGCATTTTATCCAGCCCGAATAAATATTTCCATAACAGGATGTGAACAGGTGCGCTGGGCAGCCATTCTTCACCTCGGAATGCATGGGTTATCTTCATTAAATAATCATCCACTACCACAGCAAGATGATAAGTTGGCATGCCATCTGCTTTCAATAACACTTTATCATCTGCAACAGACGTATCAAAACTCACTTCACCCCTTATCACATCATTAAACGAAACCGTTTCATGTTCCGGCATTTTTATACGGATAACATGCCTGGTCCCTGTTTTCAATAAAGTTTGTACTTCTTCTGCAGGCAATGAAAGGGAGTTCCGCATCCGGCTCCTTATTTTATTATCGTATTGCGGCGAAGGGTTTTCTTCTGTTTTAAAATCATTCCGCATTTTTTCCAGTTCTTCAGGCGTATCAAAGGCATAATATGCATAGCCATCTTTCACCAGTTGTTCAGCATATTGCCTGTATATTTCCTTTCTTTCGCTTTGCCTGTATGGGCCGTAACCGCCGCCATGTACAGGGCTTTCATCAGGTTCAAGCCCCGCCCATTTCAAACAATCAAAAATATACTCCTCAGCTTCCGGCACAAAACGGGTTTGGTCGGTGTCTTCAATGCGTAATACAAAGTCACCTTTGTGATGTTTTGCAAACAGGTAATTATACAATACCGTTCTCACTCCGCCCAGGTGCAAACCACCTGTAGGACTGGGAGCAAACCTTACCCGTACTTTTTTTGCCATAGGCTGCAAAGATATAGGTTTGACGGAGAGGTATTTGATGTACCCGGCTGCGGTTCTTTATCAGGCTTTACTTGCGTCGCACACTTCGGCAGATTATCTTTGTTCATCATGTGGTATCTCGTAAAAACTCCCTGGTGGTTAAAAAAGCTGTACCCATCCTGTGTATGGGATTTGCCTGCTAACGGAAAAAAAATCTATCTCACTTTCGATGATGGCCCTCATCCTGAAGTAACACCCTTTGTACTTGACCAGTTAAAAAAATACAATGCCAAAGCCACATTTTTTTGTATTGGAAAAAATGCAGCGCAGCATCCCGGTGTTTATAAAAGGATCCTTGAAGAAGGGCACGCCATCGGTAACCACAGTTTTAATCATTTAAACGGATGGCACAGCAAGGACAAAGATTATTTTGATGATATCATAGAAGCCCGGAAATACATTGATTCAAAATTATTCCGTCCGCCTTATGGTAAAATAACAAGGTTCCAGTTAAAATACCTGCAGGCTGAAGGATTAAAGATGAAAGTAATTATGTGGACAGTAATCAGCGGAGATTTTGATGATGATGTTTCACCTGAAAAGTGTTACCGCAACGTTGCAGATCACATCAAACCGGGAAGGATCATTGTTTTTCACGACAGCGACAAAGCAGCTGAAAAACTGACCTATGCTTTACCGGGAGTACTTGAAAAACTGGCAAAAGAAGGATACGATTTGCAGAAGATAAGTATTTGATATTGAGGGCTTATAAAACGTTCACAATCAGCGTAAAAATGAATTGGGCCTGGGTAGACACCCTGGCCCGTTTTTAATCCGTACCCTATGAAAACTAGGTCTAAGTTACAAATCTTTTTGGGATGGCCAATTTTTTTTAACGCAGCCTGATCACCCTTACTTCACCGTTTACAGTTACTGTTGCTTTATTGTCACATGTACCATCTCCATAGTTCAGTTCGCCTGTGGTATTGTTTACAGTAATCTTAATAATACCCTTAACTATCCATCTGCATGTAAACTTTTTAATCAAAGGTTCGGTTGTTTCGGCAGTCCAGCTTTTACCATCAGAACATTCACCCCTTGTTGAACCTGTAATGCGGAAAATATCATCCAATGGCCAGAAAGGAGTACCGTTTCCTTCAATTTGTGTAATGTTTCTTGTGCTGTTCCATTTGCACCATTTGCCGCTGTTTACATTGGTAACCTTGCCTTCTTCAATGGTAACAGTAAAGCTTCTTTGGTTGTTGCTGCTGGTGTTTTCAAGCGTGTGCTTTCCTTCAATTTTAAAGCTGTCAAGGTAGTAATTGTCAAAAGTGGTTACTGCTTTACTGCCGGGTATATGCAGCTTTCCCGAATAGGTGATGATGATTTTTCCTTTTCGCAGGTGGCCGCGTACTTCGCAACCGGTACCAAAATCAATAGTAACAGTTTTTGGAAAAACCCCGCGGGCCATGGGCTCAACAGTCACGGTAAAACAACGTCCCTGGGGGGAGTTTACAACATCACCAGTCCCAACAGGGTTTACTTGTGAAAAGATGCCAAAACCGCCGGAACCATATAAGCCGATATCTTCCCCGGCAGATGCATCATCAATACCGGATGCATCATCAAAAGCTTCATTAAAAGTGGATTCAAGAACAGCATCATCTTCAGAAGCGGCGGCCACAGCTTCAGTATTGGTATTGCCTGAAGAGGGGTTCTTTTCTTTTTTGCAGGAAACAAATGTGAGGGAGCCCATTGCGGTAAGTAATAATACTGCACGGGTCAGTTTGGTTTTCATTTTCATATCAGGTAATTTTTAAAAAAGTGAATAATGCAGACACAGCCTGTAAGACGAAATGTTAAATATGAAGTTTAAAGACCTGCTGATTTTTTTTGATCTTTGATCATTAACGCATTATGATGGACAAATTAACAGACACTCACTGCCATTTATACCTTGAGGAATTCTCGAATGATGGAGATGAAGTAATTAAAAGGGCAAAAACAGCCGGGGTTGAAAGATTTTACCTGCCCAATATTGACAGTTCATCTATTGCTGCTATGCTTGAACTTGAAAGCAAATACCCCGGTGAGTGCTTTGCCATGATGGGCCTGCATCCCTGTTCGGTTAAAGAAAATTACCGGGATGAACTGGACATTGTAAGCAAATGGCTCACGAAAAGAAAATTTGCAGGAGTAGGAGAAACCGGACTGGATTTTTACTGGGATATGAGTTTTGAGAAACAGCAGTATGAAGCCTTTCATGCACAAATTGATCTTGCAATTCAATATCATCTCCCCATAGTCATCCATTCACGCAATTCATTGCAGCAGTGTATTGATGCAGTTAAGTCAGGGCAACAGGGCAACCTGCAGGGCATCTTTCATTGTTTTTCCGGTTCTTTTGAAGAAGCAAAACAGGTTATTGACCTGGGGTTTTACCTGGGTATTGGCGGTGTGGTAACCTATAAAAACTCCGGTTTGACTGAAGTAATTAAAAAAGCCGGGCTGGCACATGTTGTATCAGAAACCGATGCGCCTTATCTTACACCTGTGCCTTTAAGGGGTAAGCGAAATGAAAGCAGTTATTTAAAATATGTAATTGAAAAGCTTTCGGCAATAACAGGCAAAAGTGAAGATGAGGTTGCTGAAATTACCACAGCCAATGCATGTAAAATTTTTAATTCATCATATGTCAGCCAGCAGCAATAAATCCGCAGTAAAGCTATTGATCATTTATACAGGGGGCACGGTGGGCATGGTTTACGATGATACGCTCGGGGTATTGAAACCAATCGGTTTTAAGGAAATTAAAGACAATATACCGGAGATCATTAAACTGGGTTATGAGTTTGATGTGCATGCTTTCAACCCGCCGATGGATTCTTCCAACATGTCACCTGAAGTGTGGGTTGAACTGGCGGCAATTATTGAAAAAAATTATACATCATACGACGGTTTTGTGGTTTTGCACGGGTCAGACACGATGGCATTTACTGCATCTGCTCTTAGTTTTTTACTGGAAAATCTCGGCAAACCGGTTATCCTTACAGGTTCACAGTTACCCATAGGCGAAATAAGGACCGATGCAAAGGAAAACATCATTACAGCCCTTGAAATTGCTGCAGCAAAACGAGGCAGCAGGGCCCTGGTACCGGAAGTGTGTATTTATTTTGATTACAAACTGTTCAGGGGCAACCGTTCAAAGAAATACAATGCCGAAAAGTTTGAAGCTTTTTATTCCATGAATTACCCTGCACTTGCAGAAGCTGGTATCGAAATAAAATACCAGAAGCAATATATACTGAAACACCCGGAGCAACCGCTTAAGGTGTATAAAAAGCTTGAGCCCAACATTGCGGTACTTAAAATTTACCCGGGTATTACCCGCAAAACAGTGGAGGCAGTGCTGGATACAGCAGGAGCAAAAGCTGTAATCATGGAAACCTTCGGAAGCGGCAATGCAAGCACGGCACAGTGGTTTATCAGTTGCCTTGAAAAATCCATACAAAAGGGGATGGTTATACTTGATATTACCCAATGCGATGGCGGTGCAGTGGAACTGGGCCGCTATGAAACAAGTAAGTACCTGCAGGAGATAGGTGTGCTCAGCGGGTACGACCTTACATTTGAGGCAGCGCTAACCAAACTGATGTTCCTGCTGGGGCAGTCTTTGCCAAAGGAAGAAATAAAAAAGCTTTTGGAAACTTCCCTGCGTGGTGAAATGACGACTGATTAATACAGCAAGATTTGTACTGGAGTTTTAGCATGAAATGTTACTTTTGCACCCCCAAAGGAGACTTGTCCGAGTGGTTGAAGGAGCACGCCTGGAAAGTGTGTATACGGGAAACCGTATCGAGGGTTCGAATCCCTCAGTCTCCGCATGAAACAGGGAAAATTCTTTGTGTATATCCTTCAAAGCATGAAGGATTTTTCCTTTTATACAGGTCAGTGTGATGATTTGGACAGGAGAATGCCGAAACATTTTGATGGATTTAGCAAATACACCGCCTCTAAAGGTCCGTGGCGATTAGTATACTTTGAAATGATGGGGTCACGGACGGAAGCTTTAAAAAGAGAAAAGGAAATAAAATCGAAGAAAAGTCATCAATACATTAAATCGTTGATCGTGAATTGGCGAAAAGATGTTATAACGAGTGCTTCTCTCTCCCGAAGCAGGCTACGGATCTATTAAAAGATTATTCTCACTGGATACCCTGACCATAATCAGTTTTATTCATATTTCCATTTTGAAATTTCGCATCTGCTTTAACCGTCAACAGCATGAAAGGCCTTGATCAATACCTTGTTCCTTATATCATCTCTCAGGTTGCAGCTATTATTATCCTTGTGGTGGCCTGGAAAAAAACCAAATGGGCAAGGGTCCTCTTTTCGGTGCTCTTTTACTGGGCTTCTGCTACCAATATGTACATCGGCCTTACCAACCCGGACAGCTATCTTGATAATGCCCGTCTGGCAATACCCCTTTACAGAGATTTTATTAATGGCTGGTTCAGCCATTATAATCATATTATCATTCCGTTAATTGCAATTGGCCAGTTTATGATTGCAACGGGTATGTTGCTGAAGGACTGGTGGGTTAAATGGGCCTGCATTGCTGCAATCATTTTCCTGCTCAGTATTGCACCATTAATGGTAGGTTCAGCATTTCCTTTCTCATTAATTGTTTCTGTTGCAGCCTGGCTGATAATTATAAATGATAGCAAACAATACATATGGCAAAAAATAAAACCAGCCTGAAAAGAGGAAAGATGAAATTGAATAAAGAATGGCATTTGCCCACCCCATGCCCAAAAACCCAACATTGGAGCAGCGTATAAAATGGCATATTGAACAAGCCAGGCAATGCGCATGCAGGGAAATACCTGCGACAATTAAAAAAGAAATAGAAAAGAGAAAAGCCAGAAACCCTGCGATAAAAACCTCCGGCGTGAAACAGAAAATAAATAAAAGGATATGGGACGTTATTTAGTGGCCTTTTTAATTTTTGCACACGGCTTTATCCACCTCATGGGTTTTGCTAAAGCATTTAATTATGCTGAACTGAAGCAACTGATCATTCCTGTTTCAAAACCAGCGGGCACTTTATGGTTAATTGCGGGTTTGCTTTTTATAGTATCATCTGCGTTGTTCTTATTTAAAAAAGATAACTGGTGGATGATCGTATTGGCTGCAGTTATAATTTCACAGTTTGTAGTTATTATGAGCTGGAAGGATGCAAAGCTTGGTACCATTACAAATGCCATTATCATTGTTGCGGCCATTCTCAGTTGGGGAAACTACCGCTTCGAACACACTTATTGTAAAGATGTGATGAAAAGCCTGCAGAGGAGCAATGCAAAGCCTGTTGAAGTACTTACTACAGCAGACCTTCATCACCTGCCAGAGCCGGTGCAGCGTTACCT
Organism: Chitinophagaceae bacterium; assembly: GCA_033763355.1. Lineage (GTDB taxonomy): Bacteria > Bacteroidota > Bacteroidia > Chitinophagales > Chitinophagaceae > JANRKT01. The sequence continues at coordinate 12,529 of JANRKT010000019.1, read as the reverse complement.
GAAATACGCAGGTGCTGTAAACAAGCCTAAAGTTAAAAATGTACGAATAGTATTTAGCGGAAAAATGAGAGACAAAGGAAAAGATTATTTCCCTTTTACATCAGAGCAGTATAATTTTTTTGATGAACCCACCCGCCTGTTTTTTATGAAAGGGAAAAAGTTTGGTGTAACCGTTCCGGGCTACCACCGCTACAGCGATGCAAGGGCATCAATGGATATCCGTTTGTTCGGTTTATTTCCGGTTGCAAAAAAAAGCGGCGATGTGATGAACAAAACAGAAACAGTAACACTGTTCAATGATATGTGCCTGCTGGCACCGGCAACGCTAATTGACAAAAGGATTCAATGGAAAATGATTGACAGCAATTCTGTGAAGGCAATTTTCACCAACCGGGGTATCACTGTTTCGGCGGTACTTTATTTTAATGAACAGGGGCAACTGATTGATTTTATCTCCGGCGACCGTACTTCAGTGGCTGACATGAGGCAATATCCGTTTTCCACACCTGTGCACCGGTATAAAAATATTAATGGTTTTAACATCCTGTCAGAAGGAGATACAGTGTGGCATTATCCTGAAGGGAAATTTACTTACGGGAAATTTTACCTGAAGGAAATTGAATATAATGTATCAGACCTTAAATAATAATTGGCCGCCGGTTGGAGCCATTGTTTTATAACGTGGAATTAAACCAGTTCATTCAATTTTATCATCATGAAAAAGTTTCTCCGCCGGGCGTTATACGTTATGCTTGCTGTTGTTGTGGTATGGATTATTTTAACAATCTGGGCGAAAGCAGAGGGTGGGACAAAACAATGGTCATACGGTAACAATTCTGCTCCACAAAAGATCTTGATAGTTTATGACCCCGATCCTTTCTATAACCTTGATGAACAAGTTTGCAAAGCGTTTGGAGAGCCGTTGGCAATAAAAGGTGTGCAGGTAACTGTAGCTACTGTTGCTGCTGCAACAAAAATGGAAAGCCGTCGATTTAATGGATACGTATTTTGCGCCAATACCTACAACTGGCAACCGGATTGGGCTGTAAGCAGGTTTATTAAAAATCATCAGGGATTAAAAGACAAACCGGCTATTGCAATAACTCTGGGCGCCGGATCAACTGCTGCTTCGCAAAAAGCGCTGGAAAAACTAATTTTAAAGAAGGAAGCGCATCTTGCCGTTTCATGTTCTTTCTGGTTATTAAAGCCCAACGATGAATCAAAAATGAATGAGAGCAATGTAAAGGTTGCAACAGTAATGGCTAAGGAATGGGCAGTGAAAATGATTCCCTACCTTAAGCATAAGTAACCTGACAAGCCGGTTATATTCATTTTTTCCTGTTCGCAAAGTTTATGATTGAACGGCCACATTATTTTTTCTGCCTATAGCCCTTATTTTCCTGATCTGTACAACCAGAAAAATAATTACACTCCATACCACTATTACAATAAAAGAAGCAAGGCCAAGCAACCACAGCGGGGTTTTATCACGTGTGCCCCAAAGGGTTCTTTTACCAAATGTATTTTCGTTTACATGGGCAACACCCCAGGGTACAATTTTTTCAACTGCGAGGTTTCCGTAAGTGTCATGGTCTTCCGTTTTGGCGGTAATAATAATATTGCCGTTCTTGTCCCCGGGTAAACTGTCACGGATGAATTCTGCCGCTGCCATTCCGGTTGAATCGGAAGTATAAGTCTCTTCATCTCCCGCAGAGAGATCACCCAACAGTCTTTTTACTGCAATTTTCATTTCTGCATCTTTTACCGGCGTCCATTCATTACCATTTTTCTCCAGCAATTTTGCCGTTATGCTTTTCATCCCTTCTTCAGAGGCGGTATCAATTTCAAGCCTTGCTTTTTTTATAGTTAACTCTGCATTGGTTTCAGGAAATTTCCTATCAGCGCCGGAAACAGCAAGAAACTTAAGCCCGTCAGACGAATCCCATACTGGTTTCAGGATTGCCGGGATAACAGCTTTGGCCCGGCCGCTTTCATCCGTTGTCAGTTTCGCCATCAGGTTATCAGTAACTGCCTCATTGAGATAAATGGTAACCGGAACACCCGCCACGACACTGAATTTTTTTCCAATTTTCATCCGGGTATTAATAATTACATAGGGAATATTATTATGGGGCGCATAATAGGCCAGGGAAATATCGGGCACTCCTGCTGAATCCTGGGGATACATTGGTATTCCCGCAATTGACAGTGAGATAACCAGCAGCCATTGTATTGTATTTCTATTCGGCTTTTTCATTTTTTTCAGTTATGGTTTCCTGAACGGGAATAACAGGAAATATGCGTGCAAATACAGTAATGATGAGCATGGCCCCTGCAAGAGACCCCATGGCAATGGCCCATTCTTCCCATGTGGGAAAATAATGCCGGTAAGTTTCCGGGGCATCGTGCATGGGCAAAAAAGGATGAAGCAGGGTTGGTGTAACAATCAAATACCTCTTGAACCATGCGCCGGTAACTACCATAATTCCTGCAATAAATAAAGGAAATGGTTTTCTTCCTGCGGGAAAAAGAAGCATGATAATCGGAATGATCATACCGATGATAATAGCAAACCAGAATACTGGTGCAAATTCACCGGCAAGAAGCTGTGTCAAATGAACCTCTTCCGGTTTTTTCATTTTAAATGCGGGAACGAGGTATTCATTGATATTAAAATACAGGTACAGCATGGCCAGCATCACCACTATTTTACCCATTTTATCAAAATGCAGTTCTGTGATGTATTCTTCCAGCTTGTAGGCTTTGCGGAATATATACATGGCAACAACAACAGCCCCTGCGCCAACAAGAAAAGCACCTGATACAAAATAAGCGCCGAAGTTGGTACTGTCCCAGCCAGGCCTGTAGGTAGTGGCAAACAACCAGGATGTAACGGTGTGAATGCAAAAAGCTACCGGAATAATGGTAATGGACAAAATATGCAATGCCCTGTTGCTGATACGGTATTGTTCGGGCAGGCCTTTCCAGAATGAACCTAAAAAAAGGTACAGTTTATGAAAACCTTTTCCTGCAGCCTGTTTGGCGCTAATTAAAATTTTCAGGTCGGGAAGCAGGGGCAGGTATAACAGCAGCAGACTGATGATAAAATATGTACCAATTACAATAACATCCCACATGATGGGCGACTGTAACCTTGCATACAACAACAGGTACATGAACCTGTCCGGCCGGCCCATGTCAACAATAATGATCAGTGAAGCAAAAACAATGGCAGAGATGGCAATGATTTCGGCAATCCTCGTAAGCGGTGTGCTCCATTTTACATTGGCTAACCTGAAAATGGCTGTTATCAGCGAGCCCACAAGGCTGATGGCAACAAAAAAAACAAAGTTTGAAATGTATATGCCCCAGGAAACATAGTCCCTCATCGCTGTTACCACCAGGCCCTTTCTCAACTGGCGGTAATAAGCAAACAATCCAACTATGCAAAAAAGAATTAAAACAGCAGTCCATATTTTTCCGTTCCTGCCAAATTTCTGCGGCAGCAGGTCTGCAGCAATTTTATCAGCATTTATAATGGTATAATCTTTCACTTTTTTATTTTAAATGGTTATCCTTGTTTTCTTCTGTTTTCAGTCCCTCTTCAAATTTAAAATTCCGGTTAACAGGGGGCAGGTAGTAAACACTTGGTTTGGTACCCAGATCTTCCATTAAGCGATAACCCGCTTTGTCGCGGATCAGTTCGCTGAAGCGAAAAGTTTCAGGGCCGTTGGTTACGGAGTCTTCATTCATGTCGCCAAAAAAGAAAACACCATTCGGGCAAGCTGTTACACAATGGGGTAATTCACCCTTGCGAACCATATCAGGACAAAAATCGCATTTGCCAACTGTGCCGATTTTTTGTGGAACACTTGTTTCGCATGAATATTCCTGTTGTGCAATCTCTTCCGGTAATTCAGGTTTTTCCCAGTTAAACACACGTGTGGAATAAGGGCATGCAGCCATGCAAAACCTGCAGCCAACGCAACGGTCACTGTCAATCAATACAATTCCATCCTGCCGCTTAAACGTGGCATCAACAGGACAAACCTTTACGCAGGGCGGTTCATCGCAATGCATGCAGGTAGCAGGTTGCCAGTAAGGGGCGCTGTTTTCTGAATCCTGCATGGGGTATATCTTTACCCAGTTTTGTCCGCCGTGTACATGATGCATGTGGTTGCATGCACTCTGGCATTTTTTTAAATTTTTGCAGCGGGAAAGATCAATTACCATTACAAACTTTTTCCCCGCAATTCCCTTTCTTGCTTCGGCATTGGATACCTGAGGTATATGGGGAACAGGTTTGAGAAAAGCTTTATCAACTTCAATAACCTCACCGTCTGTTGATAAAAGTTTTACTTTTTCGCCTGATGCCTGAATCTCATTTTCAGCTGTTGCAGTAAAAGGATCTTTCCGAGAAGAACACCCTGTGGCCAGACCGGCCATGATGCCAGAAACGAGGAATTGCCTGCGGGATGTATTGTTATTTTTCATGAACAGTTGGTTTAGGCTGACTTTATTTATTTTTTACCCATTGCTGAAGTTCAGTATCTGTAATCCTGGTCTGTTTTCTTTGTTGCGGAAGTTTCGTGATATCAAGTTCTACCAGTTTGCCATCCTGCGACAGCATTTTTACTGTTGTACTTTTTCTTTTTTTTCTGGCTACAAATAAAAAGTTTGCAGCAGCAAGTGCACCCATAATATTCAGCCCCCACAATACGAAACGCCTTCTTGTCTCAGTTTTGTTTTGTTTGCTCATAGCGCTGTTTAATTTTTGGCAGGCAGGATTGAAGTGATTTCCGTGACCAGCCAGTCCGGTAAGCTGAACCGGCCGGTTTGATGGAACAAATACCTTTTAAAAGAAATTATTTTTTGAGTGTACGGATAAAATTTACAATGGCCCAGACTTCTTCATCATCAGGTATTTTCTTTTTAAAGCCCGGCATGTCATCGCGTCCTTCAATGGTCTTATAAAAGAGCGAGCCATCACTCTGTTTTTGTGTAGCCGGAGCGGAAAAATCACCCGGTTCAGTTTTTAATTGTGCTGCTTTCGGGCCGTCTCCCAACCCTGTTTTTCCATGACAGGACTGACAGTGCTTGATCCATAATGCCTTTCCTTCTTTTAAGGATTCCCCGTCTGCTTTAACAGGGTTTGTCATCTTATTATATTTTTCAGGAACTGTCCATGGATCAGGTTGTTGCCTGATTACAGTAAAGCCAGCCAGCATCATACCGGCAAATATGGGAACGAGTAAGGAGATCAACTGCTTGTTCATGGTTATCTTTTTAATTAATGATGTATCGATTTTTTTCATTACGGTGTATTGTTTACCAGTTCCACAATCTTGTAATATTGAAGCCGATCAGGAATTGTTTGCCGTGTTCAAGCTTGCCATCATTAAATTCCAGCCCTTTGTTCTGGTTGAAATAATTGTTGCGCTGGGGAGTGATGAAATAGTAGTTGCCCACGAAAATCTGAAAGGCATGTGAACTGGTTGTAACCTCGAGTCCAAGTGAAAGATTGGGACGGGGGTTAGCTGTTCTGTGTTTTGTTACGGGTTGATCGTAATTGAACAATATTCCCATACCTTCTCTTATTTTAAATTTCCCGGAAAGGGCAATGGCAAAATGATCGTGTTTCCTGTCCTGCACCCTGCCGCTTTTTACAATGCTGGTATCCACAAACTGACCGTTTACAAAATTCATGTGAGAAATACTGGGCGCCACCTGCAGTGACAGCCAGTCATTGATTTTTCTTGCAATAAGCAACTGGTGAAAATAGGAAAGCCTGTCTGTGAAATGCACATAATTGTCTTTTGTTCTCGTTTCAATACCCAGGTTCGCATAATAGGTAACACTTACCGGGTATCCTTTTCCTTTAGTTTGTTTGATGATGGCATATTTGGCATAACCTTCCCATGTCATATTGGATTTGGTAATTGAAATACCCGCCATCAGGTTATTGATGGGTGAATAACTGAACCCGAGCCTGATATTGGAAGGGGCAAAAAAGCCGAAGAAATCCTTATATCCTTTGTCCATCGTACCGAAACGGTGTAAAATATCCATTTCAAAAGTTCCTTTTATGGGCACCATCACAGTTTGGTTGTCTAAAAGCCATATGCTTTCAAATGTATTCTTTACATATTTTTTTGAAACGGCTTCTTTGGGTTTTTCAGCGGGAGGGTCCTGTGCTGCAACCGGGCCGGCCAGCAGCAGAAAGAGTAGCATAAAAGCTGTGGCTTTAACCAGTGTTCTGATGTTATATATTGAAGCATTCATTTTAGTTATATTTTAAAGTTTTTCAATAACAATGGATCTGGTTACAGGATTAATTTTAATTATTGGGTGCCCCGTTTTTTATCCAGATCAGTATTCTTTGTACATCGGCAGGTTTCAATCCTCCGCTGGGAGGCATGGCACCTGACTTTACAGATTTGTAGAGGATGCTTTCTTCAGGTTTCAGCAGATTAATAAAGCCGCCATTTTTAATGGCGTTATAGGCTTTGTCTGCAGTAAGCGCAGGGTTGTGCGTAGCTGCTGCATCATGGCATCCTGCATCATCGCAGCTTTTGGTAAAAATGGGTACCAGGTCGGCATTAAAGCTAATGGGTGCATTGGGATCAAAATCCGGGTAAATAACATCTTTGTAGCAACCGCCCAGTCCGGCTATACACACAACAAGGATAGTCGCTGTTATTATTTTCAGTTTCATTTTGCGTGGCTTTAAATTTTGCAAATCATTTTCATCTCTCTCGTTTCGCACTGATCATCTTACAGTGATTGCCTGAAAATTGCATTGCTGCTTACTTTCACATTATCGGCAATATTGGTTGATGAAATCAGGAAATCAGTTTTTGCGAGGAACTGAAAACTCAGGCTGAAACCGTAAACATTTTGTGTAACCCCGTTTCTTACTGTTTGTCCTTTGCCATCAAATGACAACTTCGCTGTTACTTCTTTGGTTACCCCGTGAAAGGTGAGGTCTGCTTTTACAAAATAACTTTTGTCTGTAAGGCTCAGTTCAACAAACTTACTTTTGATGATGGCAAGGTTTTCCGTTTCTGTTGTTTTTCCTAAAGCAGTTCCGTAAGTACCCAGCAGGCATCCCTGGTCGCGGCCGGGTTCACTGGTGTTAACTGTGTTCAGCCAAACCCATGCTTCGAAGTTGATTCCATTTGCGTTTGATTCATCGAAATTGAAAGATGTGAAACCGAAGTTGTTGAACCTGCCGGTTAGCAGGGCTGTTGTGCCAAGGTAAACTGATTCCCATCCGATATTGGAGTGGCTTTTGTCGAAGCTTACTTTGGGGTCTGTAAGCGTAAGTTTTTCATTCCCCCGTACAATATTGGCCCCTGATCCTTTAATAACATTATCATCGTGTGTACAACCCGCAAGCATAGCATACCCTAACAGTATAATGGCTGCAGACAATAGCGGAAAAAGGTTTTTTAAAATGAGTTTCATAATAGTAGTTTTAGTTGTTTGATTCGTTTAGTTTTTTTATTCAGGAAGATTACCCTTTAAAAGGCACATCCAAATTATTACCCCACAAACTGACATTTGATGAGGATCATCAATAAAGCATCTGATTTAAGTCAAACTGCAAGCTGAAATTATTGTTGCACTTATTTCCTGTACCCGGTTAAAAAATATATACGGGTAAAAGCTGTCATAAGCAAAAAAAGCAGGCTGATTTATTTTTTATAAATGCGGTTGTAATTACAAATACCATTGTATACCATTAATTATTATTATGGTAACACGGGCAGGCCTATCCGTTACTGCCCCTGAACAAAGGAATCCTGACAATAATCATGTTTCTGGATGACCAGCAGGGTGCAAAGGGGAAGGGGTTCATTGCTAATTATGCAAAGCGGTTTCTTATTTATATAAGCCTTTACATAAAATGATCTTTTATGACAGCTATAAAAAAAACAGGTAAAAAGTATGTTTATTTCTTCGGCGGGGGCAGAGCCGATGGCAATGAGGGTATGAAAAATTTACTGGGAGGCAAAGGCGCCAATCTTGCAGAAATGGCCGGCCACCCTAAACTCCGCCTGCCTGTTCCGCCGGGGTTTACAATAACAACTGAAGTATGTACACATTATTACCAGCACAATAAAACATATCCGGCCGCTTTGCAAAAACAAGTGCAGGATGCATTGCAAAAAGCAGAACAGTTAACGGGAAAAAAATTTGGTGATGCGGTTAACCCGCTGCTTGTTTCTGTACGCTCCGGCGCAAGGCGTTCAATGCCGGGTATGATGGAAACGGTTTTAAATATCGGGCTGAATGAAAGAACAATTAAGGTAATTGTTTCTCAAAGCGGCAATGAAAGATTTGTTTATGATGCTTACCGCAGGTTAATCATGATGTATGCCGATGTGGTAATGGAAAAAGCGGCCGGTATTGAACCAAAGAACGGAAAAGGCATACGCAAAATTCTGGATGAGAAAATTGAAACCGTTAAACATAAGAATGGTTACAAGTCGGATACAGATTTGACCGCAGAAGAACTGAAAGCGCTTGTAAAAACATTTAAGGCCACAATTAAAAAAGTGTTGGGAAAATCATTTCCTGAAGACCCGTGGGAACAACTCTGGGGAAGCATTGGAGCTGTGTTTGCAAGCTGGAATGGCAAAAGGGCTATTGAATACCGGCGTATCGAGAAAATTTCAGATGACTGGGGCACTGCAGTAACTGTTCAGGTAATGGTATTTGGCAATATGGGTAATGACAGCGCAACGGGTGTTGCTTTTACCCGCAATCCCGGTAACGGCGAAAATAAATTCTATGGCGAATTCCTTGTAAATGCGCAGGGTGAAGATGTGGTTGCAGGTATCCGGACACCAGCGCCTGTCAATGAATATTCAAAAAATGCACAAAGCAGGCACCTCCCTTCGCTGCAAAAATTAATGCCAAAGTTGTACAGGGAGTTGTTAAGTTACCAGGAGCGCCTGGAAAAACATTATAAAGACATGCAGGATATTGAGTTTACCATTGAAAAAGGAAAACTCTATATGCTGCAATGCCGGGTAGGCAAACGCAACGGCATAGCTGCAGTTCGTATGGCTACAGAGATGTATGAAGAAAAGCTGATTGATGCAAAAACAGCAGTGATGAGGGTGGCGCCTAATCAACTGGTGGAACTGCTTCTTCCGATGCTTGACCCCAAAGCAGAACAGACTAATCATGCCATCGCCAAGGGCCTTCCTGCAGGACCGGGCGGCGCACCGGGGCGTGTGGTTTTTTCATCTCATGATGCAGTAGAATGGGCGCACCGCGGGGAAAAGGTTATCCTGGTACGTGACGAAACTTCGCCTGAAGATGTGGATGGCATGCATAAATCCCAGGCTGTACTTACAACCAAAGGCGGCATGACATCACATGCTGCGCTGGTGGCACGCGGTTGGGGCAAATGCTGTGTTGTGGGCTGCAGCGATATAGAAATCTATCATGAAACAAAATCATTTAAAGCGAAGAACGGGGTTGTTATTAAAGAAGGCGACTGGATCAGTTTAAACGGAACGAAGGGTTTGGTATATAAAGGAAAACTTCCTTTGGTTAACATTGATCTTGATAAAAACCAGGCCTATAAAAACCTGATGAAAATGGTAGATAAGATTAAGCTCATTGGTGTAAGAACCAATGCAGATACGCCTAAAGATGCAGCCCAGGGACTGTCGTTTGGTGCAGAAGGTATCGGCCTGTTCCGTACAGAGCATATGTTTTATGGTGAAGGCAGCGACACGCCTTTGTTCCTGCTGAGAAAAATGATTGTAAGCAAAACAGAAGAGGAAAGAAGAACAGCGTTGAATGAATTGTTTGTGTTCGTTAAAAAAGATTTTAAAGATACACTTGAAGTAATGAAGGGGCATCCCGTTACCATACGCCTGCTTGACCCGCCGCTGCATGAATTTGTTCCGCATGATGCTGAGAAGTTGCGCCAGCTCAGCCGGGAGCTGGGTATCAGCATGAATGTATTAAAAAGAAGGGTGCTGGCATTGCATGAAAACAACCCGATGCTCGGGCATCGCGGCGTAAGGCTGGGCATCAGTTACCCTGAAATAACTGAAATGCAGGTAAGGGCCATTTTTGAGGCAACTATTGAAATCATCAAAGCAGGAAAAAAAGCATTTCCCGAAATTATGATACCGGTAACCTGTACAATGAATGAACTCATACATCAGAAGAAAATTGTGGATAAAGTTTACAGCGAAGTATGTGAAAGAATGAAGATAAAAAAGATACCATATTCTTATGGCACCATGATTGAAACCCCAAGGGCTGCTTTAAAAGCAGGACGCATGGCAGTGGTAGCTGACTTCTTCAGCTTCGGCACCAACGACCTTACGCAAATGAGCTTTGGTTTCAGCCGCGACGATATCGGAGGATTTTTACCGAACTATCTTGATCAGAAGTTGCTGCATGATGATCCCTTTCAAACCATTGACCAGGATGGTGTAGGTGAATTGGTAAAGATAGGAACTGAAAGAGGAAGGCAAACCAAACCCCAATTAAAAGTGGGTATTTGCGGCGAGCATGGCGGTGATGCGGAAAGTGTAAAATTTTTTCACCGCATCGGTGTGAATTATGTTAGCTGTTCACCGTTTCGTGTGCCCATTGCAAGGCTGGCTGCTGCACAGGCTGCGGTGCAATATGGTAAAGTGAAAAAGTGAAAGGCTGAAGGATGTATGATAAAGGTTGGCAATGTTATCTTCAGTTAACAACATTAACCGGTGCTCCTTTAAGATAAGCTTCAATATTTCTTACAGTTGTATCCATTATCCTTTGCCTTGCTTCACGGCTCATCCATGCATGGTGAGGGGTGATGAAGCAGTTCCTTGCCCTTAACAGCGGGTTATCTGAAGCTGGTGGTTCTTTTGATAAAACATCCAGTGCAGCACCGGCTATGCCATTGTTGTTGAGTGCATCAGCCAGGTCCTGTTCATTGATAAGCTGCCCCCTTGCTGTGTTGATGAGAAAAGATGTTTTCTTCATCAGTTGCAGTAAATTTTTATTTACAAATCCCGCATTATCCTTCAGCGGACAATGCAAACTGATTACATCACTTTCTGCGAACAGTGTTTTTAAATCCGTAAAAGTTCCGGGGCCGCTTCTTTTATCTGTTGAACTGTTATAAATTATTTTCATGCCCAATGCTGCCGCAATAAGGGCCACCTGCCGGCCGATATTCCCCAAACCAACTATGCCCATTGTTTTTCCTGCCCATTCAATAACTGGGGCTTTTGTGTAGCACCAGTCGGCTGATTTTTCCCAGTCACCATTTTTAACCGATGCGGTATGTATCCCCGTATGGTTACTGAGTTCGAGTAAAAGTGCAATGGTATGTTGTGCAACAGAAGCTGTACCATATGCAGGCACATTGCATACGGTTATATTTTTTTCACGGGTTGCTTTTACATCAATTACATTGTATCCTGTAGCGAGTACGCTGATAAGTTTTAAACCGGGAAGCTGTTCAATGGTTTCGCTGCTGAAAGGAACTTTATTGGTCAAAATGATTTCCGCTCTTTTACATCTTTCTGTTATTAATTCTGTTGCTGTTCTGTCATAAATTTTTAATTCCCCAAATGTTCTCAGAGGTTCCCAGTCTAAATCGCCGGCATTGAGCGTAAAGCCATCTGTAATTACAATCTGCATACCGGGTTATTTATTTTTTCAGCCACCCGTGGTTTTGCATCCAGTTAAAACAGCGTTCCATCCATTTGTCGTTTGTGGTGGGGTTATTCATTCCGTACCCATGGCCGCCTTTTTCATAAAGGTGTAATTCTGCAGCAACTTTATTTTTTAAAAGTGCCAGGTAAAAACGGATGCTGTTATCCGGTTTAACGCCACCGTCATCTGATGAATGAACAAGAAATGCTGGCGGAGTTTCTGCTGTAACCTGCAGTTCATTGGAGTATTCTTTTAATTTTTCAGCTGAAGGGTTTTTGCCAAGCAGGCTATTAAATGAACCCCTGTGTGAAATTGATGTATCAGCTGAAATCACAGGGTATCCCAATATCATAAAATCAGGTCTTGCACTCAAGTTACCCGAGTAATCAACCAGTATTTTTTTAAAATGCGTACCTGCAGTGGAAGCAAGATGGCCACCGGCCGAAAAGCCCATGATGCCAACACGGTTGGGATCAATATTCCATTTTTGTGAGTTTTGCCTTACTGTAAGTATGGCCTGTTGTGCATCCTGCAAGGGGGCAATTTCCGGTTGTGGCGATATTGCACTGTCAGGCAAACGGTATTTTAAAACAACAGCAGCTACACCGGCTTCATTAAATTTTTTTGCCACATCATATCCTTCATGGCCAATTGCTACAATCCTGTAACCACCGCCCGGGCAGATCACTACAGCCGTTCCGTTTGCTTTTTCTTTGGGTGGCAGAAATACACGCAGCGTCGGTATCCTTACATTGCTGATCCGAAGGATGCCATCGCTTACTGATTTTTCTTTGTTTTCTCCGGGAATATTATTGGGAATTTCATTGGGATACAGCGGGATTTCCGG
>JANRKT010000018.1:0-18823 GCA_033763355.1 Chitinophagaceae bacterium | reverse complement strand
GTCAATTACCGGCTGGGCGCTTTCGGCTTTTTATCACATCCTGAATTAACAAAAGAATCCCCGCACAATGCTTCAGGCAACTATGGTTTACTCGATCAGGCTGCAGCTCTGCAATGGGTTCAGAATAACATTGCAGCATTTGGCGGCGACCCCAAACGGGTAACAATAGCCGGCGAATCTGCCGGATCAATTTCTGTAAGTGCACAGATGGCTTCGCCGCTTTCAAAAAATTTAATTGCAGGCGCTATCGGGGAAAGCGGGTCTATATTAGGTGCATTGCCTGCTGTTCCTTTGAATGAAGCAGAGCAAACCGGACTTCAGTTTGCAAAAATCATTGGTGCAAATTCCCTTGCAGACATGAGAGCTGTAAAGGCCGACTCTGTATTAAGTGCGTCAACAAAATTTGGTCCTTTCAGGTTTCAAAGAACAATAGATGGTTATTTCTTTCCCAAAAGCCCTTATGAAGTTTTTGAAAGTGGTGAGCAGTCCGCAGTTCCTTTATTAGTCGGCTGGAATAATGAGGAGATGAATTACCGCATGATAATGGGCAACAATGCACCTACAAAGGAAAATTTTATTAAGGCTGTAAAAAGTCTGTATAAAGATCAGGCTGACGAAGTGCTGAAACTATATAATGCCGCTACAGATAAAGAGGTAGAACAGGTGGCAACAGATCTTGCCGGTGACCGCTTTATTGCCTACAGCACCTGGAAATGGGCTGATGTGCACGTAAGAACTGCAAAAAAACCTGTTTATCGCTATTTATATGAACGGCCCAGGCCGCCTATGACGCCTGAAATGGGCAACGCCACGGCAGGATTGGCCGGAGGCGTACAAAGAGGTACCGGCAATCAAATGCCTGCAGCCAAAGGCGCTGTTCATTCTGCAGAGATTGAATATGCCATGGGTAACCTTTCTTACAATAAGGTGTATGCATGGACACCCGATGATTATAAAGTATCCCGCATTATGCAGGATTATTTTGCGAATTTCATCAAGACAGGAAATCCCAATGGCAGCGGGTTACCAAAATGGCAGCCTGCAAATTCCGGCAATACTGTGCAGGTGATGAAGATAGATGTTAACACCCGGTCAGAAGCTGAAACAAACAGGGAACGCTATTTATTTATGGATAAACAATCTGCGAAGTAAGCTTTAGCTGCATAATCTAATGTATAGCTATCCTGCTCTGAACATTTCCATTATTTAGGTACAACCGTTACGATGACCCTTTTATAACGTGTCAGCGGCGGAGTTCCTTTGTCTGTAACTTTTAAAATGAAATGTATGGTTTGAGCACTGTCAACAACAGGCGCCGTTACAGGCAGCTCATAAAGATTGGGAGAATAGGGTCTGAAGCTTACCGTACTTTTATAAGTGCCGGCTTCCTTGTATTGAAACCATAAATAACTCATCGAATCTCCATCTGGATCTGATGTGCCTGCTGCACTTAAGCGAAACTGTTCTCCTGATTTGATTGTAAGATAATCGCTGTGCGACAACTTGGGAACGGGAGGATGATTGCATTCATTGAAATTCTTTGTAGTCCATAACATGCGGGCTGCAAAATCATTTTGAAAATCTGAACGCCACCGCCAAATGGTTTCCCTGTTTCCGCCATAAGTTTTTTTATCAACCGGAGATATAACCGAATCGTTGGCATTTGTCCAGATAAGCCTTGTCTCAGGTTCATCCTTCGGCCAGTTTTCTCTTTTGAACATGCCGGTATTTGAATCTTCAAAGTCCGGGAGATACAATTCATATCGTCCGCCCCAGCCACCGAAGTTGGGACGTTCTGCATCATTCAAGCCATTGCTGATAAGATTTAAAAATGCAGGTGTATCACCCTCCATACCATAGGCAACATCGGGATAAGCGGCACCCAGAGGCCCATGGCCCTGCTGGATATTTTTGGCAAGCCAATCGGCAGAAGTCACTTCTGTATTGGAACCAGGTAATGGAAATGCAATGCCCAGCCATGTTGCCTTTGCATAATTATATCCTGGCGTTACAATAAAAAAAACTGAAGGAAAGTTTTTCCTTATCCAAGGGCCCGAGTCATCCTGGTCGGAGATGGTATATACCCGCAATTTTTTATACAGTCGTTCTGCTTCCGTTGCACCCTTTGTTTGCTTTATTTTCCATAATGCCTGAGCCAATGTATTCGGCCCGCCCCATACTGAAACCCATAACGGACGATTATCCTGTTTTTCCAAAGCTTTTATGATCCAGTCGGAACCTTCTGAATCTTTTCCCTCTCCAACACCCTGCATGCCATATACAGCTAATCCTTTTTTCACTTTTGATTTTAGTACGTCATAGGCAGGATAATTTTTCTCATGCTTTAATAAGTTAAGATGAACTTTCCTGTATGCATGCAATACTTTCAAAATACTTTCAGGTGCTACTCTTGTTTGCTGATGAATTGATGTGGTCGCTATCAACCCTTCCACATCCCACTGGTTAGAATATAACAGAAAGCGTATCAGCGACTGTGTGTCATCAGGATCAGCTTCGATGTCTGTTAAAACAAGGACACGATGCCTTTTATCGGCTTGCGCAAAAACATGAAACTGATCAAATGCCATCAACAGCAGTAAGCTCAGTGTTATTTTTCTTAGTTGGCGCATCTTTATAATTTTTTATGGATAATATTAATATTCACTTTGATTATACCTACTTGAAAAACTTTGGTACGAGTTCGGTTAAATAAAGCCGCCATTCCTTCCAGGTGTGATTTCCCTCGCTTTCACGATAAGTGTATTTAAAACCTATTTCATCATACAAGCCCCGAAGTTTGGTCACTGTCGCAAATAAAAAATCATCCTTTCCGATACCAATCCAATAAAGCTTTGGCTTCGAGGCCATCAATGCTTTTAACTGCGCAACATGTTTATCCTTATCATAATTTGTATTGTTATTCCCAAAAGCAGAAAACAAACCCATGCTCATCACACCTATGTAATTAAACATGCCCGGGTTGTAATTTGTAGTGTTTTGTGTTTGATAGCCACCCATTGAAAACCCTGTTAATGCACGATGATCTGCATCTGCGATAACACGATAGTTCTTTTCAATGTATGGCACTACATCTTTTACAAGGCTTTCTTCAAATCTCATGGAAGCCATGCTTCCTATTCCAGGTGTTTCTTTCATTGTATTCAAAGGTCTGTCAAGTGGTGCTGCAACTGCATCAGGATTGCCATTTGTTATCACCACAATCATTGGTACCGCTTCTTTAGATGCGATGAGGTTGTCAATAATGTAATTGGCTCTGCCCCGATTGATCCAGCCATCTTCATCACCACCACCGCCGTGCAATAAATACATCACAGGATATTTATCTTTTCCATTTTCATAACCCGGTGGTGTATATACATACATTCTTCTCGATTTACCCAATGTTGGAGACGGATACCAAACAGCCGTCACATTTCCATGCGGCACATTCTGTGTGGCAAGCAAATCGCCTAATTTACCCGGTATCAGCAGCCTGTTCTCAATATAGCTTCCATCTCTTGTCACTGCATTGTTATTCGGATCAGGCATCAATGCACTGTCAAGAATGAAACGGTATTCATACATATCAGAAGCTAATGGCCCGATCTTCACTTCAAATAGACCTGAATCTTTCTTCTCCATTGTTGTTGGCTTAAATCCGGGCGAAAAAGTGCCTACCACCTGCACTTTATGTGCTCCCGGCGCTTTTATTCTAAAGATTACTGAATTGTCAGGTTGTACTTCAGGTGAAACGAGCCTGGCACTATTCTGTGCATGTAAACAAAGCGATAATATCAGCGAGCAATACGTAAGACTTAGTTTATACATGATAAGTGACTTTATGATGAATAATAAAATTGAAGAAGGTTATGAGCGTTGTTACATTTTTTATGGGATTATTTTTGTGCCAACTTAAGTGCTACTATTAAACTTGTGTTACGACGCTCCATTCATCGTTCTGTTCTCTGCTCAGCCTTTTTATTATTTACTCTGATTAAACAAAACCAATTTGGAATAAAAATCATCCAGCAGCAATTGAACATCCAATTGGTAATATACTCTTATGTTTCTTCCTGAATTATTTACTTCATACAATCCCTGATTGTTGATCAGCGGCGCCGGCCGCAGTGCATATTTGCTTGAAGAGGGATCCGGTTCAAAAGAAGATTGCAAAGCTGTTAATAATACCAATGGGCTATCACCAACAATATAAATTTCGCCAACATTGAAATTATATTTTATTGCCATCTTCATAACCCGCTCAAGTGCACTGGTAAGGTATTCGCCAATCTTTCCCTGTGTTTTTACTTTGAGCAATAAAGACGAGTAAGGCATCATTACTAATCTGTAACTGCTTCTTGGTACTTGCCAGATAGGAATTGAAGACTTATTAAATATAACCTGCCCTGCTTTCAAATCTATTGCAAGGTTATATTCTAAACTTGTATAACCCGGAGGCGGAGGAGCCAAATCGGTATATTCAGGTCCGCCAATCCAGATCAATGTCAATCGCTTTGCTATTTCGGGTTTTAAAAGATAAGCACTCGCCAGGTCTGTTAGTCCGGCGCCACAAACCATATATAAAGGTAGCTTTGTATCATCCCGCATCGCTTCTTTTATAATAGCATCGGCGGCATCCGATTTTTGTGCAGTGCTATCGTTTTCCAATGCATTATTTGATCCCTGGTAAACAGGAAATGATTTGCCGGGGTACATGATGTTCAGCATTTCCTCAATCTTCTTCTTTGCATTAGTTGCTGTTTCATTCGAACGATCAAAGCCATCTCCCGGTTTCAGATGTGAACCTATGATACCCCTGATTTCAACTGAAGGCGATAACAGGTGATGCACCAACTGAAACAGGCCATCAGGATCTCCGCCAAAGTCATTATCAATAATGACACGCATTCTTGGTTTTACTACTTCTTCTGAAAATATGGTAGTTGATTTTTTTGGAGCAGTAACATTTTGTGCAAAAGCGTTTACACCTGTTAAACAAAGAATAATATGAATAATTCTTAAGCTGGCATTCATTTGACTTTTGTTTTGAGTATTAATTTGATTTTTTTTCAAAACATCTTCCTGACCCTCTCTCCAAATGAGTGGGGTTTAAAAATCATCTGGTATAGTTATCATCGCATTATCCAATTCGGATAATGCTTCTTTATATTGTTCTTCGCTGGGTACACCGTGATGCCATTTCAGCACATTTTCCATATAACTTACCCCCTTGCCTTTTACAGTATGTGCAATTACCAGACTGGGCTTGCTGTCAGCAAAAGGAAGCGAATCGAATGTTTCTTTTAATTCCTTCAGATTATGGCCATCCACATGACGAACGGCCCAACCAAAGCTTTCAAATTTTTTATCAATAGGATTGGTATTGCAAACTTCTTCTGTAGGCCCGGTAATCTGGAGTTTATTATGATCAATGATGGTGCAGAGATTATCCAATTTATAATGCGACGCTGTTAAAGCTGCTTCCCAGTTAGAGCCTTCAGGCAACTCGCCGTCGCCCAATAAAGTAAACACCCTGTATTTCCTGTTATCAATTTTTGCCGCAAGAGCTGTGCCTGTACTAATGGGCAAACCATGACCCAATGCACCTGTATTTTGTTCTACACCATTTACTTTGCGGGTAGGGTGGCCAATATAATGTGACTGGTATTTGCACAAAGTATTCAAATCCGTTTCAGGAAAAAATCCCTTGTCAGCCAATACCACAAACAAGGCTTCTACTGAATGACCTTTGCTTTGAATATAACGATCCCTGTCCGGAGATTTGAAATTTTCAGGGTGTACATTCATTGTATGATTGTACAGCACATTCAATATATCAATGCAGGACAAACTGCCGCCGGTATGCCCGGCATTGGCATGAAAAATATATTTAAGAATATTCTTCCTGTACTGAATTGATTTCTTCTGCAGCTCTTTTACTGTCATAACTTAATTATGTAAACAGGCTTCCCAATTTAACTAATTCTCAAAAGCTTCTTTCAATATGGGTACAGTCTTATTTGCATTCATCACCACATGGTGTTCAAACCCATTACGGCTTACATATTGCATCAAACCCTGAAGGTTGTTAATTTGTGCTACTGTCTTGTTGCCAAAAGTGCTCAATGCATCATTGGTCAGTTCGGCTTCACCAACATAAGCTTTGATAATGCCTTTACAAGCATCTGTGCTGATGCTGTCACAAGTATACGACGATGCAGGTGTGCAGTCTTTCAGGGCACCGTAAGTTTTTTCTGTTCCGACTGCTGTGCCGATCTGTATATCGGGTAAAGAGGACCTGGCCCAGCTGCCACAACGAAACAAGGCATATTTGCTGTCATTATCGGCATAGTTATTATTCCATAAATTTGCGGGCAAGTCAGGCGCTTTGGCAGAATCGTCTTCCCTGAGCAATTCAAGTATTTTATCCCGGCGATGATTGGCATGCATGATGAATAATAAAAACGCAAGAATACGAAAGAAATAGTAAATAAACAAAAATAAAGGGAGATATATATGCTGAAATATCTTGCTTTGATTTTGTTATATACAAATTCTTCCTTACATAGTCCAGAGGCTTTGCCTTATAGGTTAAAAACTTTTTTTGTATTTATCCATTTAGGTTGCAGGCTATTCTGAATCATTTTTAGTGTGGCGTTACGGGATAGTGGCTGTAAAGCCATTAAATTGAATTTAAACTTGCCCTCAACCTTTGCAAAGTGGGATGACATATCTTACAACTGGACAAATACTGCAAACTAATGCTAATACAAACGGGTGGTTGAATGTTTCTCCGGGCAGAGATGATAAAGTGGCGTTAATCAGTATTTCAGTAGTAAAAAAACCTTTGCTGATAAACGGATAATTTTCTTTTTTAAATTTTACGGCTTGTTTGCAGGTATCGGTTAACTTCGGTTCTTTTAAAATATCCCAACTGTATTTTCAAAATGATCAGGTATTTCTTTATTGCTGCCATAATTTTTACTGCTATAAGCTGCGGGAGTAAAAAGTTTTTTGAAGAAGTTTCTTCAGCACACTCGGGTATCCATTTCAATAACCTGATTGAAGATAACGATACGTTAAACATACTGGATGTTGAGAATATTTATAACGGCGGCGGTGTGGGTATTGCAGATTTCAATAATGACGGCCTGCAGGATGTTTATTTTACCGGCAACATGGTTTCCAATAAGCTTTACCTGAATAAAGGAGATTTCAGGTTTGAAGACATTACTGATGCTGCCGGAGTACACGGAGAAGGCAAATGGTGCCGCGGGGTGAGTGTGGTTGATATTAACAACGACGGGCTTTCTGATATTTATGTGAGTGCAACTATTCTCAGTGATACGGTAAAAAGGGAAAATATCTTATACATAAATAAAGGCCTTGATGAACAGGGTGTCCCTTCGTTTACTAATATGGCTGCGGAATATGGTTTAGATGATAACTCACATTCCACCATGGCCGCATTTTTTGATTATGATAATGACGGCGACCTGGATATGTACCTGCTGGTAAACGAAATTGTAAAGCAACAGTTTCCGAATACCTTCCGGCCCATCATCACAGATGGCTCGCATCCCAATACCGACAGGTTATACCGCAATGACCGGAACGACAGTTTGCAGCATCCTTATTTTACCAATGTATCCAAAGAAGCCGGAATTACTTTTGAAGGGTATGGCCACGGGGTAAATATTACTGATATCAATAAAGATGGATGGAAAGATATTTATGTAACAAACGATTTTCTTTCAAATAATATCCTTTACATCAACAACCGCAACGGCACATTTACCAATGAAGTAACCACTTATTTTAAGCACACTGCCGAAAACTCCATGGGCCAGGATGTTATTGATATTAATAATGACGGGCTGGATGATGTGATTGAACTGGACATGAACCCGGAAGATAATTTCAGGAAGAAGATGATGTTAAACCCTTTGAATTACCAGCGATACCTCAATAATGACTATTATGGTTACCAGTACCAGTATGTGAGGAATACCCTTCAGATCAACCAGGGGCAAAGGATTTTGGCGAATGATTCACTTGGGCCCCCGGTCTTCAGCGATATTGGTTTTTTTGCAGGAATTGCTGAAACAGACTGGAGCTGGGCACCTGTTGTTACCGATTTTGATAATGACGGTCACCGGGACATTATTATTACCAACGGTTTCCCAAAGGATGTTACAGACCATGATTTTATTGCATACAGGAATAAGGCAAGCATGCTGGCATCAACAAAAGAAATACTGGAACAAATACCGCAGGTTAAAATTTCCAACTATGCGTATAAAAACAAAGGGGACTTAAGTTTTGAAAATGTTACCGGTAAATGGGGCCTGGACAAGGCGACTTTTTCAAATGGCGCCGCTTATGCTGATCTGGATAATGACGGTGACATGGACCTTGTAGTAAATAACATAAATGATGAAGCCTTACTTTACAGGAATAATGAAAGGGAACTGAGCGATAGCGTAAATCATTACCTGAATATACAATTGGAAGGAGATTCCCTGAATCGCCGGGGACTTGGGGCATGGATAGAACTATATTATGATAACCGCAAGATGCAGGTATATGAATATACTCCATACCGTGGTTATCTTTCAACCCATCATAATATTGCCCATTTTGGCCTTGGAAAAGTTCAGTCGGCAGATTCTGTTATTGTAAAATGGCCGGATGGTAAAATGCAATTATTGAAAAACGTAAAAGCAGGTCAGGTATTAAAAATTCAAAAGACGGATGCTACTTTAAATTATACATGGCCTTATAAAGCTGTTGCCGGTAATACGCTGTTTCGTGAAGTAACAGGTTCAGCAGGTATCCGCTACATTCATAAAGAAAGGGATTATATTGATTTCAACATTCAAAAGTTACTGCCACATAAATTATCAGAATACGGGCCGGCGCTGACTGCAGGGGATATAGACGGAAACGGACTGGATGACCTGGTAACGGGGGGATCATTTTTTTATATGGCGCAGTTGTTTTTGCAGCAGGCGGACGGAAAATTTATTCAAAAAAACTTAGTTGGCGCTTCAGACAGTGCGGCCAATAAAAATGCTGAAGACCTTGGCTTATTGCTGTTTGATGCGGATGGCGACAAAGATCTTGATTTATACATCGCTAGCGGGGGATATGAGGCTAAACCGCAAAGCGATGCTTACCGCGACAGGTTTTACATAAACGATGGCAAAGGGAATTTTTTACATGATTCATCGGCGCTTCCTCAAAACCTGGTAAGCAAATCCTGTATAAGGGCCGCAGACTTTGACAAAGATGGCGACCTGGATTTATTTGTTGCCGGCAGAGTGGAACCCAGGCATTATCCCAAACCTGTTTCCAGTTTTATTTACAGGAATGATACGCAAAAAGGCAAAGTAAAATTTACTGACATAACCGGAACGGTGGCAAAAAGTTTATTAAACAGGGGCTTGGTTTGTGATGCCGTGTTCTCAGATTTTGATAATGACGGGTGGCCTGATCTTGTTATGGCAGGGGAATGGATGCCCCTGAATTTTCTTAAGAACAATCAAGGGGTGTTTGAAGATGTTACTTCCTTGTCTGGTATCCAGTCACAGACTGGATGGTGGAATTCTCTTGCTCCCGGCGATTTTGATAATGACGGGGACATAGATTACATAGCTGGTAACCTCGGGAAAAATTCCTATTACAGGGCCCTAGATAAATATCCGGTTCACATTACGGCAAAGGATTTTGACAATAACGGCAGCTACGATGCCGTACCTTCTCTGTTTCTTCCTGCATCAGCAGACCAGAGGGCGGTAAAGGAGTTTCCTGCCCATTTAAGGGATGATATGATAAAGGAAATGATTGGTACAAGAGTAAAATTTCCAAATTACAAATCCTATGCATTATCTGCATTGCCGGATCTGTTAACGGAAGAACAGCGAAAGGGAGCCGTTCGGTTATCTGCTTCTTTTTTTCAATCTGCATTTGTTCGCAATGATGGCAATGGCAAATTCAGTTTGCAACCCCTTCCGGTGCAGGCCCAGCTTTCGGTTATTAACGGCATGACAGCGGAAGATTTTGATGGTGATGGCAACCTGGATGTTGTGATAAATGGCAATGATTACGGCACCGAAGTTCCTGTTGGACGATATGATGCATTAAACGGTTTGTTCCTGAAAGGAGATGGCAAAGGCAATTTTAAACCATTGACAATAGCAGAAAGCGGGATATATATTCCCGGAAATGGAAAAGCGCTTGTTATGCTGCAAGGTACTCGTAAAAGCTGCCTGCTTGCTGCAAGTCAAAACAGGGGGCCTTTAAAAATTTTGCAACTGAAGAAAGAGTACCCCTGCATCCGGTTTCAGCCTTCTGATGTCAGTGCAGTAATAAAATACAAAAATGGAACACAGCAAAAGAGGGAAATAGCTTATGGTGCCTCTTTTTTGTCACAGTCGTCCCGTCTTATGATTACAACCGGTAATATTTCTGACGTGGAAATAACAGATAGCAGGGGCTCAAAACGTGTTATAAGGTATTAATGGAAAACCGGGAAATCCCAATAATTAAATTTGCAGCGCCTGGTTTGCAATAATAACGTCCGGTTAAGGCGTGGATTTTAAAAAGTATTATGTTCAGGTTAAAGATCATCATTACGCTGATATTAACTTTCCTTGCAGCGCTGGGTGTTTTCTTTTCCTGCAAAAATTACAAAGGAGATAAATCAGGGCCTGAAGCATCAGTTTCAGCTATTAAAAAGGGCGAAAAACTTGCAAAACAGTATTGCCAGAACTATCATATGTTACCAGACCCTTCATTGCTTGATGCCCAGACATGGACTGAAGGGGTGTTGCCGGTAATGGGGCCATTTCTTGGGGTTTTTGCACATCACAACCGCAATTATCCTTCCGGTAGAACAGATGTTTATCTTGATACGGGTTTTATCCTTCCAAATCCCTGCTTAACCCGGATGAATGGCAAAGTATAATTGACTATTACACCGTTACTGCGCCAGACAGCCTTAATCAGCCTGAACATAATATGGCTGTAAGGCTGGGATTGCCCGGTTTCCGGATGCAGGCACATCCTTTTAAAGTGTCATTTCCAACAAGTTCGTATGTAAAAATTGATATGAGCGGCCCGTTCCGCAGGTTGCTGCTGGACAATTTTACTTATGGCCCTGTTTTGATGCAGCCTTCAGTTGACTGGACGAGGGGAGCAAGCTTTATTTTCCTGAAAAATACGGCTAAATGATGCTGCACACTGGCTTAATATAATTCAATTGAACTTTTCTTATACCGGTTAGAAGATACCATGGTTTAAAAAAGCATGTGCCTGGGGCAATTGTATTTATTTAATACCCTGGTAGGGGAGAGCTGAATCAACGCAATAGCCCATTATCATTTTCTTAAAGCGCATTAAAAATTGCAACAGAAATTTGCAGAAATTCGCCTGATAACAGTACTAAGATTATTAGATGAAAAGTTGTTTTCTATAAAAAATTCCAAAGACAAATTCATTGGCTTTATCTATTGGTTAATAAAAACTCATTATGAATGTATTATGTAAAGTGTATGCAATTTTTAATTCAATTTAAATGATGAATAAGCCGCGTGTTTACCTCAAATTTGTTATTAACTGGAAGGAACTTTAAAAATTACTAAATACAAATGTTGTTAGCTGAAAGCCAATATTTACCGCCAATTAGTGTATTTAAAAATTTAATAGCTGAAACGCATGTTGCATTTTATCTATACGATGAATATAAAAAAATGAGTTTTCGCAACCGTTCTATAATCCCATCTGCAAATGGTTTGATACACCTGAGTGTTCCGGTGGAAGGCGGCAGGCAGCAAAACAAGCCGATGAAAGATGTAAGGATTTTTAATGGGGAGAAGTGGCAATTACGTCACTGGCGTGCCATTACATCTGCATACAACCGCTCCCCCTGGTTTGAGTTTTATGAAGATGGACTGGCCGGGTTTTATAATACACAATATGAGTTTCTTTTTGACTGGAATATTGAGCTTTTCCATTGGATAGTAGAGGGCCTGGGGCTTACCTGCACTGTTGAAACAATATCTGCTCTCCCTCCAATTGAGGATTTAAAAGATATAAGAAATACCATCCGGCCTGCAACTTATGTTAACGTTAACCCGTCTGAGTATCCAGTTTATTCACAGGTGTTTGTAAACAAGATAGGGTTTCAGCCCAACGTCAGTATTATAGACCTTTTGTTTTGCGAGGGAAGGAATGCAAAAAAGATTTTAAGCCAATAGAAGAAATCCATTAAGCAATCAGTCATTAGTAGTTTTACTATTGCCAGCCGTGAAAACCCGATTTATATTTGTACTGTCTATCCTGTACCAGGCAATACGAAGACTTTAGCATCTGCCCGTACGTTTTGTTCAGGATAAAAATCCTCACATATTCCTCAAAAGCCTTTTAACCCATCCACTTTCCATTTGAATTGAACCCCCAGTCCTACGGAATCCCTTTTCACGTTTACGACACCTCTAAATCTAAAAAAGAAAATGAAAAGGAATTTCACAATTTCTGTATTTGCCTTTATTATAGGCATCACCACTTCATTCGCCCAGTCAACGGTCGGTTCATTTGCTGAAGACACTACCAGTTTTTATCTCACCAGACAGGTTAATGGCAATACGGTACTAACAAAACTCACATTTCCCGGTAAAGGCGTTATCAGCCCTGTTGATATAAGAACTTACAATGGGTTATTATTAAATGCCACAGGTTATTACAGGGGATATATATGGGCCATGGGCCATACGCCTTCATCAAGGGTTGTTTATAAGCTTCATGCCAATGGTAATATTGAAAACTGGTCAATACCGCAGCTTCCCGTTTCCGGGTGGAATACCGCTGTTGTGGATACCAGCGGTATCATGTACCTGATACCCGGAGGGAGCAGCATAATATACCAGCTTGATCTTACCTCAGGGGTACCTGTATATAAAGGCTCTGTTCAGTTAACAGGATCTTTTGTATTGGGAAGCGGGGATACATTTGGCGATTTGCTGTTTGACCCTATTACACGGAAACTGTACGGCTGGTTTAACGATATTAACGGCACAACCGGCGGCTTGTACGAAATAAACAAAACAACCGGGTCGGCATTAAAGATAGGGGCAGCTTCAACCCGTTCAGTTGGCAGCCTGATTGGTTTTGACGGGATTTTTATTTATGGATACGGAAGTGCAGAAAACAGCGGCACCATACAAGACAGGTTTATAAAAATGTCTGCATCCACTGGTGAAATAACAGAACTGGCGCAATCTATTGCGGTCAGTCAGTCTGATGGTTGCCAGTTTTCAGGGACTATCACAAGGCAACTGAGCCTGCCTGTTAAGATGAGTTATTTCTCTGCGATGAGGAATAAGAATGGTGTATCGCTTTACTGGAAAACCGAAACAGAGACCAATAACAATTATTTCGAAATACAAAGAAGTGAAGACGGGGCTGAATTTAAGCCAATAGCCCTGATGTTTGCCAAAGAAGATGCAGCAAACGGGGCATCATACCAGTATAATGATTACAGCCTTGGTAATATAAATGGTAATATGGTATGGTACCGATTAAAGCAGGTTGATATAGATGGCAAATTCACTTATACCGCTTTAAAGAAAGTAAACCTGAATGACAACGCAAAAGGGGTGAAGATGCAGCTTAGCCCGAATCCTTTTCAGGGCCCTGTACAATTAAGGTTTGAAAGCGATAAGAAAAAAGCAATTGACCTGAGAATTTATAACACAGCCGGCCAGGTTATGTACACCAGCAGGATTGATGCGAAACAGGGATTGAATGCGGTGCAGGTAAATGAAGCATCCCGTTTGATGCGTGGCATGTATATGATTGAATTGTGGGCCGAAGGTGAATTGATGGACCAGCAGAAAATTGTTAAACAATAAGCATAAAAAAGATGCACCGCCTGGCATCATTTTGTGCAGAAATGTAACCCTGTAAAAAGTCGTATCCGTACAGATGTTTAGCTTACCCTTATATCAATCCCGGATCTGCAGGAGAAAACTGAGAAGTTTTTTTCTGCTGCAGGTTTTGCTGTTATTTGTACACTGCCTTTCTGCACAGGATTTTTCCAATAAAGGCAAAGATTTCTGGCTTGGCTATGGCGACCACGTGAGGATGCACAATGCCGGTACGCTGTTCAATACACAGGACATGAAGATTTACATTACTTCGGATGTGAACACATCAGGGGTAGTGGAAATTCCGGGATTGGGCTGGAGCACACCGTTTGCAGTAACAGCAAACCAGGTCTATGAAGTGCTGATACCGAAGACAGGTGTTTACGATGCACGCCTTAACCAGGAGGGACTTTCAAATAAAGGCATACACATTAAAGCCGACAGGCCGGTTGTTGCTTATGCACACATTTATAATTCCGCTGTTTCAGGTTCTACGCTTTGCTTACCTACCAATACACTGGGCAGGGAATATTACTCTGTAAATTATACCCAGCAGTCAAATGAAGCGGGGCTTGCATACAGTTGGTTTTTTGTTGTGGCCACAGATGATAACACTACAGTTGAAATAACACCTTCAACCACTACAGCCGGAGGATGGATGGCGGGCAATACCTATACGGTTAACCTTCAGAAAGGGCAGGTATATAATGTACTTTCACTCACTGACCTTACCGGTTCAAGGATACGTTCTGTTGCAACGGGCCTGAATGGCTGTAAAAAGATTGCCGTATTCTGCGGCAGCGGAAAAATATCTTTGCCATGCGACGGGGGAAGTTCAGATAACTTTATCCAGCAGATATATCCTGTAACCACCTGGGGCAGGAAGTATGTAACAGCGCCCAGCGCTACAAGACCTTTAAACTATTACAGGATCATAAGGCCGGATGCATTAGCCACGGTAACATTAAATGGCACAGTAATACCCAATGGGAGCTATACCAGCAATTTTTATTATGAGTTTTCAGGAACAACCACCAATGTAATAGAGTCTGATAAGCCCATTCTTGTATCACAGTATTTTTCTACACAGCAATGTGCGGAGAATACAGGTTATGGCGACCCGGAGATGATTTATGTTAACCCGGTTGAGCAAACCATCAGCGATGTTACACTGCAATCTATGCAATTGGTAAACCCCGGAACCAACCTTCACTACCTTAATGTGGTTTTGAAAAATGATCCGGCTGTTTATAATAGTTTCCGTATTGATGGGGTTCCCTTCACCAATTTTCAGCCTGTACCTCAGGACCCCGCATTTGCTTATGCACAGATATCAGTAACACAAGGGGCGCATCGTGTAAAATGCGATTCCGGTTTTAATGCAATTGCATATGGTTTTGCACCGGTTGAGTCTTATGGTTATTCTGCCGGCACCAACCTGCGTGACCTGTACCAGTATGTTCTCGTTAATAATGTTTATGGCACAGTTAATTTCCCCGCTGGTTGTAAAAATTCACCGTTTACTTTTTCAATGGTATTTCCTTACGAGCCCTTAAAGATCACCTGGAAGTTTAATGGTTTGTTCCCCGATACTACACTAAACAGCCCGGTGTATGACTCAAGCTGGGTGGTTGACGGAAAAACTTTATACCGTTATAAACTCAACCGTTCTTATACCATTGCCAATACGGGAACTTATCCTGTTACGGTTGTTGCCATTAACCCAACTGCAGATGGCTGCAGTGGCGAACAGGATATTGAATACGAATTACAGGTTTTTGATCCGCCGGTTGCAGATTTTAATTTTACCAGCAACGGATGCCTTGCGGATTCTGTTCATTTTTTTGATGCCACCACTCAAAGCGCCGGCCGGCCTGTTATCCGCTGGCATTGGAATTTTGATGATGGCCAGGTAAGTGATATAAAAAACCCGGCACACAAATTCCTCAACCCGGGCAATTACAATGTTAAACTTGCAGTAATAACTGATGTGGGCTGCCTTTCTGATACAGCTAAAAAAACGATTGTGCTTTCAGCAACGCCTTCACCTGCTTTTACAACATCAGCACCGCTTTGTATAAACGGGCCGGTTACATTTACCAACACAACTGTTGATAACGGCGCCACTATAACCATGTGGTATTGGGATTATGGCGATGGCGCAAAAGATACATTACAAACCGGTGTTTCAAGGACCCATACCTATACAAATGCCGGTAATTATACTGTAAGCTTAAAAGCTGTAACCAATACCGGTTGTGAGAGTCCTTTGTACAGCCGGGACATTACTATAAGGCCGGAGCCTGCTGCTGATTTTGGTTTTGGCAATATTTGCTTACCGGGTGGTTTGGCAAACTATACAAACTTGTCATCCATCAGTGATGGAACAGAAAGCCAGTTTACTTATTTATGGAATTTTGGTGACCCGAATGCAAATGCGGCAAACCCCAATACGTCTTTGCTTAAAGATGGCGTTCATTATTATTCCGGAACAGGTCCTTATGATGTGAAGCTCACCGTTACTTCAGTGTATGGCTGCACAGCTGATACAATTAAACAGGTAAATACAATTATACCCCAGCCGAAAGCATCATTTACTCTTCCTGCTGAAATTTGTTTTGGGGATACTGCAATAATAACCCTGAATGTATCAGGCAATGACGGAACCCCGTTTACCAGTATTCATGTTGATACAGATGGAAATGGCTTCCCGGTTATTTACAATAATATCACACCCGGCACACAAACCATAGCTTATAAGTTTGTACCGGCAACTGCGGGAAATAAAACGGTAAGGGTTTTTGGTATTGCGCCTTCAGGTTGTAATTCTGATACAATGGCGGCAACATTTATTGTAAGGCCCCTGCCCATACCTTATTTCACCACTTCTGTTCCTTCCTGCGAAACAAAAGACATTGCTTTCACAGATGCTTCTGTGGCCGGTGCAGGAACCATAGTAAAATGGTCATGGGATTTTGGAGACGGCACATCTGATGTAAAAACTTCCGGTACACTGTTTAAACATTCTTATCTGGTACATGGAACTTATAATGTAACATTAACAGTAGAAACAGACAAGGGTTGCAGAAGCGTTGCATATACAAAGCAGGTTAAAGTTAATCCCTTGCCTGTGGCTGATTTTATTTTGCCCGAAGTTTGCCTTAGCGACGCTTCAGCACAGTTTGTTAACAGCAGCAGCATTGCAGATGGTTCGGAAAACCAGTTTTCATTCCTCTGGACTTTCAGCGACGGCGGCTCAACAATACAGCGCCACGCCGTGCACAAATACAATGCAACTGGAAATTATACGGTTTCTTTAATGGTAACTTCCAAAGACGGGTGCATCAGCACCGTTTCAAAACCATTTACTGTTAATGGAGACCGGCCTAAAGCTGATTTTACCATAAATGATGAAAACAAACTCTGCAGTAACCGGGAAGTTGTTATCAGGAATACATCTGCCGTTAACTTCGGGAAAATTACACGTGTGGAAATTTACTGGGATTATAACAATGACCCCATCAGCAAAACAATTGACGACGACCCGTCTTACGGTAAAGAATACAGTTTTAAATATCCTGATTTTTCCGCACCGGCTATCCGTACATTTCACATACGGTACATTGCATACTCAGGCATCAGCTGTATCAGTTCAGTTTCAAAAACAATCAGTGTTAATGCCATGCCTGATATTCAGTTCAGCGCTTTGACTGATGTGTGCAATGAGGCTGTTCCTTTTGCAGTTACCCAGGCAAAAGAAGCAAGCGGTCTTGCAGGCAGCGGAATTTTCAGCGGTATAGCAATTGATGCTGCCGGCATATTTAACCCGGCCGCAGCAGGAACAGGAACCCATGTGATAAGATACACATTCAATGCCGGCAATGGTTGTTCCGCATTTAAAGAGCAATCCATAAGAGTTAACCCTACTCCACGTGCAGATGCAGGGCCTGACAGGGTTATACTCGAAGGCGGTTTTATCACAATCAATGCATCGGCCGGGGGAAATGCAGTGTCTTACCAATGGGCACCTCCAACTGGTCTTGATAACCCAACCGTACTTAACCCGAAAGCTTCACCTAAAGAAGATATTACTTATATCCTCACTGTGCAAACGCCGGAAGGCTGTAAAGCATCAGACCAGGTATTTATAAAAGTGCTGAAAACACCGGTTGTTCCCAATACCTTTACACCCAATGGCGATGGGTACAACGACAGGTGGGAGATACAGTTTCTCAATTCATACCCCGGAAACATTTTAGAAGTATATAATCCGCAGGGGCAATTGTTGTTTCGTGCATTTAATTACAACAACCAGTGGGATGGGACCTCCAACGGCAGGCCTTTACCCGTTGGCACTTATTATTACGTAATTGATCCTAAGAATGGCCGCAACAAGATAACAGGTTATGTTACCATACTAAGATAAAGCGCAAGCCATGAAAAGAATTTATTCCGGTATTTGTTTAATGTTTGTAATGTATGCAGCACATGCCCAGCAAAGGCCGCATTATACGCAATACATCATGAACAATTATATTGTAAACCCCGCCATCAGCGGTATTGAAAATTATATTGATGTAAAGGCAGGCATACGCAACCAGTGGGTGGGCATACCCGGCGCCCCGCAAACATTTTATCTTACTGTTCATGGCCCCATTGGTAAAAAAGATTTCAAAGGCACGGCTACATCTTATGAACTGAAGGGGGAGAACCCGAGGGGGAAACAATACTGGGAAGATTATACGGCATCAGAACCGCATCATGGCATCGGTTTGCAGGTAGTTAATTACAAAACAGGTTATATCAACCGTTTTTATTCTGCTGCAACTTATGCTTATCATATTGGCATAAATGAAAGCACCAATCTTGCAGCGGGTTTCGGCGCCGGGTTTTCA
>JANRKT010000017.1:0-29501 GCA_033763355.1 Chitinophagaceae bacterium | reverse complement strand
AAAACCCTCAACTGGTTTACATTACTCATGGCATTGTACCAACCATTGTAATTTTTATCAGGAAGATAGACTGCATTCAATGTACTGAACTGCATCTTCTTTTCATAACTGCAGTTGAGGCCACGGTAGCCATGGTCGCCCATTAAAAGTATAATGGCATTGCCATGGGTGGCCTGCTGTAATCTGGTAATGTATTCCTGCATTTTTTTGTTTGTATAAACAAGGTATTGCAGGTAGGCATTTTCATAACCTGCAACTGGATAGTTGTCTGCATTGTATTTTACAAACATCGTGTTGCCTGCGCTGTCAAACGCAAGGGGCACATGGGGCATCATAAGGTGCACGTAAGTAAATGCCGGTTGCTTCTTATCCTGCGCCGCTATCTTCAGCGATTCTTCCATTACAGCACTGTTGCTTTTTAAAATTTTACCATGCGCCCAGTCCTGCATCCATCTTAAGTTGTGGTTATTGGCCATGGAGACAGATAAGGTTTTCAGCAACCGGTTATAAAATGTTTTGTTGGTAATGATGTTGGCACCAAGGGGCACAAATGAGTTGTAATACTTCGTTGGCTCCCCGGGCAAATCGAAAATGGAAAGGTTATTTATTGCATAACCCTGTTGCTTTAAATAACGGCACATGTAGTTTGAGGAAATGGTTTTCACTGCAAGGTTATAACCATAGCCCATGTCCATGCTGTCTTTATTGAAACCATTCAGGTAATCCATATTGAGCATGGATGCCATGGAAAAAAGCGTATAGGAATAATTGCTGTATGCAGAAGGAACGACATGAAAGCCCTTTGCTTTCAGGAAATTTTCAAAAGCAGAATTGTCATATCCATAACATGTCTTCAACCCTTCCGCACCCCAGTATTCATCCAGCAATACAAGATAAATATCAGGTTTGCTGCAGGTATCACACTTGTTAACTGCTGTTTCATTACCGGTATGTAAAGAAGGTTTTTTACCTGAAACAAGCTGATAAAGCAGGGAACCGGCGTCTGCAATAATATAAATAAAGAAAAGCGTAGATAAAAAAACGGAGATCCTGTGAAAAGAAAGCTTCGATTTTCTTATCAGGAAAAATAATACGGCAAGTACAAGCAGGGTCAGCGGCAAAAGCCTGCTGAAACGTGCCATTGCCGAAAGCGAAGGGTGACCGGCTAAGAAATCTTCCATAACCCCGTAAAATAACAGCACCATTAAAAGCAGCGAAGTAAAGATGCCTGCCTTAAACCTGCTCTTCAGTATTTTTTTGTTCAGCGCAAACAACAATAATGAAAGCGGAACTAATATGATGAACAAAAAAATGAGATCCTTAAAGCTTACAAGCCCACTGTTTTCAGCATAACCATGCAGGAGAAAGAAAAAAATGATGAGGATGAAATGAAAAGGCTGCTTAAAATACCGGAAAGGAGCATTGTCCAGAATTGACCCGTGCATACACAAATCTATTCATTTCGGCGGTATTGAAATGCCTGCTAAGACATCAATGATGGTAAAGCGCCTGTAAAAAGATGTAATGAAGATCAGAATAACCCGTACAACTGGGAATCAATTTTGCGGATAATTTCTCCGAGGTGTTCTTCGTTTTCAGCAAACTTGTTCTTATCAATATTTATAATGAGCAGCTTGCCTTCTTTATATCCTTCAATCCATTTGTTGTAAAATTCATTCAGGCGTTTCAGGTAATCAAGGCGGATGTTTTCTTCGTACTCCCTTCCGCGTTTTTGTATTTGCCCCACCAGTGTGGGCACAGAAGCCTGCAGGTAAATCAATAAATCCGGCGGCTGCACCATTTGCCGGAGCGTTTGAAAAAACTGGAAGTAATTGTCAAAATCACGTTTGCTCATCAGGCCCATTTCGTGCAGGTTGGGGGCAAATATGTGGGCGTCTTCATAAATCGTCCTGTCCTGTATTACGGTTTCGGTACCCTGCTGTATTTCCAGCAGTTGGTTCAGGCGGCTGTTTAAAAAGAAAATCTGCAGGTTAAAGCTCCACCTTGGCATGTCCTCATAAAAATCCATGAGGTAGGGGTTGTGGTCCACATCTTCAAACTGGGGTATCCAGCGGTAATGTTTGCTGAGCAATTCGGTGAGGGTAGTTTTACCGGCGCCTATATTTCCCGCAACAGCGATATGTTTCGGTTTTTTTGATTTTGCCATCAGTACTTACTTTTAAAACCCATTCTTTTTGAGGTATCATCCGGCGGCACAAAATAATGAAAAGATTTATCCAAAACCCAGAAAGGCAATAAAAATCAATAATAGTTCAGCCCCATTGCCTGCCTAACCAGTTGCATGGTTTCACGTGCACTTTTGCGGGCTTTCTCCGCCCCTTTTTCCATTACTTCTTTCAGGTATTTTTCATCTTTACGGATATTTTCAGCCCGTTCACGTATAGGCGAAATAAAACGTATCATGTCTTCAGCCAGTTGCTTTTTCATATCACCATACCGGATCACACAGTTGCTGTAATCTGCTTCAAACTTAGCTGTTGTTTCATTATCACTTACCAGTTGCATCAGCAAAAAAAGGTTTTCAATATAATCAGGTTTGGGTGTACCCGGTGCTGGCGGGCCACTGTCGGTTTTTGCTTTCATTACTTTTTTCCTGATGAGTTCATCATCATCAGAAAGATAAATGGTGGCATACTGGTTCTCACTTTTGCTCATCTTGCCCTTTCCGTCAAGGCTGGGCACTTTTACCAGTTCCTCACCATAATTAAAGGCATGTGGTTCCGGAAAAACTTCTCCATACCGGTGGTTGAACCTGTTGGCAAAATTGCGGGCCATCTCAAGATGCTGCTCCTGGTCTTTACCCACAGGTACAAGTGAAGCCCTGTGCAAAATAATGTCGGCTGTTTGCAAAACAGGGTATGTAAGGAGCCCCGCATTTATATTATCGGGTTGCTGGCGGGCCTTGTCCTTGAATGTTGTGGTTTTTTCCAGTTCCCCTTTATACGCCAGCATATTCAGGTACAGGTACAATTCAGATGTTTCGTGAATGTGGCTCTGGCAATACAAAGCCACTTTATCAGGATCCAGGCCGCTTGCAATATTTTCAGACAGTACCCTGTGCACATTGGCTTTTAATTCCTTTGTATCAGGATGGGTGGTGAGGGAATGAATATCCGCCACCATAAAGAAACATTCATACTCCTCCTGCATGCGCACATAATTACGGAGCGCCCCGAAATAATTACCAAGGTGCAGCATACCCGTTGACCGGATGCCGCTCATTACTATTTCTTTACCTTTTTGCATACATCTTCCTGAAACAGGACGGCGAAGATAGAGGAAAAGTTTGTAGTGTGCAGTTTGCAGCCTCGTACCAGCTACAGGCTAATGACTGCAGACTGGTGACTGCAGACCGCTGACTGGCAACAGCCGTCTTTTCCACGAGCCTTTCATCAAAAAATGCACCCTGAATCAACTATTCTGCTATTTTTGCCTGATATATTTGGCTATGCAGGTAACAGATTCACTGGTTGATAAAATTGCCCACCTCGCAAGGCTGGAGTTCAACCCTTCCGAAAAAGAAGAGATAAAGAATGACCTGCAAAAGATGATTGCATTTGTAGAAAAATTAAATGAACTAGATACAGCGGGTGTTAAACCGCTTCTGCATATGAGCGATGAAGTAAATGTATTGCGGGATGATGTGGTGCAGGGGTCAATCAGTAAAACTGAAGCTTTAAAAAACGCACCGGCACATACCAATGATTTTTTTACCGTACCCAAAGTGATAAAAAAATAGTTAGCTGGCGGACAGCGGCTGCTGTGCGCTTTAAAAATACCTGACGCAAACATGATGAACTCAGTCATACACCTTGAAAATATCCGTAAGAGCTATTTTATGGGTAAGCAGGAACTGCAGGTGTTAAAAGGCATTACGCTGAATATACTCACAAATGAATATGTAGCTTTAATGGGGCCATCCGGTTCAGGTAAAAGTACATTGATGAATATACTGGGTTGCCTTGACTCCCCCACCGCAGGCACTTATATCCTCAATGGCAACGATGTAAGTAAAATGCCTGATAATGACCTTGCTGAGATCCGGAATAAAGAAATCGGCTTCGTATTTCAGCAGTTTAACCTTCTGCCCAGGCTGAGCGCCCTGGAGAATGTGGCCCTTCCGCTGGTATATGCAGGGATACCACGGAAACAGCGGAATGAAATAGCAATGGAGGTACTGAGAAAAGTAGATTTAACCGACAGGAGCCACCACAAACCCAATGAACTTTCAGGCGGACAGTGCCAGCGTGTAGCAATAGCAAGGGCATTGGTAAATAATCCTTCTATCATCCTGGCAGATGAGCCCACAGGTAACCTGGATACCAAAACTTCCTATGAAATCATGCAGATCTTCGGCAAGATCCATTCTGAAGGAAATACAGTGGTGCTTGTAACACACGAAGAAGATATTTCAAATTATGCAAGAAGGATCATCAGGCTCAGGGACGGCATGGTAGAAAGCGATGCCCCTAAATCGCCCAAAGTTCCGGTAGCAGTATCCTGAAAATTTGACCCCTCCTTTACTGCTTTCCGCACTAATCTTGTTTACTTTTGTTTACATTGAATGATTTATAAAACTTCCCTCAGAGGAATGATGGTATGGCTTTAAAAATTTATACCAAAACCGGCGACAAAGGCACCACATCTTTAATTGGGGGAACCAAGGTACCTAAATCTCACCTGCGTATTGAAGCTTACGGAACGGTTGATGAACTCAACTCATACATTGGTTTATGCAGGGATTTACTGAATGACAAACAGGTAAGTGATGTAATGAAAGAAATACAGGACCGTTTGTTTACGATTGGCTCTTCATTGGCATGCGACCCCGTTAAAGAACCCAAACTGAAAATACCAGATCTGAAAGAAAGCGATGTGGCACTGCTGGAAAAAGAAATGGATAAAATGAATGAAGCCCTGCCGCCAATGAAGCATTTTGTTTTGCCAGGCGGGCACATTACTGTATCCACACTTCATGTTGCACGTTGTGTTTGCAGAAGGGCGGAACGTTGCTGTGTAAGGCTTGAACCGGAAAGCATGTCTGCCCCCGGAGTTGACCCCATTATTTTAAAATACCTTAACCGGCTAAGTGATTATTTATTTGTGCTGGCCCGTTTCACCTCCCACCTGTTAAAAGCAGAAGAAATTCCCTGGAAGCCCAGGGTGTGAAACCCGATGGCAATGCTATTTTGCCTATACTTATTATTTTGCCATTTAACATTTAGCGTAATTTTCAATACCCGGCTTCTTAATGCATGCTGGCTGCCATCTTACCGTCTTTCATATGCAATACCCGGTCGCTCATTTCAGCCAGTTCTTCATTATGGGTAACAATTAAAAATGTTTGGCCAAATTGTTCCTTTAACCGCAAGAAAAGCCGGTGCAGTTCTTTTGCATTGGCCGAATCGAGGTTGCCGGTTGGTTCATCTGCAAAAACTATTTCAGG
This sequence comes from Chitinophagaceae bacterium, assembly GCA_033763355.1. GTDB lineage: Bacteria > Bacteroidota > Bacteroidia > Chitinophagales > Chitinophagaceae > JANRKT01. Next base: position 24,034 of record JANRKT010000017.1, on the reverse strand, counting down.
CTGGTTGATAAGCGCCCTTGCAACGGCTACCCTTTGCTGCTCGCCGCCTGAAAGTGAACTGGGTTTATGTTCCAGCCTTTCTTTAAGACCAAGTACTTCCAGCAGTTCACTGGCTTTTTGCTCAACTTCTTTTTTTTTCCGTCCCGCAATCCACCCGGGGATACATACATTTTCAATGGCTGTAAACTCCGGCAACAAATGATGAAACTGGAAAATGAAACCAATATGCCTGTTCCGGAAAGCTGAAAGCGTTTTTCCCTTTAACTGATCAACCCTTTGTTTACCGAGGTAAACCTCCCCTGCATCGGGATAATCCAAAGTGCCGAGAATGTGGAGCAATGTGCTTTTACCGGCCCCTGAAGAACCAACTATGCAGGCAATTTCACCATTCTGAACAGAGATGTCAACGCCTTTTAATACCTGAAGGCTCCCGTAAGATTTAATAATATTCCTTGCAACCAGCATGTAAACCCCGTTGTCTTTAAGAAACTGAAAATTAAGGATTGCAGGTTAGCTTAACAAAACACAGGCAATAAAAACTCAGCAGTGCCCGTTCCTTTTCAACCGTTGGGTAAAAACGGATTTGGTAGTTTCAGTTTAACAGCTACTTTTGCGAAAAATTAAAAGGTAAAACAACAATGTTCTGGACTCTTGAATTGGCATCCTATCTTGAAGACGCCCCATGGCCCGCAACAAAAGATGAGCTGATTGATTATTGCATACGGAGCGGCGCCCCTATTGAAGTAATTGAAAACTTGCAGGAACTGGAAGATGAAGGTGAGATTTATGAAGGCATTGATGACATATGGCCCGATTACCCAAGCCAGGAAGATTTTTTCTTTAATGAAGATGAATACTGATTTTTATCACTAACCCTAATAAGAATGAAGGAACCTCCCAAGGGAGGTTTTTTTATTGAGATTATTTCTTCAGCAGCCTTTTGTTTACAATCTTTTCCATTACTTCTTCTTTCAGGTATTTGCTTACAGGGACCTGGTATGATGCAATGTGAAGAATATTACCTTCAATTGACTGAATGGCATTGATATTGGCGAGGTATGATTTATGGGGTTGAATAAAACTGTCAGCAGGCAGGGATTCAGCCATGGATTTTAAAGTGGAATGGGTAATAAGCTTTTTACCCGCCAGGTAAATGGCCACATAGTTTTCCATAGCTTCCACAAAAAGTATCTCTGCAAAATTTACTTTTTCAAGTTTGTTGTCAGTTTTTACAAAAAAGAAATCGCTCTCCTTTATTTCGCGGCCTTTAAAATAATCAAAAGCTTTATTTGCAGCTTTCAGGAAGCGATCAAATGAAACGGGCTTAAGCAGGTAATCCAGCACATCAAGTTCATAGCCTTTGATGGCGTATTGCTCATATGCTGTAGTAAAAATTACTTTTGGCGGATGGCTTTCGTTCTTTAAAAAATCAATACCGGTTACATAAGGCATTTCAATATCAAGAAAAATCAAATCAGCCTGTTGCTGCTTTAAAACAGAATTAAGCTGGATGGCATCTTCGCAAACCGCCACCAGTTCCAGAAAATCAACTTTCTCCACATAGCCCTGCAGCCCCTTTCTTGCAAGGGGCTCATCATCTGTTATAATGCATTTAATACCCCCTGCCCCTCTAAAGGGGGAATTTTTAGATGTGGTATTCATTGCAAAGAAATTTTTACTGACGCCTTGTATAAAGTATCATTTTTCTCAATACTCAGCTCATGTTTACCGGGATAAAGCAATTCAAGTCTTCGTTTCAGGTTTTCCAAACCTATCCCATTTCCCTTTGCGGGCAATGGCTCAGCAGGCAAAGAATTTTCAACTGAAAAAGATATGCTGTTGCCGCTGCCTTCTGCCTCAACACAGATATTATAATCTCCTCCTACATATTTAAAGGCATTTTCCACCAGCGGGAGAAACAATAAAGGATAAACCTGTTGCCCGTTTAATGAAGCATCAAAATGCGTTTTTAATTGCAGGCGTTCTGATGTCCTCACTTTTTGTATGTCAATAAAATTCTGCAGGTAATGTATTTCCTGGCTGATGGGTACGGTTTGCTGCTGGTCGTACAACTGGTAACGCAGCAGTTCCGAAAATTTCTCCACTGTTTTCTTTGCTTCACTTACATTCTCATCCATCTGGAAATAAACGGTATTAAGTGCGTTGAATAAAAAATGCGGGTGGTATTGCGCCTTCAGGAATTTCAGTTCTGTCTGGAGGCTGTCGTTTTTAATTTTTTCAAGCTGCAGTTTGCTGTTTACATAGGCACGCAGCAACGTATTGCTTCTTCTGAGTGCATAAAAAATCAGGCAGTACAATAACGGGATGATATTAATGATGGCCACATCACCCCATGAAAGCCCGTCATCTGTAAGCGCTGCCATGGGGGTAATGGTTGCATTTACACAAAGCTCCGTTAAAGCAAAAACCCATAACAGCTCTTTTAAAATTACTTTATAACTGATCTTTCGGTCGGCTGAATGATCAAACCTCCTGAATAAATTCTGAAATACAAATAACAGCAAATACCCCACCAGTACTGAACAGGAAATTTCTATTGCATTGATTGTCCAGTCACGTTCCCAGAATTTAGATTCCGAAACGGTATCATTAATTACCCTGATGGTGGCATATACCAGCAGGCCATACAACCCGGGGAAGATATATTTTTCGAAAAATTTCATGCCTCTGAAAAGTTACAACATTTAAACAGCAGAAGCCATAACATTTGCTGAAGGAGAGGTTTCTGCTTCTGCAACATTTTTTTGCTTTTTCTTTGGCTTCATGCCAAACAAAACCCTTGCAATATTATAAGGCCTGATAAAAATGTGGTAAATAAAAAAACAAACCGCAAAAGTGAGGCAAACAATAAACAGGTTTTTGGCCAGTACAGACTCCTGCACCTGCACCACATAATAAGCAAGAATAACAATAACTGTTTGATGCAAAATATAATAAGGATAAATGGCCTCATTTACATATTTGTGAATGCGGTGCGGCCTGTCTGCGTATTTTTTTACATATCCTACCAGCATCATGATCCAGCTCCATGCAATCAGCGGATAAACGGCGAGGTATAAATAAGTAAGGGGATGCTGTTGCCAGTTTTCTCCTAATGTTTGCGATGGCCTTATATCATTCCACCGGAAATAATTGATGAAAATGAGTGAACCAAATGCAAGCAGCATGGAAAACCTGCGGTTACGCACCATGCTTTCTACCAGTTGCTGATTGCACATCACCAAATAACCAAGAATAACAAAAAGATACCAGTAAATCAGCATAGCCCAGTCATTAACCAGATCGTTGCTGGTGGGGAACTTCAGTATCATTGATGCATAAACCACCATGCTCGGTATCATCAGCAGGTAAATATTCTTCCCTTTCGCCAGCCATCCGAGTTTTTCTTCCGTAAACCGTTTTCCCCTTCCAAACAGCAACCATTTAAAAAGCGGCACACTGATTAAATCATAAACAAACAAGTAGAGTATAAACCAGAGATGGTGCCAGCTTGTGTTTCCTTTGGGATAAGGCCTGCCCTCAAAGATGGTGAGCCAAAACTGCCAATAGCTTCCTTTATACCCACTGGCAATCCTTTCCATATAAATTTGCGGGGGCACTATTACAAGCATCCCGAATAACAGGGGGATCATCAAACGGAGAAACCGCTGTTTAATGAAATATTTGCCATCATATTTTATGAGCATATAATAACTTACCGCACCTGAAATAAAAAATAACAGTGGCATACGGAAACGTGAGAGCCAGAAATTGAATTCGCTGAACAGGTCGCTTCTTTCTTTATTGGTAATATGCCAGTTTTCACCCTCCACAAAAGGTTGTGCGGCATGAAAAAATACAACTCCGAGAATGGCTGCAATCCTGAGCCAATCGAGATAGGCCTGTCGGGAAGAAGAAACAAGTTGCATAACATTTAATTTTCACAAACCTAAATGCGGGAAACTGCAGCGTAAAATCCCTTTGACCTGTGGCCCAAAAACATTGACCAAAAGAAAAGCCGCCCGGCAATCAAACCGAACGGCTTTTTGTACAGCAAGCATTCGCTATTTCTTAAACGTAAATTTAAAGTAAAGTAAGATGAATGACAAAATCAAAATAACCGAATTAGCTATAACAACCGGTAACAAATTAAGATAGAGGCCATAAACAAGCCATATTACCACGCTGGTTAAAACAATCAGCAGCATCCATGTGCTCAAATCACCTACGCTTTTTGTTTCCCATGCCTTATACACCTGTGGTATAAAGGTAATGGCTGATAGTGAAGCGCCGGCCAGCCCCACATATTCAATCCAGTGCATACTTATTTTTCCATTTGATGAATTACATCAGCAGTTACACCCGTAAAAGAAAAACCTCCGTCGTGGAAAAGGTTCTGCATGGTTACCATGCGGCTGTAATCAGAAAACATCAACACTATATAATTGGCGCAATCTTCTGCAGAGGCATTGCCCAGTGGGCTCATTTTTTCCGCATAATTAATAAAGCCGTCAAATCCTTTAACACCACTGCCTGCTGTTGTACGTGTAGGAGACTGTGAAATGGTATTTACCCTTACCTTCTTTTTAATGCCATAATGGTAACCAAAACTGCGGGTAACGCTTTCCAGCAAAGCTTTGGCATCTGCCATTTCGTTGTAATCCGGAAACACCCGTTGCGCTGCAATATAAGTAAGTGCCACCACGCTGCCCCATTCGTTCAGCGCATCCATATCCCATGCAGTGCGCAACACCCTGTGCAGGCTCATAGCCGAAATATCAAGGGTTTTCTGATTGAACCCATAATCCATTTCTGTATAATGTTTGCCTTTGCGCACATTTAAACTCATGCCTATTGAATGCAGTACAAAATCTATCCCTCCGCCAAAATGCTTCATAGATTCTTCAAACAGTTTCTTCAGGTCCTCCATATTGGTTACATCTGCACCAATTACCGGGGCCTTTACAGCCTCTGCCAGTTTATTGATTTCCCCCATCCGCAGGGCCACAGGGGCGTTGGTTAACACAAGCTGCGCCCCCTCTGCATGGCATACCTGTGCCGTTTTCCAGGCTATAGATTTTTCATCTAATGCACCGAATATGATCCCTTTTTTTCCCTTCAAAAAATGGTAAGGCATAAAAGTTAGTTTGACTAATTAAAAATGGTGGTAAAAATAAGGAGTTATAAATTAAGCTGCGGGAACAACTTTTTTATTGATACAACCAATAAAAAAGTATAAACGAATACAAGCGCTAAAGCTGTAACCATATAAGCCAGGAAACGGGCAGGCGATTTTCGCGGTGATATGATGTGCTGAAGCCATTTGTTTATTATATATACCGGCAGCGCTGAAATGAGGATAAGAAGCAAGATCAATAGTGACTTCATCTCATACAGATTTATTTAACAGTGGCCATCAGGAAATTAATTCCCCACCATCTCCCTTGCATTTTCTAAAGCAGCAGCAGTGGGGTTTTCGCCGCCCAGCATTTTTGCTATAGCTTCAATCCGCTCCTGTTCACTCAATTTTCGCATATGTGTTTTGATTTTACTATTTACAGGTTGTTTGTAAACATAAAAATGTGTATCTGCTTTGGCAGCAATTTGCGGCTGATGGGTAATTGAAATAACCTGGTGCGACCGGCCGAGTTCTTTCATTAATATGCCAACCTGCTTTGCCGCTTCGCCGCTGATGCCGGTATCAATCTCGTCAAATATCAGCGTGGGCATCTGAAGTGATTTTGCAACGAGTGATTTAATGCTCAGCATCAGCCTGCTCAGTTCCCCGCCACTGGCTACTTTGTTTAGTGGTTCAAAACGGCCGCTCCGGTTCGCATCAAATAAAAACTCAATTGCGTCAGTTCCGTTCGGGTTTAATGCAACCTTCTGTAAACTCACCTGCAAAAGGGCATTGGGCATACCAACACGTGTTAATAACTGCGCCACCTGTTTTTCAAGCAGGGCTATTTGCTTTTTCCTGTTATCAGAAATTTGTGATGCCAACTGACTGGCTTTATCAAAAACTGATTTAACCTGCTTGTCAAGTTGGGTAATTTCTTCATCAAGGTTCAGCACTTTATTTAGCTTTTGTTCAAGCCCTTTTTTTATTTCCAGCAGTTCTGCAGTTGTGCGGGCATTGTGTTTTTTCAACAGCTTATACCCGGTTGCCATACGGTCGTTCACTTCCTGCATCCTTGCAGGGTCCATGTTTACTGATTCACTGATGTGATCCAACTCATTTGCTATATCCTGCAGTTCTATCTGCACAGATTGCATGCGCTGTATTAAAGCAGGCAGGTCTTTATGAAATTCGCTTAACTGCTGCAACTGGTTTAAAAGGCTTTTCAGTTGCGGAACCAGCGGCTGCTCACTTTCTTTTAACTCATAATAAACTTTGGATAATGCGGATTTAATCTGCTCCGCATGGGAAAGTGTTTTTAATTCTGTTTCCAGTTCCTCCAGTTCATTTTCTTTAAAGCCTGCCTGGTCAAGCTCTTCGTAAAGGAATTTGTAATAATCAAGTTCTTTATTAGCGCCGGCCTGTTGCTGTGTTAACTCCTCCAGCTTTTTTCGTGAACCGGTGTATTGCTGGTATAAAGTTTTATATTGGTTTAGCAGTTCTGCATGCGCCGCCAGTGCATCCAGCACTTCTGCCTGAAAAGCATCCTCACCTAACTGCAGGCTGTCAAATTGCTGGTGCAGGTCAACCAGTAAAGACGCCAATTGCTGCAATTGCGAAAGATTGGCCGGTGTGTCATTTATAAAAGCCCTTGATTTACCATTTGCGCCAATCTCCCTGCGGATAATGACCTCTTCAGCTTCATCAAACTCCTGAGCTTTTAAAAAGGAACTTACCTGTTTATTGTTTGGGGCAGTAAACAAGCCTTCCACTGTACATTTTTTTTCCTTCTGCAGCAGTACAGAAGTATCCGCTCTTTCACCAAGTATTAAACTCAGGGCGCCAACAAGAATACTTTTACCAGCGCCGGTTTCTCCTGTTATGATGTTGAGCTTATCTGAAAACTCAATTTCAATATCCTCAATGATGGCATAGTTCTGTATGCGGAGCTTTTTCAGCATAATAATAGCAGCAGCAAATTATATAATTCAGGGCAGCAGCCCAACCAAATTTAAGTGCAAAACAAAAGCCGCTTACAGTAAAGCGGCTTCATTATCAACATTAATTTAAGTTTGAATATTATTTTGTTTCCACACTGTCGTGCAATTCTTCATCCACAAGGATACGTCCGCAGTTTTCGCAAACTATTATCTTCTTGCGCTGGCGTATTTCACTTTGGCGCTGGGGCGGAATGGCATTGAAACAACCGCCACAGGCATCCCTGACAATAGGTACTACAGATAAACCATTCCTGTAATTTTTCCTTATCCGCTCATACGATGCCAGCAAACGATGGTCTGCTCTTTCACGGGCTTCCTGTGCCAGTTTGTGATAATCTTTTTCTTCCTTTTCAGTTTCGCCAATTATCTTTTCCAGTTCCCCTTTTTTGTGCTTCAGGTTACCTTCTTTATTTGAAATGGCTTTTTTTGCGCTTTCAAGTAACCTGGCTTTTTCAGCAATTTCTTCGTTGGCGTCTTTAATATGCTTTTCGGCCAGTTTCACTTCCAGGGTCTGCATCTCAATTTCTTTATTGATGGCTTCAAACTCCCTGTTGTTTTTTACATTGGAACTTTGCTTTTCGTATTTCTTTATTAAAGCCTGGGCATCTTTAATAATGTTTTTCTTTTGCTCGATAAACTCATTAATGCCATTGATTTCTTCTTCAATCCGTGTTTCCCTTGAATGTAAACCCTGTATTTCATCTTCCAGGTCGCTTACTTCCATGGGCAGTTCGCCCTTAAGCACCTGTATTTCATCCATCTTGCTTTCAATTTTCTGGATGTTCACAAGGGCTGTGAGTTTTTCTTCAACTGAGTATTCTTTTACTTGTGCCATATATGAATTTGAAGTTTCTTTTTTAAACCCAGGATGTGACCGGCAACATCTAATCAGGCATCTTCCTTTGCCTGTCCGTCATGCAGGTATCATTCCTTTCAACTTTCTCAATGCTGCTCAACCTGCAAAATACCGTACCGGGTTGGTATCCACTGTTGTTTTAAGGGCAGCAAAGTTAGGGAATTTTTCCTTCAAAAGGTCATGAAGAAGATCAACAGTAAACTGTTCACTTTCATAATGGCCAATATCAGCAAGCAGCATTTTTCCGTCGGCATCAAAAACTCATGGTATTTAATATCAGAGGTTATATATGCACCGGCTTCGGAAGCCAGCGCCCTGGAAATCAGGAAACTGCCTGCCCCGCCGCAAACCGCTACCCGCTGAATACTGCTGCCTGTTAACGGAGTATGTTTCGCCATTTTAAGCCTGAAAACTGTGCAGATGTGGCGCAGGAATTCTCCTTCCGTCATTGGTTTCGCCAATTCACCTATTATACCCGAACCAATTTGCCGGTGCACATTGGAAAGGCTCACCACATCATAAGCTACTTCTTCATAGGGATGTGACTTTTTCATTTCCCCAACAATCAAATGCTCCAAATAAGCTGGAAATATTACTTCTATTTTTACTTCGTTTTCTTTATGCTGCTTACCCAATTCGCCTACATAAGGGTCAGCTCCGCTTTCCGCTTTAAAGGTCCCGGTTCCTTCTGCATTAAAACTGCATTCAGAATAATTGCCGATTTGCCCGCCGCCTGCAGTAAAAATGGCATTACGCACCTGTTCCGCTTTGTCAACAGGCGCAAAAGTGAAGAGTTTTTTAAGCGTACCTTCTTTATGCAAAAGGGGCCTGCAGTTTTGTAAACCAATGAGGGCGGCAATTTTACCATTTACACCATGCATCACATTGTCGAGGTTGGTATGGATGGCATAAATGGCTATGTCATTCTTTATGGCTTTTATAATGGCCCTTTCAACATAATTTTTTCCCGTTATTTTTTTCAGCCCGCTGAATACGATGGGGTGATGTGCAACAACAAGGTTATATTTTTTATTTATAGCCTCTTCAATAACTTCTTCAGTTGCATCCAGGGCCAGTATTGCGCCGGAACATTCCCATTGAGGGGAACCTGTAATGAGCCCCGCATTGTCATATGCTTCCTGCAATGCAGGCGGTGCAATTGTTTCTAAAAAGTTAATTATACCGGCAATCTGCATAGTTGTTAGCTGGTTTATGAAAATTGAAATTACTTTGACTTTTCCGAACAGCATGTTGCTTTATATGAGATTTTTTTATTTGTTACCAGTTTTGCTTTCATTAACCGCCAATGCACAGGGCGATTGGGATACTTACCTGATGGAAGTAAACAACAAACCGCTATCTGTTGTAGTTGATCTTGGGCTTGCACAAAAAGCGCCTCAAAAGGAAAGGCCTTTTGTAATCATCGTCCGCACCAAAATAAACAAACCGCAAACCAATGGCCTGCCGGGTGAATCAGAGGCTGCGGTAATGGATAACCTGGAAGATTCGCTGGTTTATTATATGGAACAAAAATCTGGCGCACTGTATGCCGGAAGGTTTACCCAAAGGGGCCTGCGTGAATTTTATTTTTACACCCTTGATACCGTTGATTATCTATTTACGGCAGCAACAGCGTTTAAAAATTTTGAATCTTACCAATGGCTTTGCCAGGCCAAAGAAGACAAGAAATGGAGTAACTATTTCGAGGTACTGTATCCTCCGGATAAAGAAATGGAAAGGATTCAAAACCGCAGGACCGTGGACAACCTCAAAAGAAACGGTGATGCCTTAAAAACTGCCCGGCAAATCGATCACAACATTTACTTTAAAACAAAAACTTCAAGGGAGCTTTTTTTAAAGGAAATAAAAGAATCGGGGTTTAAATTTCCGCACCAGCCTGATGATGACCCCGGCTCCGGAGAATATCCCTATAAGCTGAAGCTTTTCCGGGATGACATACCATCTTACACCCAAATTGACAGGATTTGCCTTTACCTGTGGGAACTGGCCCGCAAATTCAACGGTCGTTATGATGGCTGGGAAACTTTTGTGGTAAAATAGACGGGCAAACCCGCAAGGTTATCAATAACTTGCACAGCTTTTTTGTTTTGCCATATTATTAATACCTTTTTATTCGTTGCTATTGCTGAAATTTCACTTTATGAAAAAAATGGTATTTGCCTCTGTGCTGCTGGTATTGATGGGATTTCTGTCTCCTACGGCCCTGCTTTCTAAAAAAGAGAGGAAATCAGCTATTAATTACCTTGACGAAACCCGTGTTGCCCTGCTCAAAAGTATAGAAGGCCTTTCGGAACCGCAGTTAAATTATAAACCCCCGCCGGACAGGTGGTCCATCAGGGAATGTATGCAGCACATAGCGCTTGCAGAAACCGGCCTTTGGGAAAGTTTACAAACCACACTTAAAGAAAAAGCCAACCCCGGCAAAAGAGCCCAAATAAAAGTGAGCGATCAGGAAATTATTAAAATGATTACCAACCGTACTGTTAAGGCACAGGCGCCTGAACCATTGAAACCCGGTAACCATAAATTTTATGCAGTAGAAGATGCGTTAACAGCATTTCGTTACCAAAGAGCGGATATTATAAAATTCATCAGGGCTACCAAAGAAGATATGCGCAACCACGTTGTAGCTACACCCATCGGCTCAATTGATGCTTACCAGATGGTGCTTTTTATTGCGGCACACAGCAGCAGGCACACTGAACAGATCAACGAAATAAAAAAAGACCCGGGCTTCCCCAAACAATAAGCAATTCTTTTTTAAGAATAAAAACCTGTGAACAGCTTTCAGGATTCTGAAAGCTGTTTATATTTATCGGGTTAACTGTTCCTGCATGATAAATATTGCTTCAACAAATGACCTGTATTCATCCTACCGGGAAAAGATGCAGGAGATTGCCGATGTAAAATTTTCCAGCGCTGTTTTACAATGGGACCAGGAAACTTACCTGCCTGAAAAAGGGGCGGCAACCCGTGGAAGGCAGATTGCAACACTATCAGAAATTGCCCACCGGCTTTTTACTGATAAAGGGTTGGGTGATTTATTAAATGAGCTGGTGCAGAGAAATGATATTGATGACAGGGGAAAAAGAAATGTTGTTCTTACACTCGAAGATTACAACAAAAATAAAAAATATTCACCTTCCTTCGTACGTGAAATGAGTGAACAGGTCAACAAAACCTTTTATGTGTGGCTTGAGGCAAGAAAGAACAATTCTTTTGCTGTTATGCAGAAAGAACTATCCAGGCTGGTTGAATTAAAAAGAGAAGAAACACATATACTCGGTTACCAGCATCACCCTTATGATGCCCTGCTTAATGAATTTGAAAAAGGCTGCACCGTTGTACTGGTTGATAAATTATTTGATGACCTGAAAGCGCCATTAAAAAATTTACTGGATAAAATAATTTCAAAACCGCAGGTAGATGATGCATTCCTTCATCAGCATTTTGATAAAAATGCCCAGTGGAAGCTGGGATTAGAGGTGCTTGAACTGATGGGATATGATTTTAAAGCAGGCCGCCAGGATATTTCTGAACACCCGTTTACCATTAATTTTAATTCAAAAGATGTAAGGGTAACCACAAGGATTGATGAAATGGATTTTACCTCAATGCTATGGAGCTGCATACACGAAGGGGGACATGCCCTTTATGAACAGGGACTGCCTGAAGAAGAATATGGGTTGCCGCTTGGCGAAGCCTGTTCCTTCAGCATACACGAGTCACAGAGCCGGTTGTGGGAGAATTGTATTGGCAGGAGCCATGAATTTTGCGGGGCGCTTTTGCCCCGCTTAAAAAACCATTTCCCTGAGCAGTTAAATAGAGTAACTGATAAAGAATTTTATAAAGCAATCAATAAGGTACAGCCTTCGCTTATCCGTACTGAAGCAGACGAACTGACTTATCATTTTCATATCATGATCCGGTATGAACTTGAAAAAGGTTTATTGGATGGCTCACTGGAGACACATGATATTCCGGCGTACTGGAATGAAAAATACAGTGAAAATCTTGACGTAACCGTTCCAGATGATAAACAGGGATGCCTGCAGGACATACACTGGAGCCATGGGAGTTTTGGCTATTTTCCTACTTATAGCCTGGGGAGTTTTTATGCAGTACAGTTATTTGAATCCGCCCGGACAGCTATACAAGGGCTTGCTGATGATGTCTCAACCCTTTCATTTAACAGGCTGTTAATATGGTTGCAACAATGTGTATATCAGCACGGAAGGTATTATACAAGTGAGGAATTGTGCAATAAATACACAGGCCGGCCGTTAGATAGTTCTTATTTTGTGGAATACCTGAGCAGAAAATACGCAGCAATTTATCCCTGAATCCAATAGTCATTTGCTATGAAAAAGCTCTATTCGCCCAACTTTTTTTTAATGCTTGTGCTTACAGCTATTTCTATTGCCCATTGCGCCAAGAAAAAAGAAGAAATACAAAAAAATATTGTTATTGAAGCCATGACCAGCGGCCGCTGGATTGTGCAGGGTTTTACTGAAAACAGCGTGGATGTTTCATCTGAATTCACGGGTTATGAATTCCAGTTTTATGAAAATGGTACTGTACAGGGTATTAAATCATCGGCCACTACAGATGGCAGTTGGCTCGGGGACCCCTCGGCCATGACTATTTTTTCCAGCTTCCCCTCAGGAAATGACACACTGAAAAGGCTAAACGATACCTGGAAAATTATCAATAATACTTTTACGCTTGTTGAGGCAAGGCCAACCAACACAAACAGAACAGCTTATCTAAAGCTTGTAAAAAAATAACTGGTATATTATATTAATGGGGCCCTCTTTTCTGCACAAAACCTGGTATTATTTCTCAGTAAAAACTTTCCTCCAGGATACTTTTTTTCCTGTCTAACAGTTTAATATACAACGCTTGCCGAACAGGCTTCGTTTTATCCTTACACTGTATCCTTAAATATATTCAATTTTACTTAGAGATGACCTTTAGAAAACTTATCTTTAATCCCCTGTTAAAGGCTGAACCACCTTTGAAAAAGATACACCTGCTGATATGTGCTACCTTGTGCTTATCAACCCTAACAGCACAACCCACGGCCAATTTTGCAGCGAGCCCCACATCGGGCTGTGCTCCATTACTGGTCAGGTTTACTGATTTGTCAACCGGCAACCCTGCATCATACAGGTGGGACCTGGGCAACGGAACAATAACCACACTTCAAAATCCTGTAACTACTTATTTCAATCCCGGTACATATACTGTAAAACTTGTTGTAACCAATGCAGGCGGAAGTGATTCTGTAATAAGAACAAATTACATTACCGTACACGCTTTGCCTGCAGCTGAATTTACCGCCAATAATACAACAGGATGTTTCCCTTTTCCTGTTCAATTTACTGATCAGTCTGTAGCCGGTTCAGGAACCATTACATCATGGGAATGGGATTTTGGCGATGGCAATATAAGCAGTGAGCAAAATCCCCGTCATGTTTACAGGATAGCAGGAAACTTTAATGTTACATTAAGGGTTACAAATAGTTTTGGATGTTCGCAAACCATAGGCAAGACACAATATATTGTTATCCCTAACGGCGTAACTGCAAATTTCACAAATGCACCGCCAAGTGATTGTAAACCCCCGGCAGATGTCCTTTTCAATAATTTAAGTACAGGTCCCGCTGTTTTAACTTACCAATGGGATTTTGGCGATGGACAAACATCCGCACAGCAAAGCCCCGTTCATACTTATACAACAGGCGGGAACTTTACTGTAAGGCTTATAGTAAGCAGCAGTGGCGGATGCACAGATACAATCAGCAAGTCCAATTCAATTACTATTGGCAATGTGCAATCTAGTTTTTCTGGGCCGGACACTGTCTGTCTGGGAAAGCTCGCAAGATTTCAGAACCTCTCAGTACCTAATCCCTCAAGTTCTGTCTGGGATTTTGGCGATGGCACAACACTTAACGCAATAAATGCAAGTAAAACTTATACTGCTGCTGGTACATATACGGTTACACTAAGCAATAATTTCGGTGGTTGTTTTGATGATGTAACCAGGCTTATACATGTAATTGATACACCTGTTGCCAATTTTGTTGCAATTAATAATGTTATTAGTTGCCGTGCCCCGTTTACTATAAATTTCCAGGATCAGTCAACGGGTGCTGTAAGCTGGTTGTGGGACTTTGGCGACGGAACCACATCAACACAACAAAACCCCATTAAAACCTATACGAGAGCAGATACATTTAACGTCAGGCTTACTGTAACAAATGCAGCAGGCTGCCAATCTGCCTTTACAAGGATTGGATATATACGAATTATACCTCCGGTTTTGAGGGTAAATGGCATACCTGCAAGAGGATGTGTGCCACTGACTGTTACCCCAACTGCAAATATTACTTCCATTGATGGTGTAGCTTCCTATTTTTGGGATTTTGGAGATGGATTTACTTCTACCGCCGCTAATCCTTCTCATACTTATAATGCCGTTGGTTCATATACTGTTAAATTAAGAATTACAACCAATGGCGGTTGCCAGGATTCGCTTGTATTCAATCCCGGTGTAAGGGTAGGCACACTTCCTGCTACAGATTTTGTTGCTAACCCGCTTACTGTTTGTGTGGGCGAAAATGTTTCTTTTACCGATTTAACCCCTGCGCCGGTTGATGAATGGTATTGGGAATTTGGAAGCGGGCCTACCGGAACCAGCACACTTAGAAACCCCGTTTACGTTTATCAGGATACAGGCGCATATACTGTCAGATTGACTTCGTTTAATAACGGATGCAGCGACCTGGAAACAAAAACAAATTATATACGCGTTATTGGAGCGGTAGCCAATTTTACTTCTGCAGTGGATTGTAATAACCGGAGGCAGGTAACTTTCACCAACCTGTCGAAGAATTACCAGGCCATTTCGTGGGACTTTGGTGATGGCAACACCTCCACAGTTTTAAATCCGGTTCATACATATCCTGCCGGATCCGGGATATATAATGTTAAACTTACTGCAACCAATGGATCCTGTACTCATGTTTTAACAAGACAGGTTAGAATCGTTTTTGAAACTGCAGATTTTGTAATTGACCCCAACCCTACCTGCAGGTTCCAGGCCACCTATTTCAGAACAATCAATAGTGCAGATACTAATATCAGCCGTTATGATTGGGATTTTGGATCAGGCGTATTTGTTCCTGCACCAAGAACTGTAAGTACCAGTTTTTCTAATACAGGAGATTTTGTAGCAAGGTTAATTATAACCGATATTAACGGCTGTAAGGACACAACATCAAAGCCATTTCGCATAAATGGCCCTCTTGCAAGCTTCAATGCCACAAATACAGTAGGATGTAAAGGGCTTACTGCAAACTTTAATGATCTGTCAACCACTGACGGGGTTAACAACATCATTTATAAAATCTGGACGTGGGGCGATGGCAGGGTTGATACAATTAATAATGCCCCATATCAGCATACATACCCTAATGCAGGCATCTATACTGTTAAATTAAAAATTATTGATGCAAGTGGTTGTGCCGACAGTGTTACATCTGTAAACCTGGTAAGAACATCTGATCCCAAAGCAGCATATATTCAATCCGATACCTCATCTTGTCCGTCATCACCTATTCAGTTTACCAATCAGTCTACCGGCAGTATAGTGAGTAATTTCTGGGATTTTGGTAATGGCTTTACATCCACATTGCTTAACCCGACTCTTTCATACATTAATACGGGCACCTTTAATGTAAAACTCCGTATAACTGATTCTTATGGCTGTTCTGATTCAGTTACAAAGCCAATTACTATTGACCGGCCAGTGGCAACTTTTGATTTAAGTGATACCATTGGCACTTGCCCGCCACTTGCTGTGAACTTTACTTTCACTGGCAGCTACAATAAAACCATCCGCTGGGATTTTGGGGATGGTGGTACATCGGCATTGGCTAACCCAACACATTTCTATACGTTACCTGGCACTTATATCGCAAGATTAACAGTAACAAGCCCCGGCGGATGTACTGATGTATCTACAAGAACTATCCGGGTATTCGGGCCCAATGGAACAATAAGTTATACACCCAATGGTGGTTGTATGCCGCTTGACATGAGTTTTAATGTGGTAACAACAGGTGTGGACAGTGTAATCTGGGATTTTGACAATGGCATTATATTTCAAACCAAAGGTACCGACACAACATATACGTATAACGTAGCGGGCAGTTATCTCCCGAGAGCCATATTACAAGATGCAACTGGATGCCGTGTTCCGATTAGTGGAATTGATACGGTAAAAGTAGTAGGCATTATCCCTAAATTCGGGGCAAGCAAAAAAATACTGTGCGACAGGGGGATTGTGCAGTTTACCGATTCTACCATAACCAATGGCAGGATAACCAACTGGCTCTGGGATTTTGGTGACGGGGCAACATCAACCCAACAAAACCCATCACATACTTACACAACACCGGGAGATTTTAATGTAATGCTAACGGTGGTTACCGAATTCGGCTGTACGGAATCTGTTACTGTTCCTGCTTACATCAAACTTGTAAATTCACCGGTAACAGATATTGCCGGATTAACGGAAGCGTGTGAACCTGCCACACTCAATTTCAATGGTGTGGTACTGGTGCCTGATAATACCATAGTGGATTGGTTCTGGTCGTTTGGCAACGGGCAAACTTCCACACTACAAAACCCGCTTCCACAGAATTATTTGCTTGCAGGAAATTATACGGTGCAGATGTATGTTACCAACAGCAGTGGTTGTATTGATACCGTAATTAAAAATGTTACCATACATCCGTTACCCGTTACAGATGCAGGGGCAGATACCACAATCTGTCTTGGCCAGACCATTCAATTGAATGCAACAGGCGCAGCAACATACCAATGGCAGCCGCCTGCAAGCAACCTTAATTGTACCAATTGCCCAAGCCCCCTGGCTTCGCCAATTGTAAATACAACTTATTATGTAAAGGGCATAACAGGATTTGGCTGTGAAGTAACGGATTCCGTCAGGGTATTTGTGAAACAACCATTTACTGTAACTGTTTCACCTGATGCCGTAATCTGTGTCGGCCAGACTGCACAGCTTACTTCAACAGGCGCTGAGTTGTATTCATGGGATCCGCCAACAGGCTTAAACAATGCCAATATTGCCAGCCCTGTTGCAAAGCCTGCAACAACCACTACTTATACAGTAACCGGACGTGATAATAAAAACTGCTTTACATCTACAGGGTCAGTTACGGTTACCGTTTACCCGATACCAACAGTAAATGCAGGCCCCGACCTTACTATTCCCGTTGGCTCGTCTTTACAGTTAAATACCAACGCATCGGCAGATGTAACAAACATCCTGTGGTCGCCTGCTGCAAGTTTAAGCTGTACGGTTTGCCCCAACCCGGTAGCAACACCAAAAGTTAATACTACATATACTGTTACTGTAAGTAACGACGGCAATTGTATTGCAACAGATTTTGTAACTGTTTTTGTAACCTGCACCAAAGGAAATTTATATATACCCAATACCTTCTCCCCCAATGGCGATGGCATGAATGATATCTTTTATCCGAGAGGAAGGGGTATCAGCGCCATCAAAGCCTTACGCGTATTTAACCGCTGGGGGCAAATTGTATTTGAAAAACAAAACTTCAATGCCAATGATGCCTCATCAGGATGGGATGGTACATTTAAAGGAACCCGCCTGACACCTGATGTTTACGTTTACATTATTGATGTAGTCTGTGAGAACAATACGCTCCTCACCTTTAAAGGGGACGTATCGTTGATCAGGTAAACCTTAAACCATGAGACACGTAAAAAAATGCATCGCAAAGTTTTGTTACAGCTTAAGCGCAGCGGCGCTCCTGCTGTTTTTTGCAAATTCTTCAACAGCGCAGGATTTGCATTTCTCACAGTTTTTTGAAGCCCCCTTGCTCCGTAACCCGTCCCTTGCAGGCCTGTTTGATGGAGATATCAGGCTTCAGGGTGTGTACCGCAACCAATGGAGCAGTATCTCTTTTCCTTATCAGACCGGGTCGTTAAATGGTGATTATAAATTTGGTATTGGCAAAGGTGATGATTTTATGACTGTAGGCCTTCAGATGATGTATGATAAAGCCGGCACCGTGGCCCTTACCACCACGCAGTTTCTTCCAGCTGTTAACTATCATAAAGCAGTAAGCTCACAGCGCAACTCTTATTTATCACTTGGTTTTATGGGTGGCATTGTAAGCAGAAGGCTTGACCGTTCAAAAGTCACTACCAACAACCAGTATGATGGGTTTGGTTATAACGGCTCGCTGCCGGACGGGGAAACCTTCAATGCCAATTATTCTTTTATTGATGCCAGCGTGGGAATGACTTTTAACTCAACGCTTGGAGTTGATGAACAGCACAATTATTTTATCGGAGCTGCTTACCACCACGTTACCAAACCGGTTAATGCATTTTATAAAAACATCAATCACCTTCCCAAATGGGTGCTTTCCGGTGGATTGAAGA
This sequence comes from Chitinophagaceae bacterium, assembly GCA_033763355.1. Taxonomy (GTDB): domain Bacteria; phylum Bacteroidota; class Bacteroidia; order Chitinophagales; family Chitinophagaceae; genus JANRKT01. The sequence goes on along the minus strand of JANRKT010000017.1, from coordinate 5,532 downwards.
TTAACATGGACCTGATGTCCTATGTTACTTTCCATGGCGACTACAGCCACCAGGGGCCATACAGAGAGCTTATTGGCGGAGGAATGTATTCAAGAAAAATTGGCGATGAAGATGTACCTACCTACACTGTCCATTTCGGGGGATACATGAGATATAAAGACGCTTTTATACCTGTTGCAAAACTGGATTATTATCCTTTTTCAGTGGCTTTCAGTTACGATTTTAATATTTCAAAACTTACCACAGCAAGCCAGGGAAGGGGCGGAACTGAAATTTCCCTGTCCTACATTGCTTATGTAAACAAGGATAATTCTTCAAAAGAAAAATTGCGCTGTCCGAAGTTTTAAATCTTTGTAAGCTGATACTGCTTTACATTATTGTTTCTGAAATTATTTCTTTCACAAAAGCAAGAACAAAATTTACTTTGAGGTTGTTTTTATGTTTTAACACCTAATAAGTACAATGACAATAGTAACAGGTCAGCCAGCACCGGATTTCAGTTTATTCAGTTCTGAAAAGAAAAAGGTAACCCTCAGTGATTTAAAAGGCAAAAATGTTTTGCTGCTTTTCTTTCCCCTGGCTTACACCAGCGTTTGCACAAAAGAGCTGTGCATGGTAAGGGATAACATCACCATATACAATTCAGTTAACGCAGAAGTGATAGGCATTTCTGTTGACTCGCTTTATACGCTTGCAAAATTCAAGCAGGATCAGCAGCTTAATTTTACCCTGCTGGCAGATTTCAATAAAGAAATAAGCAAGTTGTACGGCGCTTTTTACGAAACCTTCGGATATGAAATGAAAGGGGTGTCAAAAAGGGCAGCGTTTGTTATTGATAAAGAGGGAATTGTGAAATATGCCGAAGTACTTGAAAATGCCGGGGAACTTCCTGATTTCGGGGCAATACAAGCCAGCCTTTCCCCGTTAAATTAAGTGCAAGTTACTGTGCTTCAGCCACTGTGTTTCAACTGTTTTAGTTCGGTTAAAAAATAATGAAAAAGGTTTGCAGGTACAGGATTTGCGTATTATTTTAGAGGAGTTATCCATACCTTTACTATGTTGAAAAACTTTACGCTTATATTCTTTATTGCACTATTTTTTACGGTGAGCAGCTACGGTCAGTCGCAGCCTGTTCCATCTTCTAACACTCCGGTTAAATTCATAAAGTTTTATCCCAATCCTGCAGTTACATTCATCAATTTCGAATTTCAAAAAGGTTACGATAAAAATTACAGCTTCCTGGTATTTAATTTTCTTGGTAAAAAAGTAATTGACCTGCAGCAGCCCAATCCACGCTCACAGGTTGACCTCACCAACTTTACAAGGGGCGTTTACATCTTCCAGTTGAAAGACAAAAATGGAAAGGTGATCGAATCCGGAAAGTTCCAGGTTGAGAAATAATTTTCACACTTTATATTTACTCCACTTCCACAATTAAAAATTTAAGGTATTGTGTATTCTCTAATCCCCATACAACAGGGTGATCAGCTGATTGTGTTTTAAAACAAACCTGCCTTAGTTTTCGTCTTGCATCTTTTGCCGCCATTTCTATAATCTGCAAAAACATTTCAGGCTGCACAAGGCTCGTGCATGAAGAAGTAACAAGAAAACCTCCTGGCTTTGTCAGCTTCATGCCACGCAGGTTGATCTCTTTATACCCCGTTATAGCTTTTTGTATGTTATCACGGCTCTTGGTAAATGCAGGCGGGTCAAGCATCACCACATCCCATTGTTTGCCCTCTTTTGTCCATTGCTTCAATACATCAAAAGCGTTTACGGCGCTGAAACTGCAAATTTTTTCCAAACCGTTTAATGCGGCATTGCGCTTTGCCTGTGCAATGGCATTTTCTGAAATATCAAGTCCCAAAACAGATGTTGCCCCGTAATGCGCCGCATGTATTTCAAAAGTTCCCGTATAACAAAATGCTCCTAAAACATCAGCCCCTTTAACAATATGTTCAATAGCCCTTCTGTTATCCTGCTGGTCGAGAAAATAACCGGTCTTCTGCCCGTTGGCAATATCAACATGAAACTGCAGGTTATTTTCTCTGATGATGATGTTGGTATCAAACGGCGCAGACAAAAACCCTTTCTGTTGCGGCAACCCTTCCAGTTCACGTACAGGCACATCATTGCGCTCATAAATTCCTTTGGGTTTAAATATCTCATTAAGCGCTTTTGCAATAGCTGGTTTCCACACATCAATCCCCAAAGCCAGTGTTTGAATTACAAAATAATCATTGAACTTATCTATTATAAGCTGGGGTAATTCATCCGCTTCTCCAAATACCAACCTGCAATTTTCAGTATATCCCGTTTTCTTCCTGTACTTCCATGCCTTTACTATGTGCTGATAAAAAAAATTCTCATTTACCTCCTCCCCCTTTTTTCTTGTGAGCAAACGGATAAGGATCTGCGATTGCGGATTAATGTAGCCCCTGCCCAAAAATTTTTTATCGTGTGTAAACAACTCAACAATTTCCCCACCCTTTACATTGCCATCTGTTTTTTCAACTTCGTTGGCAAAAACCCAGGGATGCCCGTTGAGCACCCTGTTACTTATCTTTCTTTTAAGAAATGCCTTTATCATCCCGGCAAAGGTAAAGTTTAGCGCTGTGCAAAATAATTTGCTTTTGCAACCCTATAATTTTGCAACAATTGTTACTTTTAAAAAAAATGCTATGAAAAAAAATTCATCTTTTACACTTATTGCCCTCACATGCTTACTGGCCGTGATCATTACATCTTCCTGCTCCCGTAAAATAACCGGTTTCAGTTACCAGAGTAAAGTAAAAGCGCCTGATGTGGCAGAAGGCAATTCGATTAAAGATGTAAACGAACAACATATATCAGCAGAAAATAAAATTGCAGAACCAATAGTTCAGTATAACGGGATACAGGTAACGGAAGAGCCTGCCATTGAAATACAGAAAAAAGAAAAATTAAACCAGTTGAACCAGATTGCTTCAGAAGAATTCACTAAACTGGAGCAGCAAAACCGTGATGCAGGGATAACAGCGCCTGTTTCTGCAAAACAACTGGTAAAAAATATGGCAGACCAGATGATTGAAAAAGGCGTGGTGAAAGATATTTCTGAAAAGAAAATGAAGAACCTGGAAAAAATGGCTTCCAAATGGGAAAAGAAAAAGCAGCTTGGCAAAGAGAATTTTCTCGGCTCAGGTAACATGCTGCTGTTTGCCATCATTGCCTTAGGAGGTTTGGTACTCGGCATTTTTGTAACCTGGGTAGGCTGGCTGATCTTCGTGGTATTCGGGGGCATCTGGCTGTACAAAAAGCTTGAAGGGGAGTGATTTATGAAAAATAACTGCAAATGACCGTTTAACCGTAAGGTTTCACGGTCATTTTGGCTTATAAAGGGGATTGGCTTAACATTTGACAACCTATCTTTGCCCGAAATTTTTAGAAAATATGTCAGAAAAAAAGATGAAAACACCTGAAAACGGAAAGCCGGAACAGGACAATATTGCAATGGACATTAATACTGACGAAAGCATCGCAGGCACGTCACACCTGAATGAAGCAGTTGCGGAAGAATCTGAACTGGAGAAATTAAAAGAACAATTAGAAGAACAAAAAGAAAAATACCTTCGGCTTTATGCAGATTTCGAAAACCATAAACGCCGCAACGCCAAAGAAAGGGTTGAACTGATACAGACCGCAGGCAAGGAAGTAATCACTTCACTGCTTGAAGTGCTTGATGATTTTGAACGTGCAGAAAAGCAAATGGAAAAATCCGAATCAGTCAATGTAATGAAAGAAGGTGTTCAGCTGATTTCCATTAAACTTAAAAACACACTTCAATCAAAAGGATTAACCGCCATGGAAAGCATCGGGCAGGAATTTAATCCCGACCAGCACGAAGCGGTAACCGAAATTGAAGTGCCTGACAGCAAAATGAAAGGTAAAGTGGTGGATGAATTAGTGAAAGGGTACTACCTTAATGGCAAGATCATCCGTTTTGCAAAAGTAGTAGTAGGAAAATAACCCTCATTGCCCCTAAAGGGGGTAATGGTGATCACAACCTGTTAGTTAATCCGGCAATCATATTCTAAATACAGTTTTTAAAATTTCCCGTTGGGGCAAGTTGCATGAAGAGAGATTATTACGATATACTTGGGGTTTCAAAAAGCGCATCGGCTGATGAAATAAAAAAAGCTTACCGCAAGGTGGCCATGCAATATCACCCTGACCGCAACCCGGGAGATAAAGCTGCCGAAGAAAAATTTAAAGAAGCTGCCGAAGCCTATGAAATACTCAGCGACCAGGATAAACGTGCCCAGTACGACAGGTATGGCCATGCCGGGGTAAGCGGTAACGGCCGCGGTGGTTTCAGTGGACATGGGGATATGTCTATGGACGATATCTTCAGCCAGTTCGGGGATATTTTCGGCGATGACATTTTCGGAAGTTTCTTTGGCGGTGGCGGAGGAAGAACAAAAACAGGTGGACGTGCAAGGGGTACAAGAGGAAGCAACCTTCGCATCAAACTCAAACTGAATTACGAAGAGATAGCCAAAGGCGCTACCAAAACCATTAAGGTTAAAAAATATGTAGTTTGCAATACCTGCAATGGAAGCGGTGCAAAAGATAAGAATGCTGTGCAAACCTGCGGCACCTGCGGCGGCAACGGCCAGGTAAGAAAAGTAACCAATACCTTTTTAGGGCAGATGCAAACCGTAACCACATGCCCCACCTGCAATGGCGAAGGAACCACCATTACCAACAAATGCCCTGCCTGTAAAGGCGAAGGAAGGGTGTACGCAGAAGAAACGGTAAACATTGATATACCTGCGGGCGTGCAGGAAGGTATGCAACTGAGTGTGGGCGGTAAAGGCAATGCCGGTGAAAGAGGCGGCCCTTCAGGCGACCTGATTGTGCTGATAGAAGAAGAAACCCATGAGCACCTGCAAAGGGATGGCCTGAATGTGGTGTATGACCTCCACATTTCTTTTACTGACGCTGTATTTGGGGCCAACCTTGAAGTGCCCACCATTGATGGAAAAGCAAAAATAAAAATACCTGCAGGCACACATAGCGGAAAAATATTCCGCCTGAAAGGCAAAGGTTTTCCAGGAATAAACTCTTATGAACGCGGCGACCAGCTTATACACGTAAATGTATGGACGCCCCAGCATTTAAGCGCTGAAGAAAAAACAATGCTTGAAAAAATGCAGCACTCACCCAACTTTAAACCCCAGCCCGAAAAAAATGAAAAAAGTTTTTTTGATAAGGTGAAAGAGATGTTTGGGTGATAGCGGTATTGTCTGGAAAGTAAATTCAAAAATTCGTGAGCTACTCCTCATCTTCCTCTTTTCCCCTTTTCTTCTTTTTCTTTAAGGGCGTATAAATCTTTTTGGTTTTGTTTACCAATTCGTAAAATTCTTTGTGCAGCGGGTTGGTTTCGTCCATTGATTCTTTGGTCATGCTGAGCACATCATCCCACCTTGCGGCTTTTACATGTTTTGAGCCGCGCAGCATAGAACCAAAGAGTGCTACCGAACCGGCAAAACG